>JAITKA010000050.1 GCA_031278635.1 Deltaproteobacteria bacterium | reverse complement strand
GTATTGTACCTAGCCTAGGATATTACATCGATATCATCATATTCGGGCCAAATTCAGTATTTGGCATGGGGTTACAACCGAGACGGTGAGAAGCGAATAAATCTATGTTTGCTTTTTGGTGAAGATTCTAGGTTGCCAATATTCTCAACTTCCCATTCGGGAAAAGTCATTGACGTTAAGGCTTTTTGTGGTAGTGTTAACAGCTTTAATTTTTTTTAAAGATCAAGATAGTTATAAAGTAGTTTTAGATAAATGATTTTAGGGAAAAAAGTATAAACAAGATGTTATATGGTGATAAAATAAAATTTACCGTTTCTATTCCACGCTGTTTCCAGTCCACCATTGGCAACCCGGGGCTCGGGTGCGGCCAACGTTCGGCGGCCCCCAAAGCGGCGCCAGAGGCGATATTCAGACCATCAGCCACCCTAACGCTTTGCCGATTCCCCTCGCCACCGTGAGCACCACCATCACCCATTTGGGGGATACCAACCGCAGGTCGCCCCCGTTGGATCGCCTTATAACGCATCCGATTTGAAAATCGATGAATTCCGTGATATCCGGGTCGTAATTGCAGATGGCGTTTATGTCGTAAGTGCCCATGTTTTTGGGATCGCGCATATATTCGTCGCTCTCGTCCCCGGCGGCCAATACCCAGCCGCTGTCCCCGCCAGAGGTGGGTCTCTCGTAGCGCATGTATCCCACCTTCGCGCCGTCAACCGTGATGCGGTCGGAGGCGAGACAGCTTTTTGGTTCTTCCCAGTCGGGAACCATGGGGATGATATCCTTCATGGCAATCGCCAGTTTCTTTGCTTCCCGGTCGTACCTCGGCCAGCCGAATGAGCGCCAAACCCCGCCCGGTACGCTCAATTCCCGCATCCGGGCAAACTTACCCCGTATGTAGGTGGACACGCTGCGCTGGGACACGCGATCCTTGGACAATCTGCCCAAGATATAAAATATGTCGCCGCAGACGTAGGAAATCGCGTAATCGCCCCAATTGTCATAATACGCCGCGACCCGGGCGGCCATCGAATCGCAGATCTGCCAAAACCTTTTCCTCGAAAGGAGCCCGATGGCATAGGCGCGGCGGCACATGACGATGCGCTCGCCCACGTCCCAGGCGAGAAAGCCGCCGTTGCCGCATATTTGGCGCAATTCCTCGACCACGGCCATCCTTTCCCTGAATTGCCGGCGGGCGTCTTCGTTCATCCCGGATACGTCAAATAACAGGCTCCCCGCCTTCGTGGCCCGAAATATATCGAACATGACATGACTCGAGTATTCGAATTTCATGGTTGCCAAGAGGGATGCCTCATCCGTGGTGCCGGAAGATAATTCCCAAAGCTCTCTCAGCAAATCCTTGTCGCTTTGGTCCGTTACCTTTTGGAGCTCATCCTCTTCCATGTCCGGGCGGACTCCCGTATCGGGGAAGGCGGAGGAAAGCGCCGTGAGTTTGAAGATGAAATCGCGCCGGTCTTCCTCGAAAGCGTAGTTGGTCCGCCATTTGATCTCCTCGAATTTGGGCGAGAAGGCTTTTAGGTCATCCAGCAAGGGCCGAATCCACGAGGGAACGGCACCAAAAATCTCGTTGGTTATCCCCTTGGCGGCCCTGGCCTTCTCGGCTTTGGCCTTGGCGGCGATTTCTTTGGCATACCTCTTTTTAAATACGGGCGATTTCATTTTACCCTCGCCTATGTTCCCGTGAAATTAACCAGGCCCAGACGCCGTAACCTTTGGCCTTCCGGGCGTTGGGCCACGCTTTTCTCGCCCCCTGCCGTGATTTTGGCCGCCCGCGGCTCGCGCCGGAAGGCGGCTTCCCGGAGAGGGGCCCCAAAACCCACGCCCGGCCGCATCGGCCGGGCGTGGGCGTTTTCACTTGAATTCCTTTTCCAGGGCTTCCTTGGCCAGGGTGAAGCCGTTCTGGTCGGCGAGGCTCAGCCAGCGCCTGGCCTCGACGCGGTTGGGCGGCAATTCCTTGCCGCCCTTCAGGTACCAAAGGCCAAGGTAGTACTGGGCCCCGGGGTGGTCCTGCTCGGCGGCCCTTACGTAGTAGCCGTAAGCGAGGTCGCGGTCGATGGCGACCCCGTCCCCCGTGTCGTAGGAGTAGGCCAGGTTGAAAAGGGCGTTGGCGTAGCCCTGATCGGCGGCCTTGGAGTACCAGGAGATGGCCTGGGCCTTGTCGACCTTGACCCCGTCGCCGTTATCGTAGGCCACGCCGAGGTTGAACTGGGCCAGGGGGGAGCCGTTCTCGGCGGCCCTGCGGTACCACTCAAGGGCCTTGGCCCCGTCCTTTTTCACGCCCAGGCCCTGGTCGTAGAAAAGGGCCACGTTGTACTGGGCGTCGGGGTGGCCGCCCTCGGCGGCCCTTAGGAACCACTCGAAGGCCTTGGCCGGGTCTGGCTCGACCAAAACGCCCTCGAAGTAGGCCAGGGCCACGCGCATCTGGGCGTGGGCGTCACCGGAGTCGGCCTCGGCCAGAAGCCGGGGCTCGATGCCGCCGCCCTCGGCGGCGAGGGGGATTTCCCCGGCGCCGTCGGTCGTTTCGCCGGTAGCGTCGGGCGTCTCGGCCGGCGGGGCGTCCGGCCCGGCCGTGGCCCCGTCGGGGGTCCCGGCCGTCGCCTCCGGGGTGGCCTCGGCTGGGGCGGTCGTCTCGGGATCGGGCCCGTAGACCGACCCGTCGGACGCGGGGACGGAATCGGCCGGGCTCCCCGCGCCCGTTTCCTGGGCGCGGAGGGGGCCGGGGGTTAGGGTTATGATAAGGGCGAGTGTTATGGAAAATATAGCAAGGGTTATGTTACGGGGTATCATTTCGTATCCTTAGGGTGTTATCGTGACATAAGGGGAGGCGAAACGGGCGCCCCCCGGTGGGGTCATTTCGCCTCGAGGACCGTGACGCCGTCCCATTGGGCGTCGGGCGGGGAGGCGATGAAGTCCATGCAGCGCCTGGAGAAGATGAGGCTCGGGTTGTCGTTGGGGTTACATTTGAGGGCCGCCTCGAAGCGGGCCAGGGCGCCCTTGAAGTCGCGGTCGAAGTAGTGTTTGAGGGCCCTCTCGTAATAATTCACGCACTGGGCCATGTCGTTGCTTAGCTCGCCCTTGGGGGCCAGGACCTCGTAGATGGTGAGGCTGCCCTTGCGGCCCTTGACGCGGATCTTGTCCAGGGCCCGGAAGCATATCTCGGACTGGGCCTCGGCCCGCGTGTCCTCGCTGGCTATTATGGTCGTGAGGAAGAGCTTGTTGACCGAGACGAGCCTTGAGGCCAGGTTGACCGCGTCGCCCATGACGGTGTAGTTTATGCGGTGCTTGGCCCCGATGTTGCCCGCGATGACCTGCCCGGTGTTTATGCCCATCAGGGCCTGGAGGAAGGGGAGGTTCGCGGCCGTGAGATCCCTGTTCAGGTCGTCCATGAGCCTTTTTTGCATCAGGGCCGAGAGGCAGGCGGATATGGCGTGCTTGGGCTGGGAGGAGGGGGCGCCCCAGACGGCCATGATGGCGTCGCCGACGAATTTATCCACGAAGCCGCCGAAGCGCTCGATGGCCGTGTTCATGGTGTCGTAGTAGCGGTTCAGGATGTCGACCAGGGCCCCCGTGTCCATGTTCTCGGACATGGAGGTGAAGCCCACTAGGTCGGCGAAGAAAACGGTCACGTCCCGCAGCTCGCCCCGGCGCTCCAGGTAATCCGGGTTATGCATGATCTGGCCGGCGAGGTCGGGGTTCAGGTAGAGGGTCAGGGCCTGGTTGGAGGTGCGCTGCATGACCCGGCTCTCGCGGGTGCGGTAGGCCCAGTAGAGGACGTCGGCCAGGATCAGGATCGACAGGCCGGCCACGACCGGGAAATAGACGCTGCGGCGGAAGGCCAGGTAGCAGAGGAAGGGGTAGGCGACCGCGACCGCCGTGGGGAGCCAGCCGGCCACGGGGGCGTCCCGCTTCACGCTTATGATGATGGGCGAGAGGGCCAGGAAGGTGAGGCCGAAATAGAGGACGAAAAGCTGGAACCAGTGCGGCTCCTGGAGGAAATTGCCGCTCAGGAGCGTGGCCACGGAATGGGCCTGGATCTCCACGGCCGACATGAGGTTCCAGCCCTGGCCGCCCTGGCCCAGGTAGTCAGAGGCCGGGGTGGGGTAGGCGTCCATGTTTATGGAGCTCGTGTCGCCTATGAAGACTATCTTGTCGGCGAAGATGCGCTTGAAAAAATCCATCTCGCCGTTAAGGGCGCGATCGTATATGTCGGAGAAGCTTAGTTTCGGTATGTCGGCAGAGTAATCGATGTAAAAGCCCTCCCCGGGGAGGGCCGTGAGGGTCGGGTCGACGGAGGCGGCCACGGTCACCGAGAAGGAGTAGGGATCGTCCGGCTCGGTGAACTCCGGCCACTTGAGGGCCTGGAGCCTGACCTTGTTGTCCCGGTCGTGGACGAGGTTCAAGAAACCCATCCACTCCCGGCCCATGATCTCGAGGTACTTGGCCGAGGGGAAGAGCGGGCGGTCGCTTAGGTACCTAAAGCCGAAGAGGACCGGGATGGAGTTCTTGTGGGCGGACTGGACGGCCCGGAACCACCTGGACTCGTCCTCGAGGGAAAAGGGATGGGTCTCCATGGCCGGGAGGGGCTGGTGGACGGCCACGGCCTTGGCCCCGCCCAGGACCAGGGATTCCAGGAGGGTGCCCCAGACGGTGGGGTTGAAGGACTGGGGGAAATATTTGTGGGGGTTGGAAAGGGTCAGGTCGTCTATGGCCACGATGACCAGATCGTCCCTGGTCTCCCCGCGCCACTCGGCCTTGTGGGCCAGCATCAGGTCGAATATGGCGCCCTCGATGAGGATGTTCGTGCCCGGGGAGCCGATAGCCAGCCCCAGCAGGCTAAGGAGCAGGCAGCCCGCGCAGACTATCTTGAACCTGGCCCACAGGGGGCCCTCCAGCAAAGCCAAAACGTTATCCAGCATGCGGGCTCCGTAATCCCCGCCCCCCGCCCACGGGGGGTGGGGGGCGGGCTAAAGCTCGTCGACCTCGGGGCTGGCCAGTTCCTCGGCCTCTATGTTGGCCAGATCCTCGAAGCGTATGTCAAGGCCCAGGACCCCGACGATCTCTTTCTGGTCGTTGGTGATGGGCCCGCTCACGGTTATGCACAGGGCGTTGGTGAACCGGGAGGTGTAGAAATCCGTCACGTGGATGTTCCCGTCCTCCATGGGTTTGACGAACCAGACCCGGTCGGAGAGATTCGAGCCCACGTCCTGCTGGCCGCTGTAGCGCTTCCTTTCCTTGGCCGAGGTCACGTTGCGGGTTATTTTGGTGCCGTTGTTGTCGGTCACGTACATGAACTGGATGTAGGGGGCGCCCGTGACCCATTTTTCCATGAGCTTTTCCTGGGCCTTGGCGTCCATGGAGCGGATGACCGGATCGTTTATGTAATTTAGGATCAGGTCGTGGACCAGCTCCCGGGCCTTGTAGCGCAGGTGGTCGAACTGGGACTCGAATTTGTGGGGCAGGAAGTGGCGGGCCAGGCGCTCGAGCTCCCTGGGGCTCATGGAGGTGATGCGGCCGCCCTCGTACTCCTTCTGGATGGCCCTGTTCATCTTGACCACGGCGGGGTTCCGCTTGTCCAGGGCCTCGTCCCCGGAAAGGCCCAGCCTCTGGTTGAGCCAGTGGGCGAGGCCCGCCGACCCGGACTTGTCGTTTATGGAAATCGATGGGGGCCGGTTGAGGATTTTCCTCGTGTCGAAAATATTGTAAATTTCCTCGTTCTTGAGGAGCCCGTCGGCGTGGATGCCCGCCGAGGTGGAATTGAAGTCCCGGCCCACCAGGGGGTAATTGGGGGGGATGCGGGCGTTAAGCTCGGTCTCGAAGTATCTCGCCAGCTCCGTTATGGCCCCGTAATCGACGCCCGGGGTCGAGCCCCACAGGGCGGCGTGCTCGATCAGGAGGCCCTCGATGGGCGTGTTCCCGGTCCGCTCGCCGAAGCCGAAGAGGGAGCCGTTTATGGCCCCCAGGCCGTAGAGCCAGGCGGTGGTGGCGTTGACGAAACCCTTGTGGAAGTCGTTGTGGCCGTGCCACTCGAGATCGGCCCCGTCGAACCCGGCCTCGTCTATGAAGGCCCTGACCAGGCGGGGGATGGA
This sequence comes from Deltaproteobacteria bacterium, assembly GCA_031278635.1. Taxonomy (GTDB): domain Bacteria; phylum Desulfobacterota; class Desulfarculia; order Adiutricales; family Adiutricaceae; genus JAIRNQ01. Next base: position 5,182 of record JAITKA010000050.1, on the reverse strand, counting down.
GCGGGGGAGGCCGGCCCCGGGGTAGGTGACCCCCAGGCCCAGGGTATCGCAGAGCCGGATGACTATGGGTATCTTGGCCTGCTCGGAGAGGCGCTTTATGTGCTGGGCCAGGGGGATGCACATGCCGTAAACGTCGGCCCTGGTCACGTCCTCGAAATGGCAGCGGGGGGCGATGCCGTAGGAGAGGGCCTCGGAGATAAGGCCCAGGTATTTCTCGGCGGCCCGCTTGCGGTTCAGGCCAAGCTTGAGGTAGATGTGGTAATCGGAGATGGAGGTGAGGATGCCCGTCTCGTTCAGGCCCATCTCCTTGACGATCTTGAGATCCTCGGAGAGGGCCCGGATCCAGCTGGTGATGAGCGGGAAGGGCAGGCCCAGCTCGCGGCAGGAATCGACGGCCTGCCGATCCTTTTGGTTAAAAAGGAAGAACTCGCTCTTCCTTATGATCCCCGTGGGGCCGGAAAGCCTAGACAGAAACTTAAAAAGGGTCACTATCTGGTCGACGGAGTAGGGCGGCCGGGCCTGCTGGCCGTCCCGGAAGGTCGTGTCGGTGATGACCGGCTCGGTCGCCGGGGACAGGGGCGGGGTCAGGCCGTCGAAATTGAGCCTGGGTATGTCGACGTAAGGGAAAAGGTCCCGGAACAGTTCCGGGGCCCCCGTCTCGACCAGCCTGTAGCGGCCGGCGGCGGGCCTTAGGTTCAACAGTGGCGGGATTTCGCGCCGGGGTGCTTTCATCGTTTGATACCCTATCTCTCGGCCGGCCCCGGCCCGGGCCGGCCAGTTGGCCTAAATACCGTCGGCCCTCTCCAACCTGAGGCCCAGCTCCAGGAGCTGGTGATCGGATGCCGGGCCAGGGGCCTCGGTCAGGGGGCAGGCGGCCTTCTGGGTCTTGGGGAAGGCTATGACGTCCCGGAGGGACGTGGCCCCGGCCAGGATCATGACCAGCCTGTCGAGGCCGAAGGCGCAGCCGCCGTGGGGCGGGGTGCCGTAGCCCAGGGCGTCCAGGAAAAAGCCGAATTTTTCCCTGGCCTCCTCGGGCCCCAGGCCCAGGGCCCCGAAGACCAGCGCCTGGACCCCCGGGTCGTGGATCCTGATGGAGCCGCCGCCTATCTCGCTCCCGTCCAGGACGAGGTCGTAGGCCAGGGCCCTGACCCGTCCCGGGTCGGAGGCCAGGAACGGGAGGTCCTCGTCCCTGGGGGCGGTGAAGGGGTGGTGCTTGGCCGCCCAGCGCTTGGTCTGGGGGTCGAACTCGAACATGGGGAAGTCGGTCACCCAGCTAAGGGCGTGGGTCCCTTCCCCGACCAGGCCCAGCTCCTCGGCCAGCCTCGAGCGGATCTGGCCCAGGACGTGGGCCACCATGTCCGGGGCGTCGGCCCCGAAGAAAACCACGTCCCCGACCGAGGCCTTGAGGGCCCCGATCAGGGCGGCCTTCTCGGCTTCGCCCAAAAACTTGGCCAGGGGGCCCTGGAAGCCCTCCGCGGTCAGCCTCAGCCAGGCGAGGCCCTTGGCCCCCAGGCTTATGGCCAGGGCCACGAGATCGTCCAGCTGCTTGCGGGAAAACTTGGCCCCGGCCCCGGGGGCGTTGATGGCCCTGACGCAGCCGCCCGTCCGCAGGGCCTCGGCGAAGACCTGGGCCTTGGAATCCTTGAACAAATGGCCCAAATCGACCATGGCCAGGTCGTAGCGCAGATCGGGGCGGTCGGTCCCGTAACGGGACATGGCCTCGTCGTAGGTCAGCCTGGGGAATGGCCTTTCCAACGCGACCCCCAGGGTCCGCTCGAAAACCAGGGCCATGTAGCCCTCCAGGACCTCGATCACGTCCTCCTGGGACACGAAACTCATCTCGAGATCGACCTGGGTGAACTCGGGCTGCCGGTCCGCCCTCAGGTCCTCGTCCCGGAAGCACTTGACGATCTGGCAATAGCGGTCTATCCCGCCCATCATCAGGAGCTGCTTGAACAGCTGGGGCGACTGGGGCAGGGCGAAGAAGGCGCCCCGGTTGACCCGCGAGGGCACCAGGTAATCCCTGGCCCCCTCCGGGGTGGATTTGGTCAAAACCGGCGTCTCGACCTCCAGAAAGCCCAGGCCGGAGAAATAATCCCGGGTGATCTTGGCCACATCGTGCCGCAGGGTGAAATTGCGCAGGACCGAGGGCCGCCTGAGGTCCAGGTAGCGGTGCCGGAGCCTCACGCCCTCGGTCGCGTCGGCATGGTCCTCGACCACGAACGGCGGCGTCTTGGCCTCGTTCAAAACCCTCAGCTCCCTTATGAGGACCTCGACCGAGCCCGTGGCCAGCTTCGGGTTGACCATGTCGTCGGGCCGCTTCCTGACCCGGCCCACCAGGGCCAAAACGTACTCGGCCCGGACGCCGTGGCTCTTCTCGTGGGTCAGCGGGTCCTCCTGGGGGTTGAATACCGTCTGCACCAGCCCCGTCCGATCCCTGAGATCGATAAAAACCAAACCGCCATGGTCGCGGCGGTGCTGGACCCAGCCCATTATGACCACGTCTTTGCCTAAAAGCGCCTCGGTGATTTCACCGCAATAATGGGTGCGTTTGAGCCCGGCCATCGATTCCGACATTATCAAAAAACTCCAATCAAATATACGTTATGCGAAGGGGGTCGCCCCCTTCCCGAAAGGGCGCCGCCCTTCCGCGGGTTAAAATAGCTCCGGTTTGTCCAACGGGAGCCCGGCCTGCCCTTTCGTGGTCAGATCCCTCACCGTCGCGAGGCCCGAGGCCAGCTCGTCCGGGCCGATCATGATGGCCTTGGCGGCGCCCGCCTTGTCGGCCCTCTTGAGCCTGCTCTTGAGCCCGCCCGCCTCCCAGTCGGCGGCCACGGAAAGGCCCCTGGACCTGAGCGCCTGGGCCAGCCGGAAGGCCGGCCCCAGGGCCTCGGGGGCCAAAATGGCCACGTAATAGTCGGGGCCCGCCCTCCCGGCCGCCGAATCCTGGGCGGCCATGAGCATGATCAGCCTCTCGAGCCCCGCGGCGAAACCTATGGCCGGTATGTCCGGCCCGCCCAGCTCCTTGCACAGCCCGTCGTAACGGCCGCCCCCGGCCACGGCGCTCTGGGAGCCCAGGTCCCCGCTGCGGGCCTCGAAGGCGGTCCTGGTGTAATAATCCAGGCCCCTGACCAGCCGCTCGTCGAGGGAGAAGGGGAGGCCCTGGGCCTCCAGCGACTCCCGGACGACCTTGAAGTGGTCCTGGCAATCCTGGCACCAAAAGGCCGGGAAGGCCGGCGCGTCCTTGACCTGCTCCTGGCAGGACCCGACCTTGCAGTCCAGGATCCGCAGGGGGTTTTGCCCCAGGCGCCTCTGGCAGTCCGGGCACAGGCTCCCCAGGCGCCCGGTCAAAAAGTCCACCAGGCTCTTGCGGTAGGCCGGCCGGCACTCGGGGCAGCCCAGGGAGTTTATGACGATCGACAGGTTGGGCAGCCCCAGCTCCGAGAGGAAGGAGTGCAGCAAAACGATAATCTCGGCGTCCGAGTGGGGGCCGGGATCGGAGAAAATCTCGACGTCCAGCTGGTGGAACTGCCGCAACCGGCCCTTCTGGGGCCGCTCGTAACGGAACATGGGCCCCAGGCAAAAAAGCTTCGTGGCCCGCCCGCCCTCATGCAGGTTGTGCTCGATCAACGCCCTGACCAGACCGGCCGTGGCCTCGGGCCGCAGGGTGATCAGATCCCCCCCGCGGTCCTCCATGGTGTACATTTCCTTCTCGACGATGTCGGTGGTCGCGCCTAGGCTTCGCTGAAAGAGCTCCGCCCTCTCCATGACCGGGGGCCTCAGTTCCGAGAAATCGAAGCGCCTGACCACCTCCCGGGCCTTTTCCTCGACCAGGCGCCAAAGGTCCGCTTCCTTCGGCAATATGTCCTTAAATCCCCTGATGGCCGTCAAAGCCGGCATAGTGTCCCACCTCCAGATAACCTTTCCATTATACAGGCCAGCCGTTTCAAGTCAACGCTCAATTTTAACCCGCGATTTTAACCACCCCTTAGTACCCAACGGTGGCCAAACTTTGCGGGAATATCGGGCCAAAAACATCACAAAAACAGTCACGCGGAAATATTTTCCAAACAATCCATGGGACCGTATGGCAAGTCGGTGTTATTAAATTTTATGCGTAATTACTGCGCCTAATTTGACATATAATAAATTTATATATCAACTTTAATTATTATAAATGAGAAAATATATTACGTAATTAAATTTTAACGTGTTATTGATGATAATATTTAATAATAAAATTTTTAGTTGCCAAAATAATTTTAATCTAAAAATTATCTATTTAATGACAAAATATAAGCCATAAAAATAAATATAGCCCATAAATATGTCCATTATAAATGAACTACCCCGCAGCAGAGACCGCGGGGTATCTCGGAAGGGAAGGGAAGGCCGCTCCAAGGCCGCGGGGAATTAAACCCAGCCTTCGGGCGAGGGGTCAAGGTACCGATGACTTAGGGATGAGACTGCCACGGGTTCCGAAACGGCGCCACCGGAGTCCTCCAAAAACCCTCTTTGATGAAATTATAGCCTCGGTGAACTAAATTTACAAGTCGTTTTGGGCACAAAGTTTGCTATCGACCTTTTCGAGTATCTCTTGCCGATGGTTGACCGAGGAAAACTCGAAAGGATTTTGTAAGAATGGCCATGAGAAACATTAGATACAGTGTCATAAATCAAGTAATAAATTGAGATTTATTCTATATTAATTTTATTGATAAAAAATAAAATTATTTACTGACATATAAAAAGTTTATGCATTTAAAATTCCCTAAAAAAATTTAATTTTAGATTGTGATATATATTTAAAAATTTTAGCTGTTTCTGTCGCTTTATAAAATTATATCACAATAAAAATATAACTAAAATTAAAAAAAACGTATAAAATAGTTAAAATAAATTATATAATTATTAAGGCAGTTTATATAGTAATTATACTTATTAAATAAATTATTTAACGATACACAAAAAAGTTTATGATTTTAAAATTTACCAAATAATTATTTGATTATAGATTATAATGTAAAGTTTATGGTTTTAGGTATTTCTAGGTATAAAAAATTTATCGTAATCAAATTATACTGAAGTTCGTAAAAAAATTAATAATGTAGTGAAAATAATTTATATAATTATTAAAGTCAATTTTATATTATTTTTAATTAATAAATAAAATATTAAAAAA
>JAITKA010000123.1 GCA_031278635.1 Deltaproteobacteria bacterium | reverse complement strand
TATTTAGACTTTTTGCCTGATGAAGATTTACTTGTGTTGGGGAGGGAGATCTGGGGTGGTAAACTTTTGGTGAGAACTTTCGGGTAAACACAAAATGGGTGGCCTAAATTAGACTGAGACAAGTGGGCCAAAATGGCCTACGATCACAAGAGAAAATCCACTTATCGTATTTAGCATTGAACTGTCGTAGGAATTCATTGGCGAAAAGGGGCAGATCTTCTTTGCGATCACGCAAGGCAGGAATCGTTACGGTAACGGTGTTGATGCGATAGAACAAATCGCGCCGGAATTGGCGACTGGCGATCTGTTCGTCCAAATTATGGTTGGTGGCGGCAATGATACGGACGTCCACCTTGATACTTCTTTCGCCACCGATACGGCTGATTTCCTTTTCTTGAATGGCTCTCAAAACTTTGGTCTGAGCAGCCAGTGACATGTCGCCGATCTCGTCGAGAAAAAGGGTCCCCTTGTCGGCCATTTCGAATTTACCTATTTTGCCTCCCTTACGCGCTCCAGTGAAGGAGCCGCTTTCGTAGCCGAATAGCTCACTTTCAATCAGATTTTCCGGGATAGAGGCGCAGTTGACGGCGATCAAAGGTTTGTCGGCTCGATCGCTGTTGCGGTGAATGAAATTGGCTATCACCTCTTTGCCCACGCCGTTTTCCCCTAAAATCAAAGCTGGCACGGAGGTTCTAGCCACGATGGCCACCTGGGACAACACTTTTGTGAAAGCTGGGGACTGGCCGATAATTTTTAGCTTTTCTGCCTCAGTAATGCTGTCCATCTTCTCCCTTAGATCATTGGCCACCTGCTCAGCTTGGCGGATCTTATGGTCCAGGGCCACTAACTCGGAAGCGTCGGAAAATACTGATACAGCACCTTGGAAACGGCCGTTGATTATGATCGGATTGATCCTGCAGGATACGTATTTTTTAATGGTTTCTACATACTGTTTTTTTAGAGTTAGCGGCTTCTTCTGCTTTAACACTCGCACTAGTGCTGAATTAGGTTCTGTCTCAAAGACGTTACGTCCCAGAACTTTGCCTACGGGCAATTCGAATATCTGGGCATACATTTCATTGGCGTAAAAGATTATGCCATTGCGTCCGGCGGCTATGATTCCTTCGCTGGAATGATCCATGATTTCGGAAATCAATTCTTGGCCATTTAAGCGGACAACATTCAGTATCCGATCTTTTTTGAGGTCGCCAACTATATGCCGACCCCTCAGGATCGGCACCACTGGCCCGAATGATTCTAGGTCGCCTGGACTGAGTTCATAGAGCTCCTGGTCGACAGACAGCCCGGAACTGGTAGCGGGTGAAGGAGATCGGCCCTTCATTATTTTATCCAGTTTCATTTTAGGCTTTCTCGTTTTCGTCTTTTAGCCCATTCTAAACGGTTAATGGTCCACAGAACATAGCTGGGTAGTTTATTGGTATTAGATATCATAATCCAAGTCGAGTGTCAAATTTGGCACATGGTTGATTTCTCCTTTGATATTGAGCTAAAACGCTTTAAAAAAAGACTAGAAAAATTAGATAATTATAAAATAATTTTCAGCTTACCGGTTATTGTGACGAAAATGGCACATAAAATTGATGTAGTGCCAATAACGCTACCCCAAATTTTATTGGTTTGTCATTAAAGTACTTGAATTTATTAAAAATATCTCTTGGCATGATCCATGCTTTAACATACTACAATCCCAAAAAAACCGAATTTTGAACTCTATACGATAATCACTAAATTAGCGAGAAGCGAATAGTTTTACCAATAATTTTAATGAGTTACCGTGGCATCAAAAAATAATGTATTTTTTGATACTGCATTTTTTGAGTTCCAAAATGGTAATTCCGCGGCGGCTCAGTTCTATCTTCCATCAGTCTGGCCGACCGTATAACCACTCAAGGAGGATTTCTCATGCGTATCCGTTTAATGGCGATTATTTCCGCCGTGGCCTTGGTTCTTGCGTTCACCGCTTGCGACGATGGAGTGATGAACAACCCCCAGAGCAGTGCCGGGGGTACGGAAAAACCAAGCTTCAATTGGCGTCTGGCAAGCGTTTGGGGCGATGGCACCTTTCAATTCGAAGGCGACCGCCGTTTTGCCGAAACCGTCACCAAACTGTCCGGGGGTCGGTTGACCATCACAGCTTATGGCGCTGGGGCGATCGTGCCAACAACAGGGGTCTTTGACGCAGTCAGAAACGGAACCGTGGAGTGCGGTGGTGACTGGCCCTCATACTGGACCGGTTTCAACACCGCCTTCGATTTACTGGGCTCCCAGGTGCTAGGTTTCAACAACTATGACTACATGAACTGGATTTACGGGGCCGGCGGTCTAGCTTTATATAAAGAACTTTACGGAAAATACGGCATGGAATATTTTCCCGTGGCCATGAGCGGCATGGAATCAGGCATTCGTTCCATCAAACGGGTTACCAAATTAGATGATCTGGCAGGCATGAAAATTCGCTTCGCAGGTCTGATTCAAGGTGAATTGATTCAGAAATTCGGGGTGACCCCGGTGTCCATGAGCCTACCAGAGGCATACGAAGGGCTCCAGAGAGGGGTTATCGACGCCATGGAATTTTCTGCGCCAATTAACGATGAAGCCGCCAAACTCCAGGAAGTTGCAAAGTACTGGTTGGCGCCTGGTTGGCATCAGACTTGCTCTGTCTACGGAGTGATGATCAACAAAGCCTCCTATGACAAACTGGATGATGAACTGAAGTTGATCATTGAAAAAGCTGCTAAGGCTGTAGGTCTCGAAACCATGGCCGAATACGGCTGGGGCGACTCGGTCGCAACCAATAAGATGATCGACTACGGCGTGGAAGTGAATTGGCTTAGCGAGGAAGACTTGGATCGCCTGGAAGCGGCCAAAAACGAAGTGATGGCCAAACTGTCCAGCGAGAACCCGGATTATGCGAAATTGGCCAAAGCCCAGATGCAATATTACAGAGATTACGACCGGTATCGTAGTTTTTTGGGTGGCTGGAGCTTCGGTCGCACTCCCAAGGTTTATCCCAATCTGCCTTAATTTAATGGAGCGGCGCCATCGGGGGCGCTAGCTTGCGCCGTGTTTCTCAAAGGAAACGTTTACTCGTTCCGAGGCCCGGCCACCGGCACACCAATGGCGACCTCAAATTGAAGCCACCGGCGAAGAGGATCTTTCATGCCGAAATTATATAAAATTGCCTCAACAATCGACCGAATTAGCGACTTTATAGGCAAAATCGCCATGTATTTGATCATGATCCTCTTGGCGGTGGTGGTCTTCGAAGTAATCAGCCGCCGGTTCTTCAACGCTCCAACTGTTTGGACATATGAACTAAGCTCAATGCTTTTTGGGGCCATAATCATGTTTATTATGCCCTACGGCATGTTGCATAAAGTAAACGTATCGGTTGAACTTGTTACCCAAAAGTTCTCTAAAAAAACTCAACAAATAGTTAATCTTACGACATATTTTATATTTTTCTTCCCCTTTATGCTGGTGTTGCTATATGCGGGGTGGAAGTTCGCTTTGTCGTCTTGGCAAGTGCAGGAAACCTCCTGGTCTACTTGGAAACCGCCACTGTACCACTATAAAACATGCATTCCGGTGGCGTCTTTCTTTACTATTTTGCAAGGTGTCTCAGAATTTCTCAAAGCGATAATAATACTCAAGGGCCACCAACCTCCACCATTGCCAGGCGTAAAAGTCGTAAAGGCCAAAGAGGTTACATATGGCTGAAATAATACTTCTGGCCATGTTCATCGCCTTGATTATTGGCATCATCTCCAATCACCCCTTAGGCTTCGTCCTTGGTGGCGTAGGCATCATTGCTGGCCTGGTAGGCTGGGGAGGCGCGTCTTTTAACATCATCGTCAATCAGGCTTATGCGGTGATGAATAATTATTTGCTGATAGCTATTCCCATGTTCGTTTTAATGGCGAATTTTCTAATGTATAGCGGGGTAGCTGACGGTCTGTTTGAATCGGTCCGTTTGATTTTGGGAACTTTGCGGGGTGGCTTGGCCGTGGCCGTTGTTTTAGTTGCCACAGTTTTTGCGGCTACCACTGGCGTCGTCGGTGCATCGGTACTAACCATGGGTCTTTTAGCCATTCCTATCTTGGATCGCTATAGGTACGATCGGGGCCTTACAGCAGGCGTGGTCTGTGCGGGGGGCTCACTGGGAATTCTGATACCGCCTAGCATCATGCTAGTGTCCATGGCGTCTTTCGCTCAGATCTCGGTGGGAAAGCTTCTGTTGGCAGCCATTATGCCTGGGTTGTTACTGTCGTTGTGCTACATGATTTACTTAATCGTGGTCTGCCAACTTAAGCCGGAAAAGGGCCCAGCCATGAGCCGAGAGGAGTTGCGACAATACTCCATAGGTGTTCGTATAAAAGGATGCCTTATTAATTTAGTCCCCCCTGTAATTCTAATTATTGGCGTATTAGGGACTATCTTTACAGGCGTTGCCACCCCAACCGAGGCTTCGGCGTGCGGTGCCTTCCTGGCCTTGATTTTGACTATTTGCTATCGCAAGTTCACTTTCAAAATGGTCCGCGCTTCCTTAGTGGATACCGCGAAGACTTCCTGCATGTGCTTTGTCATCATGATCGGGGCTAATAGTTTTTGCTCCATTTTTATGGGGCTCAACGGTTCCCAAAGCGTGGCCGCCTTTGTCAACAGCATGGGGTTGAGCGGCGGTGCCGTTTTAATTGTCATGCTGGCACTCATTTTTTTCATGGGCTGCTTCATTGATTGGATCGGCATCGTGGCCATTTGTCTCCCAATTTTCCTGCCCATCATGGATCTTTACGATTACGACCGCTTATACGTCTGCGCCGTGGCAGCGGTAGTCATGCAAACCTGCTTCATGACCCCGCCATTCGGCTACGCTCTGTTCTACATCAAAGGCATCATGCCCTCCGATTGGTCAATGATGGATATCTACAAGGGCGTAATCCCCTTTTTGGCCATCATCCTTATAGTGGTGGCCATGACCTTGTTTTTCCCCCAAATAATTTTGTGGCTCCCAAGCTTATCCAACCTCTGAGCCCGTCGCTTTGTCCCTGCGACCTTAAGCGATAGTTTTAACAATAAGGACTAAATTATGAACATAGTTAAACCCGTACCCTTTAAAATACCTTCGTCAATCATCACTGGCGTCAACAGCGTAAATGACAATTTGCTGGACCAGGTCAAAGGCTTCGGTGCCCGCCGGGCGCTGATCGTCAGCGATCAGGCCCTGGTCAAAACCGGTTACGTCGACGAGCTGAAGAGTTTCCTCAAGGATATTGAAACCGCAGTTTATACCAATATCGAACCCGAACCGTCCATTGAAAATATGGAAGAAACCCTCGTTTGGTGCGACGCCCAAAAGTTCGATGTCGTTATAGGCCTAGGCGGAGGCAGCGTCATGGATAGCGCCAAGATGCTGGCCGCGCTTTTGGCCCACGATGGGCATGTAAGGGATTATGTTGGCGGTTCCAAAGTTTTTGGGAAATTTGGCGCACCCACTATCATGATTCCAACTACTAGCGGCACAGGTGCCGAAGTAACGGTCAACGTGGTCTTCAAAGACAAGGCTGCCAAGCTAAAAAGAGTGGCTGTGAGCCAGTATCTTATGCCTAACGTGGCCATAGTCGATCCTTTATATACCATGACCGTACCGGCTGGAGTTACCGCGGCAACAGGCATGGATGCTCTGACCCACGCCATCGAGGCCTACACGGCCATGAAAGCCAACCCCATAACCGACATTTTCGCAGAGGATGCCATACTTCGCATCGGTCGCTCCATACGTACCGCGGTCACTTCTGGTGGCAATGTCGAAGCCAGGCTGGATATGTCCCTGGGTTCACTCTTCGGCGGCATAGCCAACGCCGGGGCCTCGGTTGGCGCGGTTCATGCCTTGTCTTATCCCCTCTGTGGCGAGTTCAACCTCTCCCATGGGGTGGGCAACGCTTTGATGCTACCGTATGTGGCCGCATTCAACATGATGGGCAATATTAAAAAATACGCCCGCGTGGCGGCCCTTCTGGGCGAAGTGGTTGATGGCCAATCGGACCGTGACGCTGCCGAATCGGCCGTTAAGTCCATCAAACGCCTATCCGAAGACATCGGCATTCCGTTGCACATGAATAAATTTGGCATAACCGCCGAAGTCCTACCGCGCTGGGCTAAAACGGTCATGGATACACAGGCCCGACTGCTGAACAACAATCCTCGGCAACTAAACGAGAAAGATGTTCTGGAAATATACGAGGCAGCCCTGTAATTCAAGCTAAATAAGCGATCAATCCACGACTTGGCCGGATCCGTAGGCGTTTTGCCGCAACTTTGGCGGATCGATGCCCTTCTGGGCCCAAAAGAGAGCTCATGCACGACATACCCTATAATCTGCGCCACCGTGTGGCTTCGGCGGCCGAAGCGGCTTCTCTTATCGAAAACGGCCATACGCTGGCCATCGGTGGCTACACTTCAGCCGGCTACCCTAAGGCAGTGCCCAGAGAACTACTCGCCCGAAAGCGGGATGGGGAAGCCTTGACAGTCAACCTCCTAAGCGGGTCAATGGCGGGCCAAGTGGACGAGATACTGACCGATCTGGTTGGGTGTAGGGTCCCCATGTTCGAAAGCCCTTCCATGCGAAGGGCCGTCAACGAGCGCCGGACAATTTTTATCGAGCAACAAATCGCAAAATTGCCGCGCCTTTTGCGGTCCGGGGCTTTGGGCCGGATTGATGTAACCCTGGTCGAGGCTATGGGCTTCACCGAGGAGGGTCATCTGATCCCGACCTCGTCGGTAGGGCTGATGCCCCTGCTCCTGGAAATGGCCGACCAGATCATTGTTGAAATAAATTCCGCTCAACCGATCGGGCTGGAAGGCGTTCACGACGTGTTTTTGCCGGGCAATCCCCCGGACCGTAGGCCCATTCCCTTGGAGCATCCGGCTCAACGCATCGGCGAACCTTTTGTCCGGGTCGATCAAGATAAAATTAGGTACATCGTCCGCACCGATGAGCCAGACCAAGCACCTGAACCCGAACCGCTCTCTGGGATCATGGTTCAGGTGACCAACCAACTCCTGAATTTTTTGGAAATAGAAACCGCCCGCCGCTGGCCACGGGGGCTACCGCCCATACAGAGCGGAGTGGGTAACCTTGCCTACCGTTTGGTGTCGGCCTTGGGCCAGTCGGCGTTCAAGGACCTGACATTTTTCTGCGGCACATTAAACGAAGCCGGCATCGAACTACTATTGGCCGGCCAGGCCATTGCCGCCTCAACAAGTGCGGTTCAGATGACGCCGAGGGTGACGGAAATAATTCGCGCCCATGGCGCCGACCTGAAAAAATCACTGGTCATCAGGAATCAGGAGGTAACCAACGACGTTGAACCTGCCGCCCGCTTGGGGATTCTGGCCCTGAATACCGGCCTGGAAGTGGATATTTACGGTAATGTCAATACTAGCCACATCGGCGGAACCCACGTGGTCAATGGCCTCGGTGGTGGAGCTAATTTTGCCCAGAACTCTGAACTGTCCATCGTTTTGTTGCCTTCATCCGTCAAAGGTGGGGCAATAAGCGGCATCGTGCCCATGACCCCTCATGTGGACATAGGTGAACACGATGTGGATATCCTTATCACCGAGCAGGGCGTTGCCGACCTGCGAGGCAAGGACAACATTGAATGCGCATCGGCCATCATCGATAACTGCGCGCATCCTGCCTATCGGGAAAATTTGCGAAAATATCTTGACCGGGCTGTGGCATCGGTCGGTGGGCATCATCCTCACTTGCTTGGCGAAGCCTTTGACTGGCACCTTAAGCTGAGGGAAACCGGCAGCATGGCCGACTGATTTTTGTTCATGATGGAGAAAAAAATGATAGGAAGCGTAGCAATATTCGTGCCAGCTATATCCCCCAAGAAAATGGGAAAAGCCTTGACCTTGGCCACTGACACCATTTATTTCGACTTAGAGGATTCCGTGGCTGCTGACCAGAAGGACGAGGCCCGCGCTTGTCTGTCTAAATTTCTGGAAAGCAGCGACGGAGGCGGTCGCTGCCTTCTTGCCAGGGTCAACCCGATAGGTAGCCTCTGGTGGGGACAGGACGTGGCCTCCCTGGCCAACTGCCGGACCCTGTCCGCATTATTGCTACCTAATGCCGATCTGGCTTCGGTCACCGTCCTAAGCGACCAGTTGAACCGTTTTGATTCTCACTTGAAAATCGTACCCCTCATTGAAACTGCCCGAGGCCTGGAGGAAGCCCGTAAAGCCGCGCTGGTCTCCAGTAGGGTGGCAGCCCTTCAGTTTGGCGGAGAAGATTACACTACCAGTCTTGGCGTTCGGCGTACCTTCAGCGGCGAAGAAATTACTTACGCCCGTTTTCGCTTGGCCAACCTTGCCCGGGCGTACAACCTGGACATAATGGACACTCCCTTTACCGCTATACAAGAACTGGAAATGCTAGCCGCTGACTGCCGCAGGGCCGCGGACATGGGTTTCACCGGTAAAGCGGTAATCCATCCCAGTCATATCGACGTTGTCCGTCAAGCGTTTCGGCCAGGTGAGGCGGAAATTGAAAAAGCCCGTCGGCTTATCGCCGCCTATGAACGGCAGATCGGCGAACGGATAGGAGTATTTACCTTCGAGGGCGCCATGGTAGACGCCCCCATTATTCAACGAGCCCGGAACACCCTGACAAAAGCCGGACTATAATTTATGCCACCTAACGGCTGGCTTTAGTTGAAAGGACCATTAAAATGAGTGATTCCAAAGAGTTAGTCCTCGGCTTGATAAAAAAAGCCCGAGCTGCGCAGGTTCAGATTGAAAACTATTCACAGGAGCAGGTAGATAAGCTCTGCAGGGCCATAGCCCGCTCGGTGACCACCCCGGAGCAGATCAAGATCATTGGTAACATGGTCTACGACGAGGCTGGCTACGGCGATCTGGAGTCAAAGTTCTTCAAACTGGAAACCAGGGTGAAAGGGACCCTGTGGGATGTCCTGAAGATGAAATCCGTGGGCATCCTAGAAGAAATCCCTGAGCGTGGTTTGGTGAAAATCGCGAAGCCCGCTGGGGTGGTGGCCGGATTAGTCCCCAGCACCCAACCCGAGGTTACCCCGGTCATCAAGGCCCTCTTCGCCCTTAAAGCCAGGGACGCCATTGTCTTCGCCCCTCACCCCAGGACCGAGAAATGCACGGCCTACGTTGTCAATCGTATGCGCGAGGCCCTAAAGAAATACGGCGCGCCCGAGGACCTGTTGCTATGCGTTGAAAAACCCACCGTTGACTTGACCAACGAGCTGATGCGACAGGCCGACCTCGTTGTGGCAACGGGTGGGGCACCCATGGTTCGCGCGGCTTATTCAGCTGGTACGCCTGCCTACGGCGCTGGCGCGGGCAACTCAAACGTGGTGGTTGATGAAACGGCCGATATCGAGGCCACGGCCAAACTCCTTATAACGAGCAAGTACTTTGACCAGTCAAGCGGCTGTTCCTGCGAAAACGCGGCCGTTGTTCACTCCAGCGTCTACGAACCCTTAATCGGCCATATGAAGGCCAACGGAGCATATCTCCTCAACTCCGAGGAAAAGGCCAAACTGCAGAAAGCCCTATGGCCCAACTGGCCAAAAGACCATACCCTCGGACGGGACATTATCCTTCAACGGGCTAATGTTATCGCCGAAAGGGCAAACTTTAGCGTACCGTCGGATACCAAACTCCTGTTGGTGGAAGAATCTGGCAGTGGCCCTGATTTCCCCTTCTCGGGCGAGAAACTGAGCGTGGTGTTGACCCTCTATAAATATGACGATTTCGAGCAGGCCATGAACATCGTCAAGGCCAATCAGGAATATCAAGGCTTAGGGCATTCGTGCGGTATCCATTCCTTTGACGACGAAAAGATTATGCGTTACGCCCTAACCATGAAAAGCACCCGCATAGCCGTGCGTCAGGCTATGACCGCCTCCAACAGCGGAAGCTGGACCAGTGGCAACCACTGGACTTCCACCCTGGGTTGCGGCACCTGGGGCAAAACCATAGTGGCTGAAAACATCACCGTGAAACATTTTCTGAACTTCACTTGGGTGGCGCGGCCAATTAAACCTTACATCCCCACCGAGGAAGAACTTTTCGCCGGACTAGACTAAGACCGTTGAAGCCTGAAGCCGTATGGTTATACGGCTTCAGGTATTTTAAGTGTATCCAAGTGAAAAAATAGTTTTTAAGGCTATTTTGTACCTAAAAATATAAATATACAGTAAAATAATAATTTATACCATATATTAACAAATATAGTTGGCTATATTTTTCTTAATGTTATTTCACGCAATTATGTGATAATCTAAGCTGATATAAACAAAAAACAAACTAAAATTAAAGCCAAATGGTCCTAAATTGGACCATTTGGCTTGTTTTGTTACTACCGCTTCCGTTAGATTCACCATCAAGCGTAAAGTTTTGGAGGACAAAACATGTCTTTAAACGTAGAATTCTCTGAATTTGCTGAATTTACAGGATGGCCAAAACAGGTATCGTTACCGATAACTTAGCTTAATGAAGAACTGGTTTGTAGCTGAATTGTTCGTCTCCTAGAAGCTCTTTGCATAATATATTTAATTCAGGGACACTTTTTTTGCCGAGCTCCCAGATATTTGGGATATTAATGGAAAAAAAGTCAGTGAAAATTTTGTTGCTAATTTCGATTAAGTCATCCCAAAGGATATGAGGATATTGGTTTTTAAATTCACCAGACAAACTGGTACTTAAGCTGCCAATTTGTAGTAAATACATAGAAAAAAGCGAGATATTATTAAAGTTTATCATTACTTTATTAATATCAAAACCCCTTTGTCCTGCAAAAATGGATATTTCATTGCAAATAGATCGAATTTTAAGTAATATTTGATGGTCAGAGCTATTCATAAAATTCTCCTTTATTGTTAATGTTTATAAATAAAATTTTAAATTATATTGTTGATCATAATCTAAAATTATAAGTATTAAATTTATTATATTAAATAATTTAAAAACTAACGCTAATAAATTTAGAATTTTAAAGTGCAAATACTAAAATTTTTAGTAATAAGACGTATTAAATTTAATTGAAAATATATTATTGTTTTATATATTATATTAGGTTATAGCTAAATATTTAAGGGCAATAGCGTTAATAAGAGCAATAGTCATTCTTAAATTAATAAATTTTAGCTAATAATTTCCTATGTACAAATCGTTCTATCTAGTTAGCGATTTTCATAATTAAAGTAATGTCGGTAGATAAAACAATAAACCATCGACGCATTTTCTATTATGCTAATGATCTTAGTTTAAAAAGACGCATTTGTCAAACGCCCGGGTTGAGGATGTGGTGCATGACAAAGTCGTTTACTGTGACCTGATTTGATGGTGACTGGTTACGGAGGATCTGATTGAACGCTAACGCGAGGCCAGCGAATTTGCCTCGGTTTCACGGCCAAAGCCAGGGGGCGAGGGCAACCGCAAGGTTTATCGGCATCCCCTGGCATATCGTGACGGCGCTTTGCCGTAAGAGGGGAAAATAATTTAGGGCCCCGGCTTCGTGGGGCCAAGGGGGATTGGGCCTGGGGGGGTTAAGAATCCGTCTCCTTGAGGCGTTTACCCTGGGCGGCGGAAACGTCATGATGGCCTCCTTGGGCTCCGGATGGGGAAAAACGGGCACTTGGTTTCGCGAACATTTTAACGCAAATCATATGGTTGATGAAATAAATATTTTATGTCGTTAAGGTATTGGTGGTAACCGGATTCGGCTTGGGGGGAACGGAGCTAAGGGCCCGGGAACCGCTTGCGTGATAGGCGACAAAGGGGCATTGTTTTTGGTAAAGGGTTGGGCTTATTCTCGGGCGATTCGGGCCGTTATAAACCATGGCAGGTCCCGGGGGAAAAAAACCGGGTTTTTCACCCGGGACAGGCCGAATCGCCCGGGCCGGTTCACTGGCGCTGGAAAAACGCGAGGCAATTAAGTAAAATAGAATATTCGCTTGATTAGGCCAGCGCTGGCCCGGGCCGCGGCGACCCTTGGCTGAGGGGGGTTGGGGGGCCTTTCGCGCCGGCCGGCGGGGCAGGCCGGCGGGCGGGGTGGGGGTTTTTGTTGGGCAAAAGGCGCTAAGTGAAGGTTAATTGTTAATACTGGAGCTTGCTTTATCATACTTGAAGGGTAGGAGTAAAATCTCAGGAAGACCGATTCGAGTCAAATTCCTACCCAAGTTCAGAGGCAAGGGATTCTTGGATTCTTGGGGCGTACCGTTGACACAATACGTTAGTACAGTTATAATCAAGTTAGGTATTTGTTTTTCGGCGCTTGGTAACTTCCGGTCTTGAATCGGCCGTTGCCCTGTCCTAGCCAATAAGGCGCCTTGGCCTGAAAGGCTAAAGGGTAATGAATCTTTCCCCTTTGAGATTTTTAAGCCAATCTTGTCGCCCATAAATAAGTCAAAAGTCACAATAGAACACGCTCAAATTAATCAGCGAACAGGCCGTTTTTTTTATTCGCGCCCGTGTCGTAATTTCCCTGGGGTATCGGCGCCGCCGCCCCAGGCAATCAGCCGTTGATATGGTTGAATATTAAAGAGCATAAGGATCTTTCCCATGGCCATGCAGAAACCTCAAATAAGCACTTGCATCGACGGCAAGCCCCATTCCTGGATGGTGGTGGCCGAAGATTCCGTCCAAAGCGGGGACATCGTTAAGCTTGAGCATAGGTGGTGCAAGAAATGCGGCTGCCTGACCCAAGTCGGCATCAGCGGGGAGGGCCAACCGGTCGTGGCGGTCAACGAGAGCGGCACCCCCCATCTGGCCGTGCCCAGGATCCTCGACGTCATGATAAAGTGACGGCGGGGTAAGGGGCCCCCGGGCCCCCCTCGGACCCGTTTGATTCCCGCCCTGGGGGCGGGGGCCGGGGCGGGCCATTTTGGCCAAGGGGGGATGCCCCCTGGCCGGGCCGGGACCCCCGGGTTTGTTTTTTTATCTGGCCCCATGCTTTATGGGGCCGTTGGCATATTTTTCCCGAAAAGATAGTTTTTTGAGGCCCATGAACATTAAGATACGAAACGTCGCCATAATAGCCCACGTCGATCACGGAAAAACCACCCTTGTAGACGCCATGTTGTGGCAATCGGGCCTTTTCAGGGACAACCAGAACGTCCGGGAAAGGATCATGGACAACCTGGATCTCGAGAGGGAAAAAGGCATCACCATCATGGCCAAGAACACCTCGGTGGTCTACGCGGGCCATAAAATCAACATCGTCGATACGCCCGGGCACGCCGATTTCGGCGGGGAGGTGGAAAGGACCCTGACCATGGTCGACGGGGTCCTTTTGCTGGTCGATTCCTCCGAGGGGCCGTTGCCCCAGACCAGGTTCGTTTTGCAGAAGGCCCTGGAGAGGAAGCTCCCGGTCATATGCGTCGTCAACAAGATCGACAGGCCGGATCGGAGGCCGCGGGAGGTCCTGGACGAGATCTACTCCCTTTTCATCGATCTCGACGCGGACGACGCCCAGCTCGAGTTCCCGGTGTTTTACGCCAACTCCAAGCTGGGGGTGGCCTACCCCGACCTGGCCGAGGCCGAGGCCCTGGGGCCCGGGGACCTGAGCCCGCTGTTCGAGGCCATCCTGGGGTCGATACCGGCCCCGGGGGGCGACCCCGACGGCCGGGCCCAGTTTTTGGTGACCAACCTCGACTACTCGGAGTACCTGGGGCGCCTCGCCATCGGGACCCTGCGGCGGGGCAGGCTGGCCAGGTCCGAGGTCGTGGCCCTGATGAAGGACGGCCAGGTGGCCGCGAGGGAGCCCATAAAAACGATTTTCACCTACCGGGGCCTTCAGCGGGAGGAGACCGAGACGGCCGATTGCGGCGACATCGTGGCCCTGGCGGGCCTCTCGGATGCCTTCATAGGCGACACGGTGGCCGACGCGGAGTTTCCCGAGGCCCTGCCGGGGGTGGAGATAGACGAGCCCACCCTGACCATGGAGTTCTCGGCCAACGTCTCGCCCCTGGCGGGCCGGGAGGGCCAAAGCGTCACCTCAAGGCAGATCCGGGCCAGGCTGGAAAAGGAGGCCCTTTTCAACGTCTCCATCAGGCTCTCCCAGATCGAGGACGAGTCGGTCGAGGTTTTCAAGGTGGGGGCAAGGGGGGAGCTCCAGCTGGCCGTCCTGGTTGAGACCATGCGGCGGGAGGGCTTCGAGCTGACCCTGGGGCCGCCCAGGATAATCACGAGGGAGCGGGACGGGCAGACCCTGGAGCCCCTTGAGCTGGCCACCATCGACATCCCCGAGGAATACGTGGGCGTGGTCACGGAAAAGCTGACCTCCCGCCGGGGCAGGGTGGTCAGGATCCACGGCTGCGGCTCCGGCCGGGTGCGCCTGGAGATGGAATGCCCCACCAGGGGCCTCATAGGCTACCGCTCCCAGTTCAGGACCGACACGCGGGGGACGGGGGTATTGAACTCGATATCCCTGGGCTACGCCCCCTGGGCCGGGCCCATAAAGGGCCGCTCGAACGGATCGCTCGTATCGGATCGCTCCGGCAAGGCCGTGACCTACGCCCTCTACCATCTCCAGCCCAGGGGGGTTTTGTTCGTGAGCCCAGGGGACCCCGTCTACCCGGGCCTGATAGTCGGCGAGAACTCAAGGCCCGAGGACATGTGGGTCAACCCCTGCAAGGAAAAGAAACTGACCAACATCAGGGCCAGCGGTTCCGACGAGGCCATGAGGCTGATCCCCCCGCGCAGGCTCCAGCTCGAGGAGGCCATCGAGTATATCCGGGGCGAGGACGTCCTGGAGGTCACGCCCAAGTCCGTCCGCCTGAGGAAAAAGGTCCTGGCCAAGAAATGACGGCCGCGCGAAAACCCCGGAATCCGTGAGGCGAAGGCAATTTGGCGAATGGTTTCCGGGGCTAGGAAAAGGCTTTTCGAAAATCGGGGGGCCCAAGGATTAGCGGCCGTTGGCTGAGCGCGGGCCATTTAATTTTTTTTACTCTATATTAAATAAGATTATAATTAAATACCGTAAAATATTTAATAGATATGCGCAAACCCGGTTTTGGTTATCAAAAAACACCCGGTATGCGAAACCAACTGGTGAGACATGGACACCTTCTTAAATATGTTCAACGATATGTTCGGGAACGAGTCGAGCCTCTATTATTTAGGCGGCGGGTTATTCATCCTGATATTCCTTTACCTGCTGTTTAAAAAGCTCCGCCCCAAGGTCCCGAATAAGCCAGGCAAAAAGCCCCAGGGCGCCCCCGCCGGCCAGCCGACCGCCAACGAGATGGCCGCGGACAAGAAAATGGCCAAGATAGCGGCCAAGGCGGCCAAGGAGGCCAAGAAAAAGGCCGAGGCGGCGGCCAAGCTGGCGGCCAAGCACAAGGGCAAGCTCCCGAAGGGGGCCCCGGCCCCCCTCCCCGGCGACCCCTTCGGCCAGCCCGGCCAGAACGCCTTCAACCAGGGCTTTAACGGTAACCCGGGCCCGGCCCCGGGCGCCTACCCGCCCCCGGCCCCCATGGGCCCGCCGCCCCAGGCCCCGGCCCAGGCCGGGCCGGCCTGGCCACAGGCGGCCCCGGGGGCGCCGTTGATGGCAACCCTGGCCTCCCCGGTGCCCGAGTCCCAGGCCTCCCCGGCCCCGGGCAGTTTCAGGGCCGTGCAGTTAAGGCCGGCCGGCGCCCCCGGCCCGGCCCCGGCCCCCCAGCCCTCACCGCCCCCCGTGGCGGCCCCGGCCCCGCCCGCGCCGGAAGCGGCGGTCATCAAGCCGGCGCCCCCGGTCCCGGAACCCTCGCCCCCGCCGCCGGAGCCCCCGGCGCCCAAGCCCGAGCCACCCGTCGCGGCCCAGCCCGAGCCCCCGGCCCAGGCCTTGGAAGGGCCGGCCGCCCCGGGCGGTGTCAGGATCTCCACCGGCGGCCAGTCGGCGGTCCCGCCCGTGCCGGCCCCCGGGCCGGAGACCGGGCCCCCGGCGGTTGAACCCATCGAGGAGCTGGTCCTGGACGAGCCCCTTGAGGCCGAACCCCTGGAAGCGGAACCCCTGGAGGCGGAGGCCCTGGAGGCCGGCACCCTCGAGACCGTGGCCGCGCCGGCCCCCGACGGGATGGCCCACATACTGGACGTGGAGTCGGTGCCCGATCTCGACTCCCCCGGGGCCGAGGCCAGGACCCAGACGTTGGTCCAGACCTCGCCCCTGGAAAGCGACGGGGATCTGGCCGCGGCCCCAGGGGCCGGGCCGAGCCCCCCGCCGGCCAAGCCCATGGCCATCCTAGAGGGCCGTGGCGGGGTCCTCAAGGCCAGCCAGACCCAGATGTCCACGCCCATCCAGATCGACCAGACCCAGCTCCCCAGGGTCATGAAGGAGGCCGCCGCGGCGGCCCAGGCGGCCCAGGCGCCCGGACCGGTGGCCCCGGCCACCGTGACCGTCCAGGAACTGGACGCCACCTACCAGAAAAACATTTTCCTGAACCCCCTGGAGATCGTTTACTACAAGCTCCTGAGGGCCGCCTTCACCCAGTTTTTGATCTTCCCGAAGGTCACCAGCCGGGCGGCGGTCACGGTCATATCCAAGAACGCCGACCACCTGAAGGTCGCCGAGAACGTCCTGACCAACACCACGGTCAGTTTCGTGGTCTGCGACGTGAAGCTCAACATCAGGGCCATCATCGAGGTGATCGACGAAAAGCTGCCGCCCACCAACAAGGACCGGGCCAGGGACTACATCCTGAAAAAGGCCGGGCTGTTGGTCGTTCGCTTCTACGGCGGGGACACGCCGCCGGACGTCTCCACCCTGAGGAAACTCCTGGGCGACTGAGCCGTGCCCGGCCCTTAAAAAAGAGGGGGCCCAGCCGTTATTTATTTCCGCGAAAGTTGCCGGGACCATCATGGGCCGGGGCGTTAAAGTTTTATCATGGGCGATTTTTTTTGGTCATGATGCTCTCGCAGAGAACGACCGTCTCGCTCACGTTCGTGACCACGTAATCGGCCCCGGAGCGGGTTTTCACGACCTCGGCGACCATGGACCCGGAGAGGATTATGATCGGCCTGGCATCGTCGGGCAACTGCCGGCGGATCAGCTGGACGGTCTGGGAGAGGGGCCCGTGGCCGGAGGTCATGAGCGAGGAGAGGCCCAGTATGTGGGGCCGGAAGGACCAGGTCTCCTCCAGAAACCTCTCCGGCCGGACGTCGACGCCCAGATCCCTGACCTCGTAGCCGTGGGCGGTCAAAAGGGACCCGGCCAGGTTCTTGCCCAGCTCGTGGATGTCCCCGGCCACCGTGCCGATCAGGACCTTGCCCCGGCCGGGCGCGCCCCTGGGCGTTTTGGAGTAGGGCAGGGCCATGTCCATGATTCGCTGCATGATGTCCCCGCCCATGATCAGGGCGGAGATGAAGTATTCGCCGGACTGGAACTTGTAGCCGATCTCGCTAAGGGATCTTTGGCAGACGTCTATGATATCGGCGGGATCGGTGCCCATGGCCAGGAGCTCCCTGGCCACCCGGCGGCAGGCGGTGTCCCTAAGCGAGACGAACAGATGGGTCAGGCGCTCGAGCGAGGGGGTGTGGTCGTTCATGGGAAATACCCGATTGGGCCGCGGCTCCCGGCTGCCGGGGGGTTTTTGGGGCGAAAGGGCCCCGCCCGGGGGGCCTACCAGTGGCAGGCCTCGCGGAGGGGGACGATGGCCTGGTCAAGGCCGCCTAGGTTAAAATACGTCTCCATGACGGCGGAGGAGTCGTAGCGGGGCACCCTGAAGGTGACCCTCCCGGCCCCGATGAGGGATTTTATCAAAGCGATGGGGTTGTTGGCGAAAATGCCCTGGAGGTTGGTCGAGTATCTCCAAAACGACGTGACCGTGTCGTTTTGGTCTATCCGGTGCTGGACCGATACCCCCTTGGAATAATCCGATTCCAGCCTGGCCCTGAAAATCACGGCCAGATCGGTCTTGCCGTTCTCGCAGCGGATGAACAGCGAGGCCTGCTCCTTGGTGAAGTTGGCCGAGTGGCGGACCGGGGCCAGGTTCAGTATGGTCACGTTTTGGGAGTCGGACATGACCGAATGCTCGGAGGTCAGGGCCCAGTTGTCGAAAAGGCGGTAGTTCCTGCCCGAGGCCGCGAGTTTCCCCACGGTCAATAGGTCCCCGTTCCCGCCGGGCCCGGCGTCGCCAGGCCCGTCGTCACCAGGCACGTCGTCGCCCGCCCCGTCGTCACCCGACGGTTTGGGCGCCGGGGGCGAGGCGGCCTCGGGGGCCGGTTCCACGCCCGGCTGGGCTTCGATGGCCTCCCCGGCCGGGAAGGCCGGGGGCAGCTGGGCCTGGGCCAGCTTGTCGTTACCGCCCAAAAGCATGTTGGTGGTGGAAACGATGTCCATGTCCTGGAAATTTTGCGTATACGTGGGTACGTTTAGGCCATACTTGGCTATCATTAAATTTCTGTTGAGTATGGATAGGGTAAGCAGGTTGGAATCGTAGGTAAGTTGGTTAAGATTGGCGTTCAGTTGGTCGTCGGTTTTCATCCTCTCCTTGATCTCGTCGTTGGCGTCGGTCAGGGAGTCTATCTCGGAGGCGATCTGGCTGGCCAGCTCGGCGTTGGGCATGGTCTGGCTGGCCACGAATTTTACCTCGGCGTTGGACTCGATGGTGTTGATCCTCTCCAGGATCAATAGGTCCAGGAGCTGCTTTTCGGCGATTATGGAGCTAAGGAGGATGTATTGGGGCGAGTCGGTGGCGTGGCGGTTCATTTCCGTGGTGAACCTCAGGATCTCGGTCGCCAGGGACTCGTGGATGTTTTTAAGCTCGGCCAGCTGGGGGTTATCGGTGGGTTCGTCGGCCTCGGCGGGGGCCTCGCCGCGGGTCGTTATCTCCTCTATCCTGTTCATGAATATATAGTTGGAAGCGACTATAGAAATTATAATTAGGATCAATAGCGATAAAATAATTATCTCTTTTTTGGTCATAATAAATTTCCTGACGGTATATGATATATGAGATAGACCCATAATTTAGTAGACCATGAGCTTTAAACTATCGGGGGCCATGGCCCCCCGGCCATGGCCGGTTCGCCTTGGCCGGGGGTTAAATCAGTTGTCCCAGAGCCCAATCCTGGTCGATAAAGTCACGTATTTCTTGGCGGCCAAAAACCAGCCCAGGCCAAGCGGTTTGTCGTCGTAGTCGTAGAAGGAATAGTGGATCTTGAAGGCCACCTCGCCCTCCTGGGCCATGAGCCGCTCGGCCTCGTACTGGGACAGGGCCACGGGTACCACCTTCAGGGCGGTTTTTTTGATGTAATTGGACCCATCCCCCGTGAAAAAGCCCACGAGGTTGGAGAGTTCCAGCTCGGCCTCGACGACGGGGGCCCGGGGGTCGAACCTCAGGAGGGTCTCGTTCAGGAGAAAGGGGTTTTCCTTGTGGCTGACCAGGCGGATGAGGTGGATGACCTTGCAGTTTTTTTCCAGCTCCAGCCGCTGGGCCACCGCCGGCGAGGCCTCGGCTATGCCGGCCTTGATTATCTTAAGGGAGCTGTTCTGGCGGTCGGTCAGGAGATCGACCAGGCCGTCCCAGGAGAAGCTGGCCCGGGTCCAGCCCGGGACGGTCACGAAGGTGCCGCTCCCCTGGACCCGCCGCAGGAGCCCCTGCTCGGCCACGAGGCTGAGGGCCTGCCTGACGGTCATGGTCGAGAGGCCGTAGTGCCTGCCTATGGCCGCCTCGGAGGGCAGCTTGGTCCCGTGGGGGAACTTCCCGCCGGCTATCAGCTTTTTTATGATATTGGACAGCTGCAGGTAAACGGGCGCCTTGCCGTTCTCTTTGTCGATGGTATGGGTGCTCGAGAAGAGGTCTTTAAGGTTCATCGAAAACCGCCCGTGAAGCCCCCTGGCCTTGGCCGCGGGGGGGGATTGGGGGAAAACGGCCGCCATAAACCGATCGCCGCTTTGGGCGCGGCCAAAGGTGCGAGATCCTGGGGGTCCGGGCCTGGCTGCCCGTTTAGGCGGGTTGTCCAAAAGTAACCTTATTGTATCAAAAAAAAGCGCGAAAACCAAAGAGCCGCGGGAAGGTGGGTTCATGATCGGCGAAATTGAAATGGACCCGCGATCCTTGGCGCGGGGTTCGGGTAAGGTTATATGGTTCTGACTCCCCAAAAGGTGTAGTTTTTAATTAAATTTTAGTGAAAAGGCCAGTGATTAACCCTAACTATTAAAACCATATTATTTTAACGGTAAGTTGGTGGAAATTATATCGCCGTTGTGGCTAATGGCCGGACCCTGGGCGGGGGTCCGGGGGCCTTTTCGGGCTCCGGGGCCGGGCGGGCGGTGTTGACTTTAGGGTGGTTAGCCGGTAAAATCAAGTCGCCTTGTCGCAAGGTATTTTTTTTACGGGCCAGACCGGTTTATGGTCTCGCCTGGAGGTAAAATGTCCGATATAACCGTGAACGATAAGCGGCTCTTTACCAAGGACGGGGAAATCAAGGAGCGGGGCGAGCCCACCACCGAAAAGGCCCAAACGGCCGAGCCCTCCCGGGGTACCGGGCCGGGCCCCGACCTCGGGGCCATCAAGCCGACCATGGCGACCCTGGTCTTGGCCCTGGCCACCTCCGTCATGATCCATCTGGGCGAGAGCCCGCCGGAGGACGATGGGCCCCCGAGGGTGGACCTGCCGCAAGCCAAGCATGCCATAGACTTGCTGGGGGTCCTTGAGGAAAAGACCAGGGGCAACCTGGACGAGACCGAGGAACAGCTTCTTAAGACTCTCTTGTACGATTTACGCATTAAATACGTAACCCTCTTAAAGAAATAACCATCAAATTTTTGGGCTTTGGGTCCATGTTTCGGCCGGGCGCCTTAGGTATCCTTCCCGAATCCCCTTTTGGGCGAAAGGGGGCGGGATAAGGCTAGGGCCCTGGCTTCGTATTATTTTTGTTCGTTTCGAGGAACTTGGGAAACGATAAGGAGCAGATTAAAGATTTGGGCACTATAAATTACTGAATTTAAGTTTTAACCTAAGACTAATGACAATTCTTCTTAGAGTTAACCCTGTGAAAGGACTTTGACATGCTTAAGAGATTCACCGCCCTATTTTTCGTGGCCCTGGCCTTCGGTTGGCTAAGCCTGTCCGGGCTCCCGGCCCAGGCCCAGGAGGCGCCCGCCGTCACCCCGGCCCCGGCGGTCCCGGCGGCCACCCCGGCCCAGCCGGCCGCCCCGGCCCCGCCGGCGGCCCCGCCGACCGGGGAGCGCCTGGTGGCCCTGCCCTCCGTGGCCCCGGTGGTCCAGAAGGCCAGCCCCGCCGTGGTCAACATATTCACGGTCAAGGTGGTCAGGAGCGAGACGAACCGCCTCAGGCGAAACCCCCCCAGGGGCTTCAGGGGCCTCCCCGACGAGTTCATGGAGGAGTTTTTCGGTTTCCCCGTGCCCCCGCCCAGGGAGTACAAGGAAAGGGCCTTGGGCTCGGGCTTCATCTTCGATCCCCAGGGCTTCATCATCACCAACAACCACGTGGTCGAGGGGGCCGACGACATAAAGGTCAAGCTGGACGACGGCCGGGAGATCTCCGCGGAGATCATCGGCCGGGATCCCAAGACCGATCTTGCCCTCATCAAGCTCACCACCCCCGGGACCTACCCCTTCGTCCGGATGGGTAACTCGGATCTGGTGACCATCGGCGACTGGCTGGTGGCCATCGGCAACCCCTTCGGCCTGGAGCACACGGTCACGGCCGGCATCCTCTCGGCCAGGGGCCGGACCATCGGCGTGGGCCCCTACGACGACTTCCTCCAGACCGACGCCTCCATCAACCCCGGTAACTCCGGCGGCCCGCTCCTTAACCTCTACGGGGAGGTCGTGGGCATCAATACCATAATAATAGCCGGCGGCAACGGCATCGGCTTCGCCATCCCCAGTAACGTGGCCACGAAAATAATCGAGCAGCTCAAGACCAGCGGCCGCGTCGACCGCGGCTGGATCGGCGTCCTCATCCAGGAGGTCACCGACGACGTGGCCAAGGGCTTCGGCCTCCAGGAGAGCCAGGGCGCCCTGGTCGGCAGCGTGACCGACGGCAGCCCGGCCCAGCAGGGCGGCATCAGGCACGGCGACATCATAGTCGAGTTTGACGGCAAGCCCATCAAGGCCTTCCAGGAGCTCTCCTCCGTCGTGGCCGACACGCCCATAGGCAAGGAGGCCAACGTCGTGGTCATAAGGGACCGCAAGCGGGTCACCCTGAAACTGACCGTGGGCAGGCTCGAGGACGACAGCCAGCCAGGGACCGGGACCTCCGGGACCCCGGGCGGCATCGACCTTGGCCTGACCCTCCGGGAGGTCACCCCCGAGATCCGGGCCCGCCTTAACCTGGGCGAGAACGCCGGCCTCCTGGTCGAGGGCGTGGCCGCCGACTCCGTGGCCGCGGAGGTGGGCATCCAGCCCCAGGACGTCATCCTCGAGATCGACCGCACCCCGGTCAAGACCATAGCCGACTACAACAACCTCCTAAGGAAACACCCCAAGGACACCCCGCTGGTCATGTGGGTCCAGAGGGCCAACCAGACCATCTACTACACCCTGACGCTTAAGAACTAAGCCAGGGCCCAACCCCACAAAAGGGGCGTCCCCATGGGCGCCCCCCCCTTGTGGTACCCCCCTCGGTGGGTCCCGTTCCCCGCGGGGCCGGTCGCGAAAAGGCGATTCGGCCCCGCGGTTTTTTTTCGCCCGGGCCGAAAATAACCTGGCCGCGCCCCGCCTGCGGACCCGTCGGGCGAAGGTTCCGGGCCCCTGGCAAGCCGCGAGGCGCGGGGACGGGGCCGGTAAGCCCCCCATCGGGGTTGGTTTGTAGGGGTAGGTATATCGGGGATGGTTTTATGGGCGGGTTTTTGGATGGCGTGGATCCGGCTTGCGGCCCCTCGTTGCCATGGGTATGGGGTGGTGTTTCCCGAGACGCGCCCGGGAGGCGGGTAGTTTGGTCCCAAAACGAATTTAACCCACGGGCAGCCTCATCGGGCCGGTCCTTCGTTTTGCCATTTTCTACCGCTTAACCCAGCGAAAGTATGGTTTCTTTGCTTAACCCCGTGTACTCCATGATTTTTTCCACGGGTTGGCCGCCCGCCAGCATCTTTCGCGCAATCCTTAACATGACTTTTTCTTTGCCTTTTTCTATGCCCTGTTTCTCGCCTATTTTTAGGCCTATTTCTATGCCTTGTTTCTCGCCTATCAATCTGCCTTCTCTTATGCCTTCCTCTCTGGCCAGCTGTATCGCAAGCTCTTTTAGCGGTATGGTTTTCATAATAATGGGGCCTCTTTTACCCACCGTTTTAGTTGGGATGCAAAAGAATGGAAATTCATTTGGGGAACATGCGGTCGGCCGCTCTTTTAATATTAT
>JAITKA010000097.1 GCA_031278635.1 Deltaproteobacteria bacterium | reverse complement strand
TGTCGCGTATGGCAAAACCGGCTCACATGTTACGTATGGTAAAACCGTCTCGAATGTTACGTATGGTAAAACCGTCTGGCTTGTCGCGTATGGTAAAAATCGGCTCTCTCGTTACGTATGGCAAAACCGTCTGGCATGTCGCGTATGGTAAAATCGTCTCACTCGTCGCGTATGGCAAAACCGGCTCGCATGTCGCGTATGGTAAAACCGGCTCGCATGTTACGTATGGCAAAACCGACTCTCTCGTTACGTATGGCAAAACCGGCTCGCATGTCGCGTCTTTCGCGGCAAAAAAGCCCTACGGCTTTTCCCTTAGCCCTTCCCTTCCCGACCGGGGCGCTATCGCGGTCCCGATTTTTGGGTCCCGTTTTTTGCCGCCCGATCGGCCTTGGGATGTCCCAGGATGATTTTCCGGTTGGCCATGAAAAATATTTTTTAACTTGCCAATTTCCCAGGGCATCGACCAGAATACATCCTAAAGGGACTTATTTTTACCCCTAAGGCCAGATAAATAGCTTTTAAGGCCCAATATTCGTTAATTAAAAGACACTATCTTGCATTCGATCCCATCCAGCCCCTGGCCGAGACGATCTTCCCCAGGGCGGGATCCCCGGCTTGGGTTTTTTCGGGCCTTGCCGGGCCGGCGCGACGGGTTGTATTTCTTTGTATCGCAACCGATTACGATTGGCCGCGAGGCCAAAACCAGACGGAGGGAACGACTATGGAAAACATCATGATTTGGCTTTGCGCCATGGTTTTGGCCGGCATGGTCGTGGGCCTTACCGCCGGGGCCATTTTGCTCTGGAGGCGGGTCCTCCGAAACGGGGTCGGCAAGCCTTTCGTGGCCCCGGCAGCAAGCGAGGCTCAAAACGGGGCCCAAAACGAGACAACCGGTGAACCCACCGGCCAAACAACCGGCGAAACCACCGGCCCGGCCCAGGCCCCGTGCGGGATCCCCGACCCGGCCCCTAGCCCGTATGGCGCGAAAGCCCAGCCGGGCCCGGGCGGGCGCATCGCGTGGAAACTGGCCGCGATCGCGGCCATGAGCCTGGCCCTGGCCATCCCGCTCCAGCTGGCCAAGGATCTGGCCAAGGAGCGGGAAAAGAGGCACGGGGGCGTGATCCGGGGCCTCGCCGAGGAGTGGGGTGGCCACCAAACGCTGTCCGGGCCGTTTCTGGCCGTGCCGGTCACCTTCACGCGGACCGTGACCGAGAAAACGCCCCTGGGGGGGCCCCGGCGGGGTAGCGGGGACGGTCAGGAGGACGGCCAGGCTTACGGGACCGTTTACCGGGAGGTGACCGAGACGGGCCTCGCGATCATGGCGGCGAGGCGTACGCTGGCGGAAGGGACCTTCGCCCTGGAGGAAAGAAAAAGGGGCATTTTCTCCTCCAAGGTCTACCTGGCCAAATTCCGCCTGGTCGGCGACTTCGAGCTGCCGGGGCGTGACGAACTGGCCAGGCTGGCCGAGGGCAAGACCCTAAAGGACGTCGACTGGGCCGGGGCCAGGCTGGTGGTGGGCCTAAGCGACACGGCGGCCATCAAAAGGGTGGGCGAGCTGACCCTGGGGGGGAAGGGCTACGGCTTCCGGCCCGGGGGCTCCGGCTCCGGGGGGCTCCCGGCTGGCTTTTCCGCCCCGGTGAGCCTTTCGGGGGGCGAGGGGTTGGTGCCCTTCTCCCTGGATCTCGATTTCGGCGGGAGCGGCGCCTTTAACCTGGCCCCCTCGGCCAGGGATACCGAGCTCTCGGTTTCATCGGACTGGCCCCACCCGAGCTTTCGCGGGGGCCTCCCGGTGGAAAGGGAGGTCGGGGAGAAGGGCTTCGCGGCCAAATGGACCGTGCCCGACCTGGTCCACGCCCAAAGGGGGCTGAGCCTCGCCGAAAAACCCCAACCCGGGGAGGAAAGCGACCCTTACGGCGGCGAGGGGGAAGGCCAATACCTACTGGGGGTGGATTTCATCGAGCCGGTCGATGACTATCTCCTGATCGAAAGGGCCTGCAAATTCGGGCTCATGTTCATCGCCCTGACCTTCCTGATCCTGCTAATTTGCGATCCTGGCCCCGGGGCCAAGGCCGGCCGGGGGCTCCACCCCCTCCAGTACGGCATGGTGGGCCTCGCCCTGGTCCTCTTTTACGTGGTCCTGCTGTCGCTCTCGGAGCACGTGGGCTTCGATCTCGCCTACCTTCTGGCCGCGGCCATAAACGTCCTCATGATAGGGGGCTACTCGGCGGCCGCGACCCGAGGGTCGCGGCGGGGGCTTTTGATCGCGGCCCTCACGGCCGTGCTGTACGCGGCCCTATACGTCATCCTGCGGCAGGAGGACCTGGCCCTCCTCTACGGCGCGGGCGTACTGGTGACGGTCATGATCGCCCTCATGGCCCTGACCCGCCGCGTCAACCGCTAGCCGGGGGCCCGTGGGCCCGCCGGGCCTGGCCTCAAAGCCAGGAGAGGGCCTCGGGGGCGAGGTAGGTCAGGATGAGGTCGGCCCCGGCCCGCTTGATGCCGATCAGGCTCTCCATGGCCGCCCTCTTGAAGTCCAGGGCCCCGGAGTCGCCCGCCAGCTTGAGCATGGCGTACTCGCCGCTCACCTGGTAGGCGGCGAGGGGCCTCGGGGTATGGTTCCGGACCTCCCTGATGACGTCCAGGTAGGGGCCGGCCGGCTTGACCATGACTATGTCGGCCCCCTCGGCCAGGTCGAGGTCGATCTCGAAGAGGGCCTCCCGGCGGTTGGCCGGGTCCATCTGGTAGCCCCTCCTGTCCCCGAAGGCCGGGGTCGAGTCAGCGGCCAGCCTGAAGGGCCCGTAAAAGGCGCTGGCGTACTTGGCGCTGTAGGACATGATGGGCACGTGGCCGTAGCCGCTTTTGTCCAAAAGGCCCCTTATGGCCCCCACCCGGCCGTCCATCATGTCCGAGGGGGCCACCATGTCGGCCCCGGCCCTCACGTGGGCCAGGGCCTGGGCGGCCAGATGGGGCAGGGTCTCGTCGTTAAGGACCCTGTGCCCGTCGACCAGGCCGCAGTGGCCGTGGCTTGTGTACTCGCAAAGGCAGACGTCGGTTATCACGGCCAGGTCCGGCGCGAGGTCCTTGATGACCTTGACCGAGTCGGCCACCGGGCCGTGGGGGTCGGCCCCGCTGCTCCCGGTCTCGTCCTTGCGCTCCGGGATGCCGAAAAGCATCATGGCCCGGCCGCCGGCCCGCCTGAACTCCAGGGCCAGAAGCCCGGCCTCGTCCGGGGACAGGTGGTATTGGCCCGGGAGGGAGGATATGGGCTTTTTCACGTGCCGCCCGGGGACCACGAAAATGGGGTATATCATATCCTCGGCCCTCAGGTGGGTCTCGCTGACCATCTCCCTTAGGGCCTGGTTGTCGCGTACGCGCCTCGGTCGGTCGATTGGCCAGGACATAACGCCTCCAGAATAACGGTTAACCGTGAAAGGCAAATAAAATCCCCCTTCGCCTATGATTTTTAGGCAAACAGGGACAAAAATTTAACTATGTGTGACGCTTGAGACTTACTTAACCCAAAATTAATACCCTCGCCTCGGGCAAAATACCCCCGCCGAAAAATCCCTTTTCCGGCCGCGGTTTTTCCCCTCGCGCATGGGTGTGGGTATTTAACTCCGTCGGTGAACGCCGGCATTCATCCCGGCAATGCCAAGCCCGGCCGCAGGCTAGGCAAACGGTCCTCGCTTAGGGGACCAAGCCAGGGATTTTTTAAACCCTTTTCAGCTTTGTAAAACTTTCTTCACTTTTTGACCGATCTTCCTCGACCAGCCCTTAAGGGGGCTTTCGTGGGACTTCTCCACCTCAATGGCCGCGAACTCCTCCAAAATCTCCTTCTGGCGATCGGTCAGGTTTTTCGGGGTCATCACGGTCAGGGAAACTATCTGGTCGCCCCGGTTGCCGTTCCCGTTGGGGCTGGGGAAACCAAGGCCGGGGATCCTGATGAGCTTGCCGTTCTGGGCCCCCTCCGGGACCCTGACCGTCCTGGTCTCGCCCGAGACGGTCGGCACCTCCAGGTCCCCCCCGAGGGAGGCCAGGACCATGTCGATCTTGGTGTCGTAGAGGACGTGGTTGCGCTCGCGCCCGAACTTGTCATGGTGCCTTACGGCTATGTCGACGTAAAGGTCGCCGGGCATGCCGCCCGGGTCGCCCGCCCCGCCCTCGCCCCGTATCCTGAGGCGCGCCCCGGTCTCGACCCCGGCGGGGATCTGGACCGTTATCTCGCGGTGGCGGGAGACGCGGCCCTGGCCGTTGCACTCCGGGCAGGGGTCCACGGCGTACTCGCCGGTGCCGCGGCACTGGGGGCAGGTGGTGGCCATGCGGATAAAGCCCACGCCCTGGAAGATCTGGCCCTGGCCGTTACACTTGGGGCAGGTGCGCAGCCTTTTGGAGGTCGAGCCGGTGCCCTCGCAGGCCTCGCAGGTCTCCGCCCTGGGCACCCGGATCTTGCTCTCGCAGCCGTTGAAGGCGTCCACGAAATCGATGGTGATCTCTATGCCCAGGTCGCGGCCCTTTTTGGGGCCGCGACTGACGTTCCCGAAAAAGCTGCCGCCGAATATGTCCCCGAAGGCCGAAAAAATGTCCCCGAAACCCGAAAAGCCCTGAAAACCGGCATGGTGGAGGCCCTCGTGGCCGTACTGGTCATAAAGCTGCCGCTTTTCTTGGTCGCTAAGCACCTCGTAAGCCTCGGCGGCCTCCTTGAAGCGCTCCTCGGCCTCGGGGTCGCCCGGGTTGCGGTCCGGGTGGTATTTGAAGGCTAGGGTGCGGTAAGCTTTTTTGATCGAGGCCGGATCGGAATCTCGGCCTACGCCCAGGACGTCATAGTAGTCAGGTTTTTTGCTCATTTGGGACAGTACTTCCGATATTTTGATGGGAAAGGCCCATGCCCTGGATGGGGCCGGGGGAAAGATCGACCGCCCCGCCGGGGCGGCCCTTAGCCGCTACCTCGGCTTCCTCTCGGCCAGGAGCTTCCTGGCCGAGTTCTCGTAGGCGGCCAGCCCCAGGGAGGCGGCCCTGTCGGCCAGGGCCTCAAGCTCCCCGCCCTCGGGCTCGGCCTTTTGGAGCCTCACGGCCATTTGGTAGAGAAAAAAGTTGCCTTCCTCGACGGCCCTGGCCCTGAGGAGCCCCAACCCCTCGGCGTCGCCCGCCCTGGCCATGAGGTCGGCCGCCTCGGCCAGCATGTCGGCGGCCATGAGTTCCCGGCCGGCGGAAAAAAATTCCCCGGGCTGGGCTTTGGCGTTTTCTGTCAGGGCGCGGCGGGTTTTCCAGTTCAGCGTGGATTTGGGCATGAAAAAACTCTCGGCCGGGATAGGCCGGAAAAAAACGGGGGCACAAGGCAATCAATCGGGCGCCGCCAAAAAAACCCTATGGGGTTTTTCCCGGGGCCGCTGGGGCCCTTATGGGCAACGGTTAGGGATTGTACCAAAAAACGGCCCAAACCGAAACGGCGAAAAGCGCCGCCGCCCTGCCCCCACCCACGGTTGGGGCAGGCTAGTGTTTATGGGCCATAGGGCGGTTATTGAGGCGTCCGCTCCCAACATGGGAATTGCCGACGGTAATAAAATAATCACCGGATTTGATTTGTCAAGGATTTTTCTGAACGAGGGGAAGATTTTTTTGCGAACCTAAAAGCCACCACTGCGGAAGGGTACGGACCGGACCATTCTTAAGCGAAACTTCCCGCCATTAAAATTTTCCCATAATTTTTTATAACCAAAAAATTTAACCCCCATCCTTATTTACCTATCACATAAAAATTTAGAGCCAAAGGACACCACTTCCTTTGACTCTAAATGACAATCGGCCTGCCTTCCCCCCGCCCCAGGGCCAGGGGGTTGGCAGGGCATGGCCGGGGATTAGCTCCCGGTCGCCTGGGGGGTGGCCCTTTGGGGGGACGGAACGGGAGGGGTTGGTGCCGGTGGGGTCGGCACGGGGGGATTCGGGTCATCGCCGGCCGCCTGGGCGGGGGGCTCCCCGCCTTCCGCCTGGGCGGGGGCTTCCTCGCCCCCCTCCGGGGACTCCTTGGAAGCCGTGCCGCGCATGGCCCTAAGCGGGGCGTTTTTGGTGACCATCTCGCGCAGGGCCTCCAATTGCTCGCCCGAGAAGAGCGTGCCCAGCCTGGAGTTGGGCCTCTCGTGCTCCTCGGTTAGGATCGAGGCCATCAAGGCGGAGGTGGAATCGTTGTCCTCGGCGGCGGTCTCGGCCGCCGTGGCGTTCAGGTATTCCCCGGTGTAGTGCGACTCCTCGTTCTCGAACACGCCATTGGCGTTTTTGAGGGTCAGCTCGATCTGGCCCGTCTCGGGGATGACCCTCTTGACGAAGCAGCGCACCCGCTGGTTGACGCCCAGTAAGTCCCCGGGATGCTTGACGAAGTTGCGGGACATCTCGCTCACGTGCAAGAGGGCGTGGGTGTGGTAGCCCACATCGATGAAGGCCCCGTAGCTGAGGAAATTGGCCACCCGCCCGGAAAGGACCATGCCCGGCTTGAGCTCTTCCACCGTGAACTTGCTCGGGACGTACAGTTCCTCGTCGGTCAGGGTGGAATAGGACTTGCGGTTATCGATGTGCTTCTTGGACAGCTCCGCCACGATGGTATTGATGGTGGGCATGCCCAATTCCTCGGTCTGGTACTTCTTGAGGTTGAGCGCTTTGAGGAGCTTGCCCTTGCCGACCAACTCGGCCGTGGTAATCCCCAGGTCCTTGGCCATCCTCTCGACCACGGGGTAGGCTTCCGGGTGGATCAGGGTCCGGTCCAGGGGATTGTCGCCGTCCGGTATCAGCAGGTAGCAGGAGCAACGCTTGTAGGCGCTGCTGTCGATTTCGCTAACCTCCAGAAGCTGGAGCCGGTTCCTGAAGGGGCCGTAATACGACCTGTGCCTGACGATCTCCTCGCCCAGGGACGAGTTCAGGCCGGGGATGTACTGGAGGACGCTGGCCGTGGCCTTGTTCAGGTCAACCCCGTTCTCGCAGACCGCGCTCACGGCGACGTCCTCCACGAACCTCGCGGCGTACTTCCTGTCGAGCTCGAACTGGTTGGCGACCATGAAAATGGAGGTGAGGTCGATCTTGGAGAACTCGGACAGGGGGTCGAGAAGCCTGCGGCCGATGCTGACGCAGCCCCTGACCATCTGGTCGAGATGCGGGAATTCCCTGTTGGCCTCATACGAAAGGGCGTAGCTGGCAAGGCCGCTGGGCCTGATGAGCATGACGGGCATGGTCACGGGAAAGCCGTCGATGGACCTCAGGAACTTGGAGGCTTCCTTGCAGGTGGTGGTCGCCGAGACGGCCACGGCCTTTATGTCATACCTCTCGAGGAACTCGAGGATGACCTGCTTGGCCTTCCCGCGCTCCCCGAACCCGCCGTGGATGTTAAGGTTGGCCCACTCCAGCAAGTTGCCGTCCTTGTCCAGGGCCACGATCCGCGTGCCATAGGTGGGGTTGGGGTTTAGGGCCAGGACGTTCCTGTTCCGCAGGGGCGGGGTCCTTAGCAGCTCCTTGACGTTTTTGGCCAAAACGCGGCTGGCGTCCGGCAGGGCCCGATGGCGCATGAAACGCTCGGTCTGCTTGATGGCGTTCGGGGTGAAAAGGTAGTGGAAGGCGTCATGGATGGACCGCTCCACCAGCTCCTTGGAGGGGGACTCGCCCTTTATGAACATCTTGCGCAGGAGCGCGAAGGCGGCCGGCTCGTCGCACTTGTATTTCAGGATCACGTCGCCCCTGGCCTGATCGGCCATCAGGCCGAAATAGCGCGAGGCGAGGAGTTTTTCCACCCTATCCCCGAAGCGCGGCTGCTCTTCCCCCAAGGCCTGTTTGTCTAGCTCCCCGACCTTTTGCGCCGGTTCCCCGGCCTTTTTCCCCGGTTCCCCGGCCTTTTTCCCCGGTTCCCCGGCCTTTTGCGCCGGTTCCCCGGCCTTTTGGCCCGGTTCACCGGCCTTTTGGCCCGGTTCACCGGCCTTTTGGCCCGTGGCCCCGGCCGTCTGCCCCGCGGTCCCGGCCGTCTGCCCCGCGGTCCCGTCCTTTTTCGCCGGGTCCCCATCCTTGTGGGCATCGAAGGCCAGGACGAAACCCGACCGGAAGATTTTGCGGATCTCGGCCAGGGCGAGATCGTCAAAGAACATTATTTCCGACATGATATGGCCGGCCCCGATCAGGGCGTCTTCCAGGTTATCGACCTTGGCCCCGGCATCGATGGCCTCCAGGGCCATCTCCAGGGGTTCCGCCAGGGGGTCCTGCTCAAGGATCCTAAGGGCAAGGGGCTCCAAGCCCTCGGCCCTGGCCTTCTTGGCCAGGCAACACTGGAGGGAACGGTACGGGAGGAAAAGATCCTCGAGCCGGTAGATGCCTTCGGCGCGCATGAACTCCTCTTCCAGCTCCGGGGTCAGAAGGCCCTTCTCCTCGATGAAGGTCAGCATGCGGTCGGCCCTCTGGTTTAGCTGCTCGAACCTGCGGTTGGCCTCGCGGATCAGGAAGATGGTTTGCTCATCCAAGCCACCCGTCTCCTCTTGACGGTATCTGGCGATAAAGGGAATGGACAAGCCTATTTTGAGGAGGTTCAGGGTGTCTATAAACTGCTTTTTCGAGATCTTCAGTTTAGAGACTGCTTGTCTAAGATTCCTTTCGGCAACGTCAGCCATAATGTCCCTCTTTTGTCTACAATAGTATAGACTATAAATATAAATGATATAAACTAAGCATAATAAATATAGAAACCTATTATGTTAAATCATATATCATATGCTAGATAAAATAGCTATTTTTCATAAATAGCTAGAATTTCGACATGAAAATTTGACCTTTCTCCACAAGATTATGTCTCTTCCTTCTATTTCACCATAAATTAAGACAAAATCTTCCTAGACGACCTTAAAACTAGCTTTTTGAGGTCGTTATTATTGATAGTGCCGTCGGTGATTCTTGCCCCCTGGGGTAAAGCCTTCCCTGGCCCGGTCCGCCAAGGGGTTTCCCCAAGGGCGGCCAAGGACACGGTAATGGCGTCCCGGCAAGGTAAAGCCTGGGCGAAAAGGCCGAAGCCCCAGCCCTGGGCGGTAGCGCTACCGGTCCAATCCTTTTCCTGGCATTGCGGGCGGGGACTTGCGGATAGCCTCGCCGAACCGTACCAAATGGAATCGGACGGGCGGGAACGTTACCGTCCCAAACCTTTTCCTGGGGGCATGCCGGCCAGGCTTTGCGGAAAGCCCCACCGAGCCGTGCCATGGGGAAAAGAAGCGGCCCAAGACGATACTGGCAATTAAATGCAACGGGTTATTTTTTCTGACAGGGGTGTCTGTCGCGCGGTTGCCCAGAACGGTTGTTCGTCTTTCCGGGAAACCATCCGCCCATCGGTCCCAATCTCGCGAGCCCGCAGACCTATCACGCCCTACCGCGGAAGGCCTTTGGAACGTCGCATAAGCGGGACGCAAGGACGGTCGATCGGGGGTTGGCAATAAGGGTTACCAACCAGCCAATCCACACGCATTGGTCAGAGCCGAGAATGCGGGGAGTCCTAAACTTATGAAGTGCGTTCAATAATTAGGGACGGAATAAATTTAATACAAACAAAAAGAGGACGCAAGAAAAATTTTTTTGCCGCTTAAATAGAGGCTTTTCAGGGTTTCGAAATCCATGGTCCCCAACAAATCCCAAACGAAGCCCCATCCCGGCGGCCAAAACCCCAAAAGCGCCAAAAATTACGCTATCCGCCTCCACGCGATTAACTCTTTCTTGAAGGACCTTGATAATCGACATGAACTATTTTCGCGAAATTATCTCAATTGCCCCGTCGGGCGGACAGCTTAAACCAAAGATGATTCACTTCCCGCGAACACATCCATCTTACTGGCCCACAACCAGGCGCGACTTAGCGAAATCCAAAACCCTTTAGCTTTCCTTAAACTAGCTTATGGCAAAACGCTGCCAAAATATCACCTGAGCCCAGCGATTACCCCACTCTCCCGCCTCAAATTTTAACTAAAATTTTCATTTTCTTAACGGGTCCCTAGCTTTTTTCCCTTTTTGCCACATTCGCGCCCACCTCATGTAGGTTTCTGAACCGGATTACGCAAATGCCCCATATTTCATTGACCCACTTCGGCGCCTTCATGCAAAAAAAATTTTTCCCCCGCCAAAAAAATTCTTTGGCCCGGCCTCGCCCGGTGACTTCGCCGGACGATTCCCTGGCCTGATTCCGTCCCCCGATTTCCCACCGGCGACTTCGTTCGCGGCTTCGTTTAACGACTTCCACCGGCCATTTCGCGGAATGATTTCCTTCCCGGAACCCATATGGCGACCTCCCAGGGGAAATTAAAATTCAATTTTCGTATGATGGCTTCATATGAGGACTTCATTTGCCGACTTCGTTTTATGACTCCGCCAAACGACTTCCATCTGGGATTTCAAGGGCCGATTGTTCATGGCGACTTCATATGATGATCTCGTTTAGGGACATCATATGGGTAATCCTTCCGCCCATTTCATGGAAAGACCCAGTTTGGGGATTTCTTTTCAAGAATTCGTCCGGCGATTTCAGGGAAGGATTTCTTCGAAGCATTTCGTTTAACCGATTCGTTGAAAGATTTCGTGGAAGGATTTCTTCTCGCGACTTCCTCTCGCGACTTCATCCAGGGAATTCGCCAAGTGATTTCGCGAAAGGATTTCATGGGTGGATTTCTTGGGAGGAAACCTTTCGCCCATTTCGCCCACAAGGGCCCACAAGGGCATGGGCCGTGTTATCAAGGCCTATCTCAACGAGCGCATCGACGAACCGACCTTTGGGGAATTATCCGGTTACGTCACCGATATTTATTTCCCCTTTCCGCCAGGCGAGGAACCACGGTCGCGCCTCACCCGGGCCCTGACCGCCATCGGGAACCTGGCCCTCAAGGGCGAACGGTTTGAGCGCAGGGTATCCCAGATCCCCGACCAGTCATGGTGCCAGCCCTCCAAACCCCCTCCCTTGGCCCCCGCGGGGGCCTGGGCCCGGGGAGGTCGCCGGGTGATTCGGCTGGGATTATTCGCTGGCTCCCGGAAGGCATGGTCCCGGTTGGATAGGCTGGTTGGGTAGGCAGGTTGGGTAGGCAGGGATTGTTAAAGGTCCGGTGAAATAGCGGGTTGTTGTCGATAATTTTTGGTCAAATCTTTCTTTTGCCGTTTCTTGTTATCTCCACGTCATGCTTTCGTTACCAAAAAAATTTATTAGAACCGCTAACAAAAAGAATGCATCAAAGAATGTATTATTTTAACCGTAAAATAGGCGATACACGAATTATTATCGGTTTCGGTTCAAATATTCTCCACTTAATATTATTTGTCACATCATATTGTTTTCCGCCAATAATACCTATGGCTTGAATAATTTCAACAAAATCAAAACCTTGATCCGTAGATATCATTGCCTCTTGATAGCGACCACCACGGGATCCAGTTACATCATTAAATTCCATCTCACCAATATTAGTTTTGATTATTAACTTATCTATTTGACCAGTAATATTAAATGAATCAATATAAAAAAAGTAGCTAAAATAACCATGATTGGCAGAAAGAGAATTAGTATTCCAAATTTCTATAGGTTCATCTTTTTCTAAGGCTGACAAAAGAGTTATATCTACTAAAAGATACGCTAAAATAAATAGAAAGAAAAGAATAAATTTTTTAGCCATAATTTACCGTTTTTAAATTTTTTGCAACACAAAAGAGATTATTTAAAATTATTTAAAGCTTATTCAAAAGAGTCGGTATGTAATTTTTATGGACTCTTCATGGATTTTGTATATGACTCGGGAAGTGTCTAGTCAAGAAAGCGATAACGCCCTTAGAATTATTGGGTACCGCAAATTATGAAGCTAACATAAGGGAATAATTTGAAAATTTTATTGATCCAGAATAACCCGTAAACGTCCGCCGGGTAAAAAATAACCGATCCATGCCAATGTTCCAAGCCAGCGGACCAGCGGAATATCCGGGAAGGAGGGTAAAGATTGGGGGTCCAGGGTTTGGCGAAGGCCCGTTAGCCGGGGGCGACGGGCGTACCAGTGGACCAGGCCAGGCGGCAAGGCCAACCGTAAGGATAGGGCCAAGCCCGTTACCAATTAAACGCCATGGTCGCGGTTCCCCCGTGGCTTTGGCCCCGGTTGCCCAGCGAGCCGTTATAGTCGAGCCCAAGGCGCAACCTATCGGTCAGGCCAAGGGAAAGGCCCGCCCCGATAAAGGCCTCGTCCCGGCTTAAGGCCGGCCCTCTCGCCCTGAACCGATCCCCGCCCTGGGCGAACCCCAACTCCTTCACGGGCGCCACGCCCCCGAAGGAGTGCCGCCAGCCCGGCTCCAGGCTAAGGGAGACCCTTTGGCCGAGCCTAAACGACGTGCGGACGCCCACCGCGGCATGGGCGTCGTCCCAGCGCTCCCCGTGGCTGACCAGGGCCGCGTTACCGCCTCTTTCCCGGAAACCGCCCAGGCGGATGCCCTGCCAGCCCAGGGTGGCGAACGGTTCCAGGATAACCCCGCCCGT
The DNA here is from genome assembly GCA_031278635.1 of Deltaproteobacteria bacterium. Classification (GTDB taxonomy): domain Bacteria; phylum Desulfobacterota; class Desulfarculia; order Adiutricales; family Adiutricaceae; genus JAIRNQ01. The sequence goes on along the minus strand of JAITKA010000097.1, from coordinate 1,106 downwards.
CGGGCTAAACGGGTAGGCGGCCTCCATGAAGCCAAAAAAGGACTCGCCGTGGTAACTCGCCCTCAAAGTCTGGGTAGTCGCCCCGATGGTCACCCGGCGTTCCGAGTCCACGGAATACCAACCGGCCCCGACGCCCAAAAGGAGGCGCAAGGCCCCCGGCCCCAAAGGGGTTTCCTTCCCGCCGTACAGGGCGACGGCCACGGCGTCCATGTCCAATTTGGAGTCGCGGCTGTCCACCTCCATCTTTTTGTCGCCGTACCGGAAGGCCAGGCCGCCGAACCACCCGCCCGCGAAATCCCTTTGGTAACCGACCGAAACCTCCGGCCCGTAAAAGCTCGCCCGGCCTGCGTTACCGTCGCCCCTAAACCGCGCGTGGCTGGCCTCGATCGAGACCCACAACCCGTTGGGGCCCCCCGCCGGCACTACCGCGCCCTCGCCGGCCGCCGGGGCCGAGTCCCCCAAGGCCATTTCCCCCGGCACGTTCCCAGCCCTGGGCCTAAGGCTCACCCGGCGCGCCAGTGAGTCCATGAACGACGTGCCCAGCTTCATCAGGCCAGCCTTAAGCGTTGCGTGGGACTCCCCCGAGAGACCGTCCAGGGTCTGCCGGGCCTGGTCCAGAACGGTCCCGGAAACCAAATCAACGTATAGGCCGGAACCGGCATCCAAAGTCTCCAGGGCCGCGGCGACCGCGCGCTGGTTGCGGGTGTAGGCGTAATCGGAGAAAGAGCCGCTTTGGACGAACGAGAGCCAGACGTCGGAATTATCGTAATCGTAGCGCGCCAGGGGGGCGAGGAAGGCCAGATCCGACACCTCCTCGTCAAACGAACCCTCGAGACCCGCCGACGCGTCTATTATGAGCCATTCGTTCCCTGAAACGACATAATCGGCCACGGTGCCGCCCATCGTGGCCGTAATCGCCCGAAGGGTCCCGGCGAGCTTGGCCGTGCCGGTAACGATCGTCCTGTCACCCACCCCCGGGTTCGCCGGGGAAGACCATGGCGCCGAGGGATCCGCCTCCACGTAGTAAAAGCCGCCGGCGGCGAGAGTAAAATCGCCGTCTATGGTCGTCGTCCCTACATTGTCCCCGGCAAGGCCGCCGGGCGAGA
>JAITKA010000095.1 GCA_031278635.1 Deltaproteobacteria bacterium | reverse complement strand
TTGGTTGTCCGTTCTTGGTGGTGTATTGCCGTTTGATTGTAATGTTTTGGTTGACACTTGAATATTATCCTATATCGGCGACAATCACCACACGCTTACCAGAACATCCCCCCAGTTTTGCTCCCCAATGCCTCCCCACTGCCTCCAGCTGCTGGCAGGAGTCATGAATCCGAACAACTTTTTTAATGATATTTATAAATTATACATAGTTTTATTCGCTAATATAAACCTAAGCATATAATAGAATTTTTTAATACTATTTCATATATTTATATGGATATTTTAAAAGCTTAAATATACATTGACATGGATAATAAACGTAAAAGGAGCTTAAGTAATAAACGGACGAAAAGAAAATGGCTGTTTAGTTAATTGAATTTCATTCATCACGCATTTTCATTTGAATCTCAACCGAGTCACCTTTAAAGTCTGGAAAATCCTTCAAACACCCTTGAAATTATTGTAAATCTAGCCAAGTTACCTTTTTTCGCTGAAGTGGATTGATGGTAATATGATGATTTGCTTCCCCGTGGGTAGATTCTCAGGGACCTTCAATTCTAAATTTAGAACTCCGTTTTCGGGGATTTCAACTGTTTTTTCAATGGTTGTCATGATTTACGCACCTTTTGGTCGTTTGCCAATCTATGACTTTGTGATGACTTTTAGCCAAAAATTGTTTAAGTGAAATAATAGTTATTTAAAGTTCAAGTTTTCGGGCGCATGAAAGACTCCAGATCGTTGCCGCGTGGGTTATTTGCACGAGGTTTTGACTATGGTCTTAAACCGCTTCCCGCTTGGTCGTTCCCAGGCCATAACTCGCATCGACAACCTCATTTGAAAAGATTGTCTGATTGTTTCGTTCATGGTCTTCCTTAAAGGGAGAGTATGAACGGACAGACGTTTTTCCCAACAACACAAATACGATTTCCCGCTTCAGTCTCCTCGGCATAAGCCGGCGCGAGCGGGGCTTCAAACCATCAAATCCAATCCGACAGTCGCGTGGTCCAAGGCTGGACCACGCGGCTTTTATCGTTTTGGTTACTCGCTTCGTACGGTTCTTGGACAACCTTGCCGCGTTGGCCATGAAATCGACCAGCAAGGTCTTCTCACCCCGTCCCAGGGTCAACGGGATATCGGCCAAGGTCTGAAGCCGTGATTTGGCCTCATCCTGTGGGGGGCGCTTGGTTGTACTGTTAGTACTTTTTAGTTCGAATTAATTTTATAGGTAATAATCAATAATACTTAAACTCACTGATTCGTATGTTTGTAAAGTATTTTAAAGCGATTTGGGCATATTTTTCGTCATTAGCGTATCGAGACAAGGTTACCCATTCCTCGCCTTCTTTTTCGACTAAAAAATCCGTCAATTGCGAGGATAACTTATCTATTTGATCGTTAGAGGGGTAAAGTCCCCTTCTGGCCACCATTTTCGATTCCCCGACACCAGGCCTGAATATCGTGAATTGAAATTCGATCGCGACGTCGGAAGCCGAGCCGCACCACTTCATGCATTCCGTGGTAAAGCGGTACGAATTGGCGTTCTCGGCCAAAAATCCAAACGTTGTCTCATGGGCGTCTTTTTCGCCCTGTTCGCCTAAAAATGGTAAAATATTAAAGGTACAATCTTCGTTTATATTTCTAAGTTCTAGATGTTTAATGTCTTCGTTGCCACTAACAAAGACTTTGCATGGGCCAATTTGGTATTCCCGTAGTACTTCTGGCTCCCCATTGACCTGAAAGTTAGTTTTTCGCTTGGCTGGCCCCACATGGTATTCCAGGTAAGCGATGGTAGCCCCTATCATATCGGGGCTAAACACCAACGACATCTTATCGCGAAAAGGGGTATCGTTAGCGTTTTGGGCCAAAAGGTTTGGTATAGCGGACAAATAAAACGCTACAAACAAGATGCAGATTTTCTTTATAAGCATGGTAAGTCACTTATAATTTAGTTCGTTATGGTTTGAGTCGTAAAAAAATGGCTGATTTATTTGCGGTGAAGCTTGCCCGGGCGCGCCAGAGGGCGCATGGGGCGTCAAAAAAGGGAAGGGGCTTTGGGCGGGGCGGGGAGGCCCAGGTGTTCGTAGGCCTTGGGGGTGGCCAGCCGGCCCCGGGGGCTTCGGTGGATGAAGCCTTCCTGGATGAGGTAGGGTTCGTAGACCTCGAATATGGTCTCGGCCTCCTCGCCCACGGCCGTGGCCATGGTCTCAAGGCCCACGGGGCCGCCGGAGAACCTTTGGCAGATTATGGCCAGGATGCGGCGATCGAGGGCGTCGAGGCCGGAGGAATCGATTTCCAGCATGGTCAGGGCCTCGTTGGCCGTGGTTTGATCGATCACGCCCTGGCCCCTGACCTCGGCGTAGTCGCGGACCCTCCTGAGGAGGCGCCCGGCCAGCCTGGGGGTCCCCCGGCTGCGGCGGGAAATCTCGTCGATCCCGTCGGGGGTGGCCTTGGCCCCCATGAGCCTCGCCGCCCTTTCCACTATCAGGGCCAGTTCCTCGGGATTGTAGTAGTCGAGGCGCATCTGGATGCCGAAGCGGTCCCTCAGGGGCGGGGTCAGGAGGCCGGCCCTGGTGGTGGCCCCGACCAGGGTGAAGCGGGTGATGTCCAGGCGGACCGTCCGGGCCCCCGGCCCCTGGCCCAGCATGAGGTCAAGCTTGAAGTCTTCCATGGCCGGGTAGAGGTATTCCTCGATGGCGGGGCTGAGGCGGTGGATCTCGTCTATGAACAGGACTTCCCGGTGGCTTAGGTTGGTCAGGATGGCCGCAAGGTCCCCGGGCCTCTCGATGACCGGCCCGGAGGTGGCCTTGAAGGCCACGCCCAGCTCGTTACTGAGGATCTGGGCCAGGGTCGTCTTGCCCAGCCCGGGGTGGCCGTGTATGAGGACGTGGTCGAGGCTGTCGCCCCTGTTCTTGGCGGCCTCGATGAAAATTGACAGTTTGTTCTTGAGCTCCGCCTGGCCCAGGAAATCATCGAGCCTTTTGGGCCTGGTGCCGGCCTCGTGGAGTTTCTCCAGGTCCTGGGCTTCCGGGTTAAGCACCCCCCTCTTCGCTAAATGATCGCCATCCTTGGCGTTATTATTCATCGAATCGGGAGGCATAAGGGGAACCGTTTCCTTGTTTTAGGGCATCGTTTTGGAAATATGGTTAACTATTCCAGTAACGGTTGGATATGGGCGTACATGAATGGTAATATTCAAGGTACTTATAGATGGCGGCCTTCATGTCCCGGCGCTCGGCGATCTCGTGGATGCCGCGGATATCGGAGTAAAACTCAAGGTTCTCGTATATCTGCCGGGAGTTCTTGCATAGGGCCGAGGCCCTTATGTCGTCCTCGTTTACGGGGAAGCCCCTGGCCTCCATGACCCTGGGGCCGGTGAAGATAACGAGGGCGTTGGGCTCGGCCAGGATGACGTCCCCCAGGGCGGCGTAGCTGGCTATGGCCCCGCCGGTCGAGGGGTCGCCCAGCACCGAGATGAAAGGCAGCCCGTCGCGCTTGAGCCTCGTCACGCAGTTGACCGTTTTGACCATCTGCATCAGGGCCGGGGTGCCTTCCAGGAGCCTGGCCCCGCCGGAGCAGCAAAGGCTGATCAGGGGCAGCCTTTTTTCCAGGGCGTACTCGGTCAGGCGGAAGAACTTTTCCCCGAAGACGACCCCCATGGTCCCGCCGGCGAAGTAAAACTCGCAGATGGCCAGGGCCACGGGCTTGCCGAAGATGTTGCCCACGCCCGTGACCAGGGCCTCGTGGAAGGGGGAGCGCTGGTCCTGCTTGCCCAGGAAATTCACGTACTCGGGGGTCAGGAGGGATGGGTGCAGGAACCTGTTGGCCGAGAGTTCCCGGCTCATCTCCTGGAAACTCTCCGGGTCGGTCAGGCAGTTGATCCAGCCCATGGCCCCCATGATTTTGCTGACCCCGCACTGGGGGCAGACGTAATGGTTGGCCATGAACTCGGAGACCTTGATCACGGCCCCGCAGCCGCGCTCGGAACTGCCGGCCTTGAGGCTCATGTCCCCGCACTTGACGTACTGCTCGGGATGGGTGGCGGGATCGGTCTCCTCGCCCCAATCCACGCCGGACTGGATGTCGGCGCTGGTCAGGCGGAAGGTCTTGAGGTCCGGGGTCGGCACCGGCTTGCGCCTCAGGGGGGTCAGGCGGAAGAAGGAGGTCCAGCGGCCGCTTTTCTTGTAGGGTTCCAGGTTGTAGACCCCGAAGGCCTTGGCCCGGTTGCGCCTGATCCGGAGGAGGTTTTTGACGTTCCGGCGGGAGAGGTCCTTTACGGCCTTTTCCAGGTAGGCGGTCAGGGGCCTCGCGTAGCCCTCGACGTCGGTCACCAGTTTCGGGGCCGGGAGGACGTGGTCTATGATGCCCAGCTCCTGGAGCTCCAGGGCCGTCGGCTTGGAGATCATCAGGGCTTCCCTGACCTTGGTCGGGTCCCTGAAAATTATGGCCGCCAGGCTCTCCGGGGGGGCGGTCGCGTAGAGGGCGTCGTCGAACTGGACCCGGCGGTCGGTCATCTGGATGGCCAGGGCCCCGCCGCTCCCGCCCTCGCCGATGATGACCGAGATCGTGGGTATGGGGATGGTCAGGAAATCCCTGATCAGCATGGCTATGAAAAAGGCCTGGAAATGCCGGGCCGATTCCATCGATATGTCGGCCCCGTAGGTGTCGATGAAGGTGATGACCGTAACCGGCACGCCCTGGCTGGCTTTGGTCGCGGCCTTTTTCAGGAACCTCGCTATCTGCGAGTGATCCTCCGCCGTCAGCATGCCGTGGTTAAGCTTGGCCAGATCTTCCTTGGTCCTCAGGTTCTCCGGCTTAGGCTTTTGCTGGGCTATGACGAACAGCGAGCGGCCCCACTGATCGACCTCGCCCAGGATAAGGGCGGGACTGTTGGGGGTGGATCTCCTGAAGGTCGGGAAGATGCTTTGGATCAGGTCGCTGGAGCGGGGCCTCAGGGGGGAGCGGGTCCGCCTGCGGAATATATCGACCACGTTGTCGGGGGATTCGGTCATAGAGTTCTTCCAGTTAAATTCCAAAAAAGTCGCATAACTCTAGGGATTTAATTTTATCGTTCTTAAAAAAGCTTAATTGCGGCGATTTTTAGGATAAATGTATTGTATGGTGATAGATTATGGTTGGAAATAACGTCGCCATCACGACGGAATTAAACCCGGTTAGCCGTCCGGCCCAAAAAAAGCCAAAAAGCTATTTTCGCCGCTCGGAAGGCTTTTCAGCAAAGCCTTTTCGCGGTTAAATAGCCTGAAAGCGACAAGGACGCCATTAAAGATCAAGCGATTGTCCGGGCCGGCCGGCCGTGGGGCCAGCCGGGCGCCGCTGGGCGATCCCGGGGTCGTAAGGCATTATAAGCCAACCGGGCCGATCAGGCAAGGTCTGGCCCGCCAATCGCGCCGGGATTTTTCGCTTTTTTTGGCATAGGCGAATAAACGGCGCCAAAAATTAGCTGGCTTCGTTACCCATATGTAATAGACTCGGTTAAAAAAAATAATAATGGCTCTATATTATAATAAATTTATGTTGATAAAAACTAAGCTTTAAATATCAAAAGTTAGCGAAAAAAATGACCGGACCGTAACGGACCTTAACGGTCCCGGCCCCGTGGGGCCTGGCGTGGCCTCTCCCCGGCGAGGGGGCTAATTTTTTGGCCCGGTATTTGCTTCATATTTCGGCGAAGGCCCAGGCCCATTTTTCGGGCCAGGGGGACTTTCACCACAGCCGATTTTTTCGAGTCAGAGCCCAGCGAAGGCGCCCGATTGGGGGCACGCAGAAAGGGAAAGGCCCATGTTGGAGAAATATCAGCCGGCGGATAACCTAACCGCGGTCAAGACCAACCCGGCAGCTTCGGCCGCCAACATTCGCCAACCGAAATCCGCCCGCAGGCCCATGCCGCTAAGCCCGCCCACCGCCGCCGGTTTGGCCTCGGGGGGCGGCAGCGTTTTCGAGGCCATGATGGCCGTGAACCAGTCGCAGAACAAGATTTTCGACCAGGTCCTGGACGGCCCGGTCAGCCAGCAAACGCAAAGGCAGCTGGCCCAGCTCCAGGCCCAGAACATGAAAAACAGCCTCGCCGACGAGATAAGCGAGGGCCGGGAAAAGCCCCCCGCCCAAAGGAAAGCCATAGCCGAGGCGGCGGGGGACATGGCCGCCGGGACCACAAATGAGGCCTCCACGGCCGACAAGGTGGCCAGGGTCGCCCCGATAACCAAGGCCAGAAGGTCCATGGGCCTGACGGCCGGCCCGACCATCGTTCGCGGCATAGACACGGGCAGGGTTTTCTCGCCCGCGCAGCTCACGGCCTTCAGGCAAAAGGTCGGCCTGGGCCCGTCGGCCACCGAGCAGGCCGCCCAGTCGCTGGTGGCCGGGGTGAGCCGCAAAACGGCCCCCGCGACCGACACCGACCCGATAAGCAAATTCATCAGGGGCGGCCAGGAACAAAAGCGCGGGAACGCGACGACCGTGTCAAAGTCGGCCATCCTGGACCCCGGGGCCAAGGACGAGCCCGCTGACCTTGCCGCCGCCCTGGCCGAGAACCCGGCCAAAGGCGCGAACGACGGCGACATCGACGGCATCATCGAGCGCGTGGGCGAGGCCCTGGGCCTGGACCCCTCGCTGATTAAGGCCGTCATAAAAACCGAGTCCAATTTCAACCACCAGGCCGTCTCCTCCGCCGGGGCCAAGGGCCTCATGCAGCTCATGCCCGGCACGGCCAAGGAGATGGGGGTCAAGGATCCCTTCAACCCCCTGGACAACATCTGGGGAGGGGCCCGGTACCTAAAGAGAATGCTGGACAATTACGGCGGGAACCTCAACAAGGCCCTGGCCGCCTATAACTGGGGCCCTGGTAACGTCAATCGCCACGGGGCCGGCGGCAAGAACATGCCCAGGGAAACCAGGCGATACATCGAGGTGGTCAACCGGAATTACAACCGCTTCAAGAAAAGCACGGCCAGCGCCTAAGGCTGGGCCCACAACCCGCGCCTTTAAGCCAGGGGATCGATCCCCCGCTCCCCTGGCCTGGGGCCGCTTTCCGGCCCACCTGGTTCGGCCTCGGCCAAAACCCGCCCATATCCCTTCCAACCCCCCCCAAAAAAACCTTTAATCCTGCCGCGTTAGCCCCACCACCCATGACGGGGCGCCCGTCTATCCGACCCATTGGCAGGCCCATCGGCCCACCAACCCACCGACCCTAACCGCCCGGCCCAATCGCCGGGGGGCCCGCCTCCATTTGCCCATCATGATGGCGCATAAACAAGCTCATTAATTATGAATAAATTTTTTCGTATATGAGTAATTTAACTTACGATACACTATATATACTTTGTGCGTATTAATATTTATTTATTGAAAATTATAGTAACCTAAAAAATAATGAAATAGAAAAAATATGACCAACCATCGGTATACTTGAAATTAATATTAAATTTTGCAATAATTAAATTCGGATAGATGAGTCATTTTATTGACTCGTTCGCAATAGCCTCTACTAAATAATATCGTTCCGTGGGGCGGTTATCTTATGACGAGACGAACGGTTCTACGCTCCGGAAACATCCCGATTTACCTTAATTGGCAAGTCAACGAAACCCCGGTTTGCCCCGAGTCGCGGAACGGTATGGACATATATTTTGCGTCGGCCGCCTAAGCGGCGAATGTGAATATAGTCATGAGATATGCCAAGAAAATATGGCTCAGCCGAAACTGGAGTGATAAATGAAGCTGGGAACTAAGATATTGTTAGGGTTCGTGGGATCTTCTGTGATTTATGTCGCCATATTCGTTTTCGTGGCCCTAAGTCTCCTGAAGGTGCAGACGGAAACCCATGTGATTGCGGAATGCCTTATGCCTGGCAGGACCCTAGTGGGAGGCGTGGAAAACACGTTGGCCAAATTGGGCTTGGACGTTACCAGATACGGCGAGAATTTCGTCCCGAGCATTTTCAAGGAAGTCGAGCAAAGCAACGTCCTCCTTAACGAATATTTTGATGGCATCAGGAAGTTGCTCGCCAACGAGTATTTCCCCGACAGCCCCTCCGTCCGGGAGGGCTTCAAAACGCTTACGGCCAATTACGAGACGTTTTGGAACCTGGTCGCCCAAATTCCCGCCGAGGGGGTAGCCATCAACAAAGCCAAGACGACCGCCACTTCCGACTTTTACGAATATGAGCAGTCCATCGTGGAGTATGAGAACTCCAAACGGGACAAGGTCAAAACGCAAGTGTCCTTTGACACCCCGTTCGAGGAGGTTAAGGATCTTTACGAGCGGTTGATTTATTCCAAAGAGCTAAGGGAGAGGTCGGCCGACGCCTTGACCAACCTGTTGTGGTACATAAGCACCACCGACGCGAAATACTATGACCAGACCGTGGCCACAGTCAAAGAGCTGTTGGGCGTGGTGAGGGAAGGCATAAAATCGGAAAAGGTCCCGGCCCACCAGGAGCAGCTCAATAAGATTTTGACTTTGGGCCAGAAGTACGGGGATTTATTGCCGTCGCTCAGGACCGCGTTCGCCGTCCTAAACGAAGCCAGCGACAAAACGGTGGCCGCCAAGGAAAGGGCCCTGCAAGCGGCCTTTAGTTTAAACGCGACCTTTACCGAGCTAAACACGACTTCCCATGAGAGCACCTTCAATAACCTCCGTAGCGCCATCCTGTCCATGGTCATCGGGATCGTGGCAGGCGTAGCCCTAAGCTTGGTCCTGGCCTTCTCCCTGACCAAAAGCATCACCGGGCCCATAGTCAGGATTATCGAGCTTTTGACCGAGGGGGCCCAGCACGTCGACACGGCCTCAAGGGAACTGTCGCAAGCCTCCAACACCCTGGCCGAGGGGGCCACGGAAAACGCCGCTTCCCTGGAAGAGACCAGCGCCGCCCTCGAGGAATTATCCTCCATGACCAAGCGCAATTCCGATAACGCCGTGGAGGCCAACTCCCTGATGAACCAGGCCCACGATTCCGTGGCCAAGTCCACCGGCTCGATGAATAACGTCATCGTCGCCATGGATCAGATTGCCGTCTCCGGTAACGAGATTGGCAAAATAATCAAAACCATCGACGAAATCGCCTTCCAGACCAACCTTTTGGCCCTGAATGCCGCGGTTGAGGCGGCCAGGGCCGGGGAAGCCGGGGCGGGTTTCGCCGTGGTCGCCGACGAGGTCAGGAATCTGGCCATCCGTAGCGCGGACGCGGCCAAAAACACGGCCGATTTGATCGCCGCCACCATCTCCAACATCAACTCCGGCTCGGAGATGGTCAATTCCACCTCCGAGAATTTCCAGACCGTCTCCGACCAAACCTCCAAGGTGGGGCAATTGGTCTCGGAAGTCGCCGAGGCGTCCAGGGAGCAGTCCCAGGGCATCGCCCAGATCACCACGGCCATGAACCAGATGGACAAGGTCACCCAGTCCAACGCGGCCTCGGCCGAGGAATCCGCCAGCTCGGCCAGCCAGCTCTCCGAGCAGGCCTCCAGGCTACTGGGTGCCGTCGATGACATGAATAAAATCGTCTTCGGCGGCCATGGCCAGCCCGGGAACTACTCGGTCAAGCCAAGCTCCCAGTCCGCCCCCAGGAGGGCCCCCAAGGGCCTGGCCGCCCCGCCCAAGTCGACCAGATCCAAAAGGTCGGCCGAAAAGGCCTTGCCGATGGACAATAACGACGACTTCGAGTTCTAGGCCCCCCAGCCCAAAAGCCGCGCCCAAAGGCGCGGCTTTTTTTTGGCCACTTCCGTGGCCACGGTTATGGCCGCGTCCTGGGGACCGGCCCGAAGCCTGGCCTATGGTATGGCCGGGCCTGCCTGTAGTGGCGGCGAGGCGGGGAGCGGTGGCGCAAGACCTTCCCATGGCGGGGCGCCGTGATGATGACCGGCGACTTTTCCTCGATGATAACGGTCTCCTGCCCGGAGGCGTCCTTGATGATGGTGACGGTCCGCTGCGACCCGTGGTATTGGCTCGGGACGTTGGCCGAAAAGCCGAGGCTGCCCTTGATATGGGTCTCGGCAGCCGCCTCGTTGGCCGAGACCAACCAAAATACGCTTAAGCCTACCGCCAAGGCCATGAAAGTTTTAATTTTACGCATTGTTTCCTCCATTTGGATGCCCTCGTCCAGGCGACGCCACAATTTCCGGCTTCGGCCTGGCCCACCGCCCGCCATAATCCGCCTGGTTTTCCTCCCCTTGAAGGACCATCTTCGCCAACCCGGGGAGGATTGGCAAAGATGGCGGGTAGTGCGGGGGGAGAGAGGCAGCTTTTTTTTGGTGGGCTAGAATAAGCGTTGTCCAGGCGCTTACGTGAGGGCTCGGTAAGGGCGTTTGGGTTTTCGGGCCTTATCGGGAGCGTTCCCCCGCGCCCGCCAAAAAAAACCCCATCCGCCCTAAAATTCAGTCGATAAACCCAGCGAATCGATCCCTAATCCATGTTCACGGGGGAACCCCAAGGGGAAAACTTCCCATCCTAGGCCGGCACGTAATTTCCCTGGCCTTTTAGCCTGGCCCAGGATCCCTCGCCTGGGCCGGCCGGATAACCTCCCCTTCGGTTCGGTTTCCCGTTGCCGCGACCCCGATCGGGCCGCGGCTTTCTTGGCGCTTTTAGCTCCGGTACTTATTCGGTCCGTGCCATCGCCCTTTTAACTCGGGTACTTAACGGGGCGTCCTGTTGTTTGGCCGGGGCCTACCGTTTCCGGGCCCGGGCTTGGGCCTGGGCCTGACGGGGTAGGGCTTGGGGTTGGGCTTGCGGTAGTCCGGTATATTGCGGTAGG
>JAITKA010000094.1 GCA_031278635.1 Deltaproteobacteria bacterium | reverse complement strand
CAAGCCACGTCTGACGGCAAAAGGAGAACCCGCATGAAGTATGTGAAACTTGGCAACACGGGACTGGATGTTTCCCCACTTTGCCTCGGCTGCATGAGCTTCGGCGACCCGGAAGGCTGGGTGCATAAATGGGCGCTGAATGAAGAGCAAAGCAGGCCGATAATTCAAAAAGCCCTGGGGTTGGGCATAAATTTTTTCGATACGGCCAACGTATATAGCCTTGGCAGAAGCGAAGAGATTCTTGGGCGCGCCATCAGGGACTTTGCCAAAAGGGATGAAGTAGTTGTAGCCACTAAAGTCTATTGGCACATGCGCGAGGGGTTTACCGGCGGCAGCCTCTCACGCAAAGCGATCCTAAGTGAGATCGACAACAGCCTGGAGCGTATGGGGCTGGATTACATTGATCTCTACATCATTCACAGATGGGATTACGGCACCCCCATTGAAGAGACAATGGAAGCGCTACACGATGTAGTGAAAGCCGGGAAGGCCCGCTACCTTGGTGCGTCAGCCATGTGGGCCTGGCAGTTCCAGAAAGCGCAGTATGTGGCTGAGAAGCACGGCTGGACGCGCTTCGCCTCCATGCAGAACCACTACAACCTGGTCTACCGCGAAGAAGAGCGGGAAATGCTGCCCCTGTGCAAAGACCTGGGCGTGGGCCTGACCCCATACAGCCCATTGGCTGCCGGGCGGTTATCTCGCGCCCCGGGTCAAACATCCGAGCGGTACGAAACGGATAAGGTCGCCCAAGGCAAATACGACGCCAACAAGGACGCGGACAGACCCGTAATTGAGCGGGTTGGGGAGTTGGCTGAAAGGCGCGGCCTCAGCATGACCCAGGTGGCCTTGGCCTGGTTGCTGCACAAAGCGCCCGTGATTTCCCCAATTATCGGCTCCAACAAAATGTCCCACCTGGAAAACGCGGTGGATGCGGTATCCGTTGCCCTCTCGCCGGAAGAAATCGCCTTCTTGGAAGACCCTTACACGCCGCATCCCGTTCAAGGGCATAGCTGAAAACTGGCGAGCGCGGCAGAGTCTGCCCAATGGCGGCGATGCGAACCGTCCACAACCCAATCATCGGCCAATCCATATCCCAAAGCGCCTTGGCCGTGGGTACGGGAATATCACCATGAAAAAAAACACTATCCCGACGCACCCTCATTACAAGCGGCACCGCAGCGGTTGGCGCTCTGGCCGTGCTTGGGGCGTTGTCCAAGATCGGGCAGGTTCTCGCGGCGTCCGGAGCTTCCGAACGCATAACGCCCACCGGCAAGGCTAAAGGAATTGGGCATGGTCAGCGACGGCTACGAATTAATCAACGTCTAAAGCAAGATGGGAGTAATAGTATGAATTATAAAGAAATGCCGCGCGTGGCGCTTGGAGCTTGGTCTTGGGGAGCGGGCATGGCTGGCGGCGATCAGGTCTTCGGCAACCATTTATCCGAATCGGAATTGATGCCGGTTTTCGAGACGGCATTGCGGCGCGGGCTGAACCTCTGGGATACGGCGGCCGTATACGGCGAGGGAAGTTCCGAGCGTATTCTTGGCAACTTCATCAAGGCCACGCGGCGGGACGATGTTATCCTCTCCACCAAGTTCACGCCGCAGATCGCCAGCGACTCCCCGGACGCCATGCAGGAAATGCTGGACGGCAGCAAGGCCCGTTTGCACGCGGACGTCATCGACCTGTACTGGATTCACAATCCATTTGATGTGGAGAAATGGACGCCAAAACTCGTACCCATTGCGAAAAGCGGCCAGATCCGGTCAATCGGTGTGTCCAACCACAACCTGGCCGAACTGAAAAGAGTCAATGAAATTCTGGGAGCCGAAGGGCTTAAGGTTTCGGCGGTGCAAAACCATTACAGCCTGCTGCACCGTTCTTCCGAACGGGCAGGAATTATCGACTACTGCAAAGAAAACGGCATTACCTTCTTTTCCTACATGGTTCTGGAGCAAGGCGCTTTGTCAGGAAGTTACGATCGGTCGCATCCCTTTCCGGAAGGGAGTGCCAGGGCGACTTCCTATAACCACGCGCTCCCGGAACTGGAGTCGCTGCTCAAGGAAATTAGGGGTATCGCCGCAGCCCGCAAAGCCACCGTGGCCCAAATTGCCACGGCATGGGCAATTGCCAAAGGAACACTACCCATTATCGGAGTTACCAAAATCAGTCACGTTGATGACGCCGCCAGAGCCGCAACGCTGGAACTGACGCCCTATGAGATTCATAAGATGGAAGAACTGGCGGAGAAAACTCCGGTCAATACCCTGCGCGAATGGGAAAAGGACATGTGAGCCTATGTGTCTGGCGTATAAAATACATCCTGAAAAATCAAAGGAGTGAAAATGAAAAGGCATCTCACAATACTACTGTCGGCGGTAATCCTGTCCGTTCTCGGATTCACGCCCACAACGGTGGCCGCGCAAAACGTGAAGGACGCACTTGATGCAAAACAGCGGTCGATGGTGGCTATCGCCGCCTTGTCCGGGGTTGGCGACCTTGACAAGTTGGGACCAGCCCTGAACCAGGGGCTTGATGCGGGGCTTACCGTCAACGAGATCAAAGAAATGCTGGTGCAGGTATACGCGTACGCGGGGTTTCCCCGCAGCCTCAACGCCATTACCGTGTTCCAGGCGGTTGTGAACGAGCGTAAGGCCAAAGGCGTTACCGATGCCGTAGGCAAAATCGCAAGCCCCATGCCTTCTAACCGCACAAGCCTGGAATTCGGAACGGATAACCAGACCAAACTGCTCGGCCGACATATCGCTGGCGGCATATATGATTTCGTGCCGGTTATCGATGAATTCCTCAAGGCGCATCTTTTCGGCGACATCTTTCAGCGTGATGTTCTGGACTGGAAACAGCGCCAGTTGACCACCATTAGCATTCTTTCCGGAATCAGCGGCGTGAATCCGCAGTTACAAGGACATTTGGGCACAAGTCTGCGTCAGGGGTTGACGCCCGACCAGCTTCGCGGGGCCGCTTCGGTTGTCGGGGAAAGTCTCGGCAAAGCCTACGCCGACAATATGAACCAGCTGATCGACAAGGTGGTCAAAAACTAGAATTGAGCGTGCCTCCATGCGCGTCTTTCCGTAACGGCCTCCAATAGCCCTTGGATTTGAAGCCATCACAAAATCTAGCCGCTATTTCGAGGCGTCCCGTGGATAGACAAAATCAAACCGGCCGGGAATCAATGACCAACGGCTGTTTTCCATACCAATGAGCGGTATATTTGCAACGAGGTAGATTATGGCATTATTCGCAATAACAATCATGACATAATGGCCATCGGTTAGACGCAATTTACACGATGGTCCCATTTCCCGGTTTCGGGGACGATGGGCCAAATTGGCCGACTCGCCCGGGCATGCCCTTGGGAAAGGTCGCCAAGGGCATATACCATAAGGTCCCCGGGGCCCCAAGCCTTCCGCTTAGGAGGAATACTTGCCCGTCCACTTATCGATGGTCAGCTCGATCACCGCCGCCAGTTCCATCTTATCCTTGGGGATGACCGGCTCGCTGAGATGGGGGGCGTATACCTCCGTGAACCTCAACAGGGTCGCCTCGATCAAGGGGTCGCCGTCACCGAGGATACGGGCCCGGCCCCGCCCGATGGCGCTCCTAAATAACGTGGTGTTCTTGCAAGGCGTCTCGCCTGTCTTGTAGCCGGATACCGTGGAGACCTCAAAGCAAACCCTGTCGTCGTCCCTAAGGTTGTCCAGCTTCATGCCCCCGGCCTTACGGCAATGGAGGTATAACTTGCCGTTGAGGGTCACGTAGTTTATGGGGATGACGTATGGCCAGCCGTCCTCCCCCACGGTGGCCAGGTGCCCCACCTTCCCGTTCTCGATGAGCTCGAATATTTCGTCCTCACTCAGGGCGTACTTGATCGTTCTCGGTTGCATGTCCGCGTTCTCCTATATTCCATCCCGCCCTGGGGGCGGGCGCTTGAAGCGTGCCAGATACCCGGGGCGAGTCCCCAGGCCTTAACCCGTCTTTCAGTTAGATTTTTTGGACCGCTTGTTCCTTCTGTGTTCCCAAGGCGGCGTGGCCGAGGGGTTGGCCCAGACGCCCAGGCTGGCCCCCTTGGCAATATTTTGCGCGGCCCTTAGCTTTTGGCATACGGCCGCCGACTTGCAATAGCTATCGTAGACCCAGGCCTGCCCCTGGGCCACCATCTCCTGATTCACCGAGTCCCCGTCGAGGTAGATAACCCCCACCAAACGGCTGTAACGGTCCACGTCCAAAACGTCCACGGTTACCCGCCGGCCATCGATTAGGCCTTTCAGGGCCTCAAGCGATCGCGCCCCCCCTTCCTGATCCTTCTCCGGGGCGTCTATGCCGTACAGGCGCACCCTGACCCGCTCGTAATCGTCGGTCAGGAATTGCACGGTGTCGCCGTCCACCACCCTCTCGACCTTCCCCTCATAAATGTCGCCCGCCAACGAGGGGGCGGCCCACAATAAGGCCCAAAGCGAAAAAACAAGCAAAAGTCCCCCCGCGTAAGGGATAAGTCCCCTGCGGGAAAATCTACCGTCAGCGAAAATCATGGTGGCACCCGTAAGCCTTTCAAGAAAGTGGCGAGAAGGTTTTTGAGCATTATAGAAAGTTGATGTTGAGAATGGAAGGGCTTTGTTCTATACTTTTTCTCCATAGCCACTTTTCGCACCAATGTAACTTTTTTCGGCGGTAAACACCTACGTAAACGGATATTTTCCACCCATATCCCAGGCCAATTCAAACCGGGGAAAAACGTGGCCGGGTAGCTCGGGCACAAGCTTCGCTAACCCACCGCAACCGATTCGCCGGTCCCTTCCCCCCAATGGCCGGATCGAAAGGCTAACGACGCCGGGATTTATGGGATTTATGGGATTGTAGTGGCGAGTGGATTTTCATGGATTTTCATGGCGAGTGGCTAGGTTACAGGTGGAAATTTTATTGTATCAAGCTACGCTATAAAATTTATTAAGTCTAATATGCGCAAATAAAAATTAATTGACTTCGAATTTATGATTTGTAAATTAAGTGAAAGTAAAATAATTTTTTATAATCACTAGAGATTGGCTAAAAAATTAATAGTGTTATTTTCAGCTCTTCCTGACCGACTTTAATTACCGAAGGCCTTCCGCCCGCCTCCCGTGTGGAAAGTTACCTTAATAAGCTACGTTAAAAAATTTATTGAATATCATATGCGTAAATAAAAATTAATTGGCTCCTAATTTATGATTTATAGCTTAAATAACAGTAAAATAATTTTTTATAACCACTATAGATTGGCTAAAAAATTTATAGCGTTACTTTCAACTCTTCCCGCCTGACTTTAATTATCGAAGGCCTTTCGCCCGGATAAGGCCAAGATTTTCCCCCATAGCAATCCCGAAGGTATTGGTCATGGCCCAAAAACCCTTTGCCTTTTTTATGGCGTTGGCTTTCTTTTCGATGGTTACCTCCATGGGTTTGGCCCAAACCTCTAGCCAGGCGCTGGGTCCGGCGGTCCTTTCCGGATTGAACCAGGAGACTTTAAACAAGGCCAACCAAGGGGATCCGGAAGCCCAGTTGGAAATCGGCCTTGCCCATTACCTTGGCCAGGGGGTCCCGGTCAACTACGGCGAGGGCGTCTCGTGGATTTTTAGGGCAGCGGTCAACGGCTCGGACGCCGCCCAATACCGGCTTGGCCTAGCCATCGAGGAAGGCTTGGGTGTCCCCCAAAGCGACAGATGGGCCTTCCATTGGTTTGAATTGGCCTCCTTAAGCGGTTATGCGCCGGCCGTAAACAAAGTCGGGCTGGCGTATCTAAGCGGTCGCGGAACGGACAAGGACGAGCCCAAAGCCTTGGAATTCTTTTTCGAGGCGGCCAAAAAAGAACTGCCGGAAGCTTATCTCTATCTTGGGAACGCTTACGAAGGGGGCCTTGGGACCGAACGCGACCCCGAGATCGCCTACGCCTTCTATAAGCAAGCGGCCCAGCTGGACCCGGACATAGCCCGGATCGCGATGGCATCGTTGCCTGAACCAGGGGAACCAGAAGATTACTCGCATGAGAAAATGATAGGCCTGGCAAAACGAGCCTCCGCGAAAGACGTGTACGATCATGCGATGGGGTACTACGTATATCATGGTTTTGGGGACGGGATACTGGAGCCATACGTAATCGAATTACTCGGGATAGCCGCCGAGAAAGGTCACCCGGAGGCCATGTATCGATTGGCCGAATATTACCTATTTGGAAACCAACTGAACTTCCATTGGGAAGATCGCATATTTACCAATCATGCCAAGTTGGACTGGGGAAAAGCGTTTGACCTGTTTCGACGAGCCTATGGGGCGGGTTGCCTTAAAGCGGCGATGCGATTGGCCCAAAGTTATGGGAACGGTTGGGGAGTGCCCCCGGACCCGGCCCAGGAGCTTTCATGGATAAACAAGGCCATCGAGCATGGGCTGAACGGGGCGAATACCGCCCTGGGGATTAAATACCTGTACGGGGATGGCGTCCCGAAAGACGAGCGCAAGGCCTTGGCATTGTTTAAACTGGACGCCAAAGTCATGGCGGCGGGGGGGACGGCCTTTTTCCTGAGTTACGCCTATGACATCGGCCTTGGGGTGCCGGTTTCCCGCGAGCAAGCCTATAAGATTCGTTTAACCGCCGACAACTTTCCGGGCAAATCGGCTTACGAGAAGATATTTTCCCTGTCGCCGCTACGGCCAATGTTGGCCTCGAACCTTGAAATCTCCGACAGCCTTCGACGGAATGCCGAACGGGGGGTAGCCGGGGCTCAGTTTTCCCTTGGCTCGATTTATTGGTTGGGCCAAGGCGTTCCCGAGGACAGGGGGCTCGCGGCGGAATGGTGGGCTAAGGCCGCCGAGCAAGGATTGTTCATGGCTCAGTTCAACATGGGTTTATTGCGGTTCGCCCCGGACCTGGATGGGCCCGTGCCCTTGGACGAGGACGCGACGGAAGCCTTTAGGTGGTTTCTTATGGCGGCCGAGCAAGGGGAGGTTAATTCGCAAAAATTCGTGGCCTGGGCCTATTATGCGGGAGAAGGCGTCAGACCAGATCCTGCCAAAGGATTCTATTGGTATCTAAAAGCTTCCGAACAAGGTGATACAGAGGCTACTTACAACCTAGGCTGGGCTTTTCAAAACGGTCTTGGCGTCGCCGCCGATCCGGCCCAGGCGTTCCCGTGGTACGAAAAGGCCGCGGCAAGTGACTATGCCAGGTCGGAATACGCAATCGGTATGGCCTATTATTACGGCTTAGGGGTTACGAAAAACCTAAAAAAAGGGTTCGAATGGTTTGAACGCGCGGGCGATAGCGAATTCAGGGCCATGTGCGAAAGGGCCTTGGCCTTTGACCAAGGGCTTGGCGCTAAGGTTTCGCCCCAGTCCGCCTCCAATGTGATGAACATGGTCTGGAAAAGCCAATCATTCCACCCAAATCTTCGGGAAAGGCGGCTGGCCCTAAATTTTTTGGTTTCGATCTACCAAAACAATAGAACGATCAACTTTCCTACATACGAATACGACATGCGAAAGATTCTTGAGGCTGCCGCCTTTACCGCCGGCTCGGTGGAAGCCCGCTACGTCCTCGCCCGGGAATATGACCTCGGTTTACACGGCCCGGAGGACAAAGCCATAGCTACCGCCCTGTATAGGCTGGCGGCCCAGGGAGGTCACGCCAAAGCCCAGGAGAGGATGGGCTGGGCTTACGACCAAGGCTATGGCGTTGAGATTGACGAGGGCGAGGCCCTTGGCTGGTTCCTGAAGGCGAGCGCCCAAGGTTTAGCCATGTCCCAATATAAAGTCGGGATGGCCTTATTGAAAGGCTACGGGGTAAAGGCTGACCCCAAAAAAGGCTTCGGCTGGGTTGAGTTCGCGGCCAAGAGAGGCTTGCCAATCGCCCAGCACGAGGTCGGCCTGGCCTACCAGCGGGGGGAGTTTGTCCCAAAGGACGAGGCCAAGGCCGCGGAGTGGTTTGGGTTGGCCAAACAAAATGGCTTCACCCAAATCCAATACAACATGGGGGTGAACTACCTGGATTTAAAAGTGACCTTCGACAACCTTGACTTCAACTATGACCTGGAGGTGGCGGATAACTGGCAATACAAAAGCACCGCGGTAATCGAGGCGCGATTTTTCAGGGAAGGGCAGGAAACGATCACCAACCAGCCGGTAACCTGGAGGGCCGAAATCGTCCAAAACCCAAGAGAGCCATGGTGGTTACGTGGCCCGAAAGACCTTAACGGGTTGTACTGGGGAATAAAACTTCATGACTTTGCCAGATGGGCCGATTTCGTGATGGTGCATCTTTTTCAGGACGGCGTCGGGTACTGGGGGAAAAACGAGGTGATAGCCGACCCGCCCACGGGCAGGATGGCCTATCTTAACGACGTGGTGGGACAGAGGACGGTTAAGCTGACGGCCGTGACTAACATAGACGGAATCAATTACCAAGATTCTGCCGAGTTGACGTTCGGTAAGGGTCCACTCTCGGACATTGGCGGCGCCCCGTTCGATATCGCGCAATATGTCACCGCTACCCGCCAGTGGGAACAATTGAACGAGGATACGATAAATTTTCCAACTATTGCCGGTATTTGCCATGGCTCCGTTGGGGCGATGGAATCGTACCACTCGCCGAACGATAAAATCAAAGTCATTTATCTCAAAAACTCTAACCTCCCAGACACGACCGTTTTGAAAAAACTTCAAGTCGCGCGCCTTGAAACCCCTGGCGGGGCCCTTGCCGCCGGATGGCCAACGGGTAAATACTTGACGGGACGAGTGGTTTGGGACTCCGGCATAAAAAAAATGAGATACGAAGAGGCTATAATCGGTGGCCGCGTCGATGACGCGATAAGGTATAGCGTTTGTGCGGCCCAAACAGGTAAATAGCCCGATAATTCCCGGTCACGGGCAAAAGGGCCTAACCCTTAAGGCTATCATGTGGTTAAGCGGGGAACTTACCCTTCCGCTTATCGATGGTCGACCATGGACGCCCTGGCCCGCCCCCAATCCTCGGCCGGGGGAAGCCGTATGGCCTTCCCCCGGCCTACCATGCCTTAATCGATGACTCCCGCCATCGGGGCGGCGACACCAAAAGAACCCCGCAAACAAGGGAAACAAGCGAAAGGCTCCCGACGTGAGGGATAAGTCCCAGGCCAGGAAAACCATGGTACCCCCCTAAGCCTTTTCAGGGAACAAGGCGGGATGGTTTTTGGCCGCCTTATACCCAGGGCGCTAAGAATCGTGGTGATAGATTCTCCGTGCGGTAATTTTCCCATGAATCTTGACAGCGAATTAAAATCATATTAGACTGACCAGTCAGTCACATATATAAACGGGGCTCCAATGAAAAAAAGAGAAGAAAAGAAAAACCTTACGAGGGAACAGATTTTATGCGCTGCAGCGGCTTGCTTCACTGAGCAAGGGTATTCCGGTTGCTCGATCTCGGACATTGTTGAAAGAGCCGGAGTCAGTAAGGGTGCTTTATACGTCCACTTCAAGAGCAAGGAAGAGCTTTTCAAGGAGATGATTGCGATAGAGCATGGGAAAGGCATTGAAAGAGCACGACAGGCAGCGGTGAAGCCTCCGTACCTGTCGGGCATTATTTGGTTTCATACAGAATGCATCCAAAATTCCGGCTTTCCCATGGATCACCGTTTATGGGCGGAAGTCCTTGCCGTGTCCGCGCGTGATACTGTAATCCGTAAAGCTTTTATTGACAGTGAAAGGGCATCGCGTAAATTTTATGTTGAATTACTGCAAAAAGCCGCTGATGCCGGTGAAATCGACAATTCTCTGGATTTGAACGCTGTCTCCATTTGGCTGTATGCCCTTGGGGATGGCCTGATAGTCAGGATAGCCGATGATCCGGCATTTGATTTTCAAAAACACCTCGCAGTTTTCGAGACATTAATGCGTCGTGCGTTACGGCCATAAAACTCTCTTACTAGGACGAAATTATGAATAGGAGAGATTTTATAAGGTCAGTCAGGAACCGCCCCGGCAACCGGATTTGCTCTGACTGGACTCACTGCGTCGTTTTCATACGCTGAAGAAACCCAAGGGACTCAAGAGAGGAGAAAATCCATGATACATAAATGCAAAATCACGGTAATTCGTAGAGAGCTTTACCAAGATTTGGCCGATCAGTACCTCGCCGACCCCAAGTCCGGTAAGTGTCCTAATTTTACGGAAGGCCAGGAGTTTCTGGTTGATGGCCCCGATTTTTTCAGGATGATAAACGGGAAATTCTGTTCCGAAGCGTGGGACTGCATCAGCCGCTATGTCTATGCCGCTCTTCAGGGTGGTTCCATCATGCGTGGCTGGACTAACGATGAGAAAATCATGATCACCTGTTGCAACGATGGCACACGGCCAGTCATTTTCAAACTGGAGCGCATTGACGAGTAAATGAGTCTGAAATTTCATTGCTATCATCGAATCCATCGAACGAATTCGCGGACAAGCCACACAGAGTGAAGCCGCATGGAAAGACACCGTGGAGGAAACCGCCAGCATCATTCTCCGGCACGGTTGGGATCGCGTGCTGCCTGTGAAGCGGACATACCAGCCTAAACATAAGGAATATCTGGCCTTAGCCATCGCCATTGATGAGGCCACTAAGGCGTTTATCGCCTTGGATGAAAGCCTGAAGTAACCTTAACCGGCGCCGGCGGGAAACCGCGGGCGCTTTTTTCCTCCCTATGGCCGGGATTGTCTCAAATGGCCTATTGGAATCCGTCGAAAATGCGGGCATTCGTGGGGTAAAATATTTTCAAAAATATTTTTTCTCATGCAAATTCATGTAGATACACTTTATTCTTCGCTCTGAACCATTTAGAAATCCACATTTTGCCTACACTTGTCTCTGGGATTCATGAGATGGACGGATCCTATAGTGTCGGCGTCAGATAATTACCATACCGTTTGCGCCCAAGATTGGTGACGATCGGTTTGGCCGACACGCCCAAGCGAAGTTGATGTTGAGAATGGTTACGACTTGTTTTATACTTTTTTTATCCCTTCCCTAGCGTTAAAACCTTAGCCTCTGGGAGGCCGCAAGGATTGGCGCTTTTCCGGTCGCAACCTACGCTCCTTTACGGAGCTTATATTTTTAATAACCACTGAATAATTTTTTTCGCCATATAAAGTTACCAATATGGAAAACTATCTCCTTCATGGGTGAATCGTGGTATCAAAAGCGACCACGGCTTGAGGGGGGCGCGGTATATACGGCCCGGGGCCCGCGGACAGCGGGTAGCGGGCCGGGGGGACTTTTCGCCAATGGGAAAGGCCCGCAACCTACTTTTAAAATTTTTTTGGGCAAACGGGTGTTAAAAAAAATTGCCTTGAGAGCCCAAGTCGTTGCCTCGTATTTGTTGGTTTGACGTTTTTTTATTTTTTTGACCACGACATTTTAATAAAATCATCCCTTTGGTTTTGCTCGTGAAGTAGGAGGAGTTCGATGAACTGGATAAACTCAGTCAAGGCTATTTGCCTATCCGTCTTTCTGGCCCTTGCCTTGACCGCCTGCGGTGGCGAAGAGCGGCAAGACGCGCCCCAGGTCGCCGAAAGGCCAGCCGCTCCCATGGTGGGGTCAGCGGACGAGCAAAACCCGGAGGGGGAGAAACCGACGGCGCAAAAGCCAAGGGACCTGGTCCTATTCATTTGGTCGGAATACATCGACCCTGAGGTGCTTGACGAGTTCGAGAGAACCCACAACGTCGAGATTACCATGACCCACTATGAGTCCAACGAGGAGATGCTCTCGGTCATAAAGCTCGGTCGCCAGGGGGCCTACGACCTCATCGTCCCGACCACGTATTATTTACCGTCCATGATAAACCAAAAACTGATACAGCCCCTGAACCACGAGCTTTTGCCCAACCTGAAGAACCTCGACCCGGAGTTCACCGACGTGGAGGAGGACCCCGGCAACAGGTATAGCGTCGCCTACCAGTGGGGCACCTCCGGGCTGGTGATCAGGGCCAAGCCAGGCCAGACCTACGAGCCCAGCTTTGACCTGTTGTTCAAGCCCTCCATAGACAAGGGCAACTTCATAATGTTCGACACCGCGAGGGACACGCTGGGCGCGGCCCTGAAATATCTGGGCTACTCGGCCAACACGGTGGACCAAAACCAGCTGAGGGAGGCGGGCGAGCTCGTCAAGCGGGCCAGGAGCCAGCCGACGTTTTTAAGCTTCAGCAGCGGGGTCGACGGGCTGGCCAACGTCATGGGTAACGTCGCCTCCATAGCCCAGGTCTACAACGGCGAGGCGGTCAAGGCCGCCATGGAAGACCCGGAGGTCGAGTACGTGATCCCCAAGGAGGGCTGCGAGATCTGGCTGGATCTCTTCGCCATCCCCACCGGGGCGGCCAACGTCGACGTGGCCCATGAATTCATCAACTACATACTTGAACCGGAAAACGCGGCCAAGCTATCCTACTTCTCCAAGTACGCCACCCCCAACGCCAAGGCCATGGAGCTGATCCCGGCGGAGGAACGCGAAAACCCCGGCATCTATCCCCCGGAGGAGCTTAAGGCCAAAATGGAATATTACAAGGACCTGGGCCAGGGCGGCCTTCTTTACGAGGAGATCTGGACCCTTGTCAAATCGGAGTGACGGGAAACCGGCGGCCAACCGGGCCCGGCCGGAGCACAAGCTCGACCGGAGGCCCATGGCCATCCCCAGGTCCCATATCGACGTCATCCTGAACGAGCCCCAGAAGCCGGAAAACATAGGGGCGGCGGCCAGGGCCATAGCCAACACCGGCCTGGGGCGCCTGATAGTGGTTAACCCCAGGACCCTCAACCGGGAGCTCATGGAGGCCACGGCCACCGTCCACGCCGCCCCCATACTGGAAGGCATGACCGTGGCCCCCAGCCTCAGGGAGGCCCTGAACCCCTACCGGGTCGTGGTCGGGACGACGGCCAGGGCCGGCTCCCGGCGGGGGCCCTTGATCGGCCCCAGACGGCTGGCCCGGGAACTCTTGGATCCCATACCCACGGCCTTGGTGTTCGGCCCGGAGCGGATGGGCCTCTCGACCGAGGATCTAAGGCTCTGCCAGAAGGTCGTCCGCGTCCCCACGGCCTCCCCGGATACCAGCTCCCTGAACCTGGCCCAGGCGGTCCTCATAATGGGCTACGAGCTCCTCATGGCGGCGGGCGGGGAGCCGCCCGAGCCCCGCCCCATCCAGCCGGCCAGCCAGATGGCCGTGAACCTCATGTACGACGAGCTGGAGGACACCCTGACGGCGATCGGCTTCCTGCCCGCCGACAACCCCGGCCACTGGCTCATGAACGTCAAGAAAATCTTTAACCGCAGCCTCCTTTCCAAGGGGGAGTGCGACCTGCTCATGGGAATCTGCCGCCAGATCCGCTGGGCCGTGAAAAACCTCGACGGGCTGGAACCCAAGGGCTGATGCCCCGGGAAAGGCGGGGGCGCCGCTTGCCCCGTGGCAAGGCGGCGCCGGGCGAAAAAAAAGGGGGAGGGATCGCCTGGACCCCTCCCCCGTCCGTAAGGACAAAAATGTCCGCTTACTCGGTGGTGACCGTTATCTTCCTAGGCTGAGCGGGAGCTTGCTTGGGAAGCTTCACGCTTAGCACGCCGTCTTTGATCGAAGCCGTTATCTTTTCCTGATCTATTAACTCTGAAAGTGAAAATTGGCGGTAATAGTCACCCATCTCATATTCCTGTACCAGAAACTTATTTCCCTTTACCTCCGCGGTAACCTTACCCAGTATCGTTAGTACGTTATCTTTTAGGTCCACGCTAAGGCCGTCGGCCGGTACGCCCGGCATGTCGGCGACCACGGTCAGGCCTTCCTCGGTCTCGAATATATCGACCATGGGGCTGAAACGGGGCTCCCCGCTGGTGCTCTCGATTCCGCCCGTGTCCAAAGGCTGTTTTTCCCGAACGTTGATCTCTTGGCTGCTGGATTCCGTCATGCGAAAACCCTCCTGAAATACCTTTCTTTGTTTGTCCCATGGCTCTCGGGGCCATGGGCGTTGCGTGGTTATGGCCGGCGCGGCGACCGGCGCCGCCCCGCCGCTTAAGTGGTGATGTTTATCTGATGGGCCCTGGCCTCGGCGGCCTTGGGCAGGGTCACGTTCAAGATGCCGTTCTTGAACTTCGCTTCCACGGCATCGGTCTGGATCTTGGCCGGCAGGGTCAGGCTTCGCCTAAAGGTGCCGATGTCCCGCTCGCGCCGGTGGTAGTTGACCTCCTTGGGCTCGGCCTCCACCTTCGTGGAGCCCTTGAGCGTCAGGGTATCGTTCTTTACCGAGAGGTCCAGGGACTGGGGGTCAATCCCGGGGAGCTCGGCCGAGAGATAGAGGTTCTCGTCGTCCTCGGTCAGGTTGACCAGCGGGAAAACTCCTGTATAATTTCTCCTAATGTGATTGACGCCGCTGGCGAGCGTGCCGTAAACGTTTTCCATATATTTTCTCATGCGTTCCAATTCCAGGATGGAACCGGGAAAACCCGGCCCGCGCCACCTTAGTATCGACATAAACGTTCCTCCTTGAAATTCCGTTTTTCTGTGGGCCATGGCTTTGGACTCGCGCCGCGTTCCCGGTGAGTCGTTGGCCCCTGCATGTACAATAAAGTAAACATCTATTCTTGGCTGTCAAGCGGTAGGACCGACCGCCGCTAAATTATTTTTTGCGGCTAACGAAAAATGCTTAAGTATACCATAATGCGTTTAATTATGATGATCCCGACCCTAATTGGGATCACTTTGGTTAGTTTCGTGGTCATGCACTTGGCCCCGGGCGAGCCCACCGACATGGTCACCGACCTAAACCCCCAGGCCAACGTCGCCGCCAAACACCGCCTCAGGGAGATCTACGGCCTCGACAAGCCCCTGCCCGTCCAGTACTGGAACTGGCTGAAAAACCTGGCCACCCTGGACCTGGGGCGCTCCATGTCCCCGGATCGCAGGCCCGTGCGGGACAAGATAGCCGAGAGGCTCCCGGTGACCCTCTCCCTGAACATACTCTCCATGGGGCTGATAATAGCCATCAGCCTGCCCCTGGGCCTGTGGGCGGCGGTCCGGGCCGGGGGCCTTTTCGACAAATCGAGCACGGTCTTCGTTTTCATCTTTTTCGCCGCCCCCTCGTTTTGGCTGGCCTTGCTGGGCATGTGGCTGTTCGGGGTCAAGCTCCACTGGCTGCCCACCTCCGGGCTGACCTCCCTAAACCACGACCAGATGGACGCGGCCGGGAAGCTGTGGGATTACTCCCGGCACCTGATCATGCCGGTCGTGATCTCCTCCCTGGGCGGCCTGGCCGGCCTTTCCAGGTACCTTCGAAGCAACATGCTGGAAATCATAAGGCAGGATTTTTTGACCACGGCCAGGGCCAAGGGCCTCCCCGAGAGGGTGGTCATCTGGAAACACGCCCTGCGCAACGCCCTGATCCCGGTCATCACCATCCTGGGCCTTTCGGTGCCGGGCCTGGTGGGCGGCTCGGTCATCATGGAGTCCATCTACGCCATACCCGGCCTGGGCCAGCTGTTCTACGTCGGGGTCATGGGCCGCGACTACCCGCTGGTCATGGGCGGGCTCGTCATCGGCGCCGTCCTGACCCTCGTGGGTAACCTGTTGGCCGACCTCGGCTACGCCCTGGCCGACCCCAGGGTCCGGGACCAAGCCTTCAAGGGCTCGAAAATCTAGGACAAAACGCCCCCCAAAGGGCCCCCCAAAGGGGCCCTTTGGGGGGGCCAAAACCATCGGCAGGTACGCCCCGTTATGCTCAAACGACCAGGCTTTAAAGCGATCGTCAGGAACAGGCTGGCCCTTTTCGGCGGCCTCATCGTTCTGTCCATGTTTGCCGTCTCCTGGCTGGCCCCGGTCATCTCGCCGCACGACCCCGACAGGATAAACGTAACGGCCCGCTTCAAACCGCCGCTCACGCCCGGCCACCCGCTGGGGACCGATTCCCTCGGCCGGGACGTTTTGAGCCGGATGATCTGGGGCTCCCGGATCAGCCTCAAGGTCGGTTTCGTGGCCGTGGGCCTCGCGACCCTCATCGGCCTGATCCTCGGGGCCTTCGCCGGCTACCACGGCGGCATAATCGATTCCCTGATCATGCGCTTTTGCGACTTGATGCTCTGTTTCCCCTCGATGTTCTTGATCCTGGCCGTGATAGCCATCCTCGAGCCCTCGATCTGGAACGTCATGATAGTCATCGGCCTTACCGGCTGGATGGGGGTGGCCCGCTTCGTCAGGGCCGAGCTCATGACCCTCAAGGGCCGGGATTTCGCCCTGGCCGCCAAGGCCCTGGGCGCCTCGGACCTCCGGATCATCTGGAGGCACCTGCTCCCCAACGCCATGGGCCCCGTTTTGGTCACGGCCACCCTGGGCATAGCCGGGGCCATCCTCACGGAAAGCTCCCTCTCCTTCCTGGGCCTGGGCGTCCAGCCCCCGACCCCCACCTGGGGCTCCATCCTCTCGGAGGGCAAAAACTACCTCGAAAGGGCCTACTGGCTCTCGCTCTACCCGGGCCTCGCCATCCTCGTGACCGTCCTAAGCTACAACCTCCTGGGGGAGGGCCTAAGGGAGGCCCTGAACCCCCACAACACCAGCCTTTCTTCCTAGCCGGGGGATAAGCCCATGCCCCGGTCACAAAAGCCGAGCCCGCCCGATGCCGCCGGGGCCCCTGGGCCGCCCCGCGGGGACGGGGGCAGGGGGGCTATCTTCACCCGCCGCGAGGTCGCCGATTTCATCCTGGACCTGGTGGGCTACTCGGCCGACAGGCCCCTTTACGAAAAGCGCCTGCTGGAGCCCTCCTTCGGCGGGGGCGACATACTTTTGCCCGCCATCGGGCGCCTTCTGGCCTCGTGGCGGGCGAATGGGGCCGGCATCGGCCCCTTGCGGGGCGCGATCAGGGCCGTCGAGTCACACGGCCCCACCTTCGGGGCCACGCGCCTCGCGATAGTGGGGTTTTTGCGGGACCGGGGGCTGGGGGCGGGGGACGCCGAGGGCTTGGCCGACGCCTGGCTCGCGCCGGGCGATTTTTTGCTGACCCCCTTGGAAGGGGAATTCGATTTCGCGGTGGGGAACCCGCCATACGTGAGGCATGAGCTTATCCCGAACGGGCTGATGGCCGAGTACCGGCGGCGCTACGGGACCATCCACGACCGGGCCGACATTTACGTGCCCTTCATCGAGCGCTCGCTGGGGCTGTTGTCAAGGGGCGGCAGCCTGGGCTTCATTTGCCCCAACCGCTGGGTAAAGAACCGTTACGGGGCCCCGCTCAGGAGCCTCGTCGCGAAAAATTTCCACCTGCGGGTTTTCGTGGACATGGAAGACCGGCCGGCCTTCCGCTCGACCGTCACCGCCTACCCGGCCATCGTCGTGATCGACCGGGCCCGGCCGGGCCCGACCCGGGTCGCCCGTGGGCCCCAAATAAGCGCCCCGGAGCTGTCGGCCCTGGCCAAAACCCTGAACGCCGGGGAGCCGCCGGGCGAGGGCGACCCCGCGAGGGAACTCCCCGTGGTCGGGAACGGCCCCGAGCCGTGGCTCCTGGAGCCCCCCGGGCCGACGGCCCTGATCCGGCGCCTGGAGCGAGGCTTTCCCACGCTGGGGGAGGCCGGTTGCCAGGTCGGGGTCGGTGTGGCCACCGGGGCGGACAAGGCCTTCATCGGCGACTTCGAGGACCTGGACGTCGAGCCTAGCCGTAAACTGCGGCTCCTCACCACCGGGGACATAGCCTCCGGGGAGGTCAGGTGGGGCGGCCTGGGGGTCATCAACCCCTTCGACGAGACCGGGCGGCTGGTCGATCTCCGGGACCACCCCCGGCTGGGGCGCTACCTCGGGGAGCGCAGGGAAACCCTCGCCAAACGGCACTGCGCCAAAAAAAACCCGGCCAGTTGGTACCGCACCATCGACCGGATCGACCTGGGCCTGTATAAATCGCCCAAAATCCTAATGCCGGACATAAAAGCCAAGGCCCACGCGGTCTTCGAGGCCGGCGGCTTCTACCCGAACCATAATATCTACCACGTCACCTCCCGGGCGTGGGACCTGCGGGCCCTGCAGGCCGTCCTCTCCTCCGCCGTGGCCGGCATGTTCGTCTCGGCCTACGCCGTCGCCATGCGGGGCGGCTTCCTTCGCTTCCAGGCGCAATACCTGCGGCGGATACGCCTTCCCCTCTGGGCCGACGTGCCCGGGCGCCTTCGCCGCGAGCTGGCCGGGGCCGCCATGGCGAGGGACCTCGCGGCCTGCGACCAGGCGGCGTTCGAGCTTTACGGCCTCAGCCCCGGCGAGCGGGACGAGCTGAGGGCCCATTCCGCCCAACCCGGCTCCCGCCCCCTTCCCTGAGGCGGCCCCGCCTCAATCGGGCAACTCGGCGGTCTTGGGGATCAAGGGCTTCCCCCGCCCCTTGAGGGGCTTGAAAACGGAGAGCCAGATCATGAAAACAATCGAGACCAGCTGGAAAATCCCGCCCTTGAGGTTGGAGTGGTAGTTGGCGACGTAGTCCACGTTGGCCAAAGCCATGAGGCCTTCCTCGGCCGAGATACGCGGTTGGCCGTTAACGGTCGGCGAGAGGAAAAAAGTCCCAAACAAGATGCAAAAGACCGTCAATACCCACTTGATGATGATCCAGCGATGTTTAAAAAAGCCCCACTGAGTCAATAAGCTAATTAAGAGACCCGTAAGTAGGCATCCTATCGCCCCAGGGATAATGACAAAATCGTCTATGAATTTACACGACAAGTTGTAGCCGTAAAGCTGACCATCCGTTTCCGGCAAAGGCATCCCAAAGAGCATCAGGGTAAGGCCGACGGCACCGCCCAGCCACAGACACGCAGTGATCAGGTGAAATGTTTTTAGAATCCTAAGACCCCTCAATCCAACTTTAGCCATAATTTCCTCGTAAAATCCCAGCAAAGACTGGCCCCATCGTCCAAGCCAATGGAGCCCCTAAGGCATCCCTTAAGGGAGCCATTGGGCAAGCTTGGTCTGGGCCGGCGAAAAAACCTTCACGCAAACCATACTTCATAGCTTTGTTATAATATAACGTTACCTGTGCTTTTACGCAATAGCAAAGTTACCCATAAAACGTAAAGTTTGCAAGGCCTCGCCGTTCCCCCATCCATGTTTGCCCCAAATACCTTGCCCAACGCGAGGCCGACTAATGTCGGCCCGGGAAAAAACCCTTTGTCGCCGCGACCCAAACGGGCCCCGGGCCGACAGGGCGGCCTTTTTGGCTCGATTGGCCAGCAAGTTAAGCCTTTAGCGCACTCGAATACGTTTCTTCAAGCTGGCTAATCTTCCCTCACGGCTAGCCACAATTTAACCATTTATGGATTTTTAGGCCCACCGTCCCATGTATCATCACAACCGAACCAAAAAAAACTTGGCTAATCCGGAGGGACTAGCCAAGTGGTTGCGCTTGAAAGAGGTGCAATATTTTGTTCTTGACTTATGTTACACTGAGCTTCGCCCGTTGTCAAGATATTTGGGTTTAGATTTTTTTAGTCGATGAAATTTTCTCCTTCTATGTAATATTACTACCAAAACAAGGCATGGTTATCATGATTGCCCGAAGTTTCCGAAATTTTTTCAGATCTCCGCCATAAGTTGCGACTTTTTTTATCTCATCCCCTTGTCCAGCCAAAGGTCTTGATTTTTCCCCGATTTGGTCTTATCATTATTAGTGGCAAAGATTGCCAATTCGGACAACCCTTTCGCCTCAGGCCAAGCCACCCACCCCGCTTTTTTGGCCGGGACATCTTCGCGATCGGTAGGCCTTCATATCCTACGGAGGAGACATCATGGCTAACTATAATGGACCGCCACAGGGGGGACCCGGCAAAGGCCCGAATCCCCAGCGACCAGGGCAGCCCCA
Organism: Deltaproteobacteria bacterium; assembly: GCA_031278635.1. Taxonomy (GTDB): domain Bacteria; phylum Desulfobacterota; class Desulfarculia; order Adiutricales; family Adiutricaceae; genus JAIRNQ01. Next base: position 16,357 of record JAITKA010000094.1, on the reverse strand, counting down.
GCAGCCCCAAAACTTGCAGAAGGGCCCGCAGCAGCCGCAGCAGCCCTACGGCCAGCAGCCGCCCCAGCAGCCCTACTACGGGCAGCAGGGCCAGCCGCCGCAGCCGCCCTACGGCCAGCAGCCGCCCCAGCAGCCTTACTACGGGCAGCAGCCGCCCTACGGCCAGCAGCCCCCGTACGGTCAGCAGCAGCCACCCTACTACGGGCAGCAGCCGCCCCAGCAGCCGCCATACGGTCAGCAGCCCCCGTACGGCCAGCAGCAGCCACCCTACTACGGCCAACAGGGCCAGCAGCCTTACTACGGCCAGCAGCCCCCGTACGGCCAGCAACAACCGCCCTACTACGGCCAACAGGGCCAGCAGCCGCCCTACGGGCAGAACCAGTTTTCCGGCAACCAGTGGCAGGGCGGCGCGGCCATGGCCGTGCCCCAGGGGGTGAGCGTCGAGCAGACGTCCGAGGTCACGTTTTTCCAGAACGTCTATCTGTGGATGTTTGGCGGCTTGATCGTTACCGCCGTCTCCGCCTACATGATTTTTAACAGCTCCTTTATGTACATGCTGATGCATAGCACCGCGTTGATTATCATGGTCGTCGCCATGCAGATCGGCTTGGTCCTGCTCATCAACTTTTTGTCGAACAAGGTCTCGGTCAACACGCTAAGGGGTTTGTTTCTGGCTTACGCGGCCTCGGTCGGGGTGACGATCTCGATCCTGCTCGTGGTTTACCCCCAAAATATCATTTTCAAGGCCTTTTTCTCGACGGCCTTGGTCTACGGGGGCATGGCCGCTTACGGTTTGCTGACCAAGCGTTCCCTCCAGGCATGGGGCGGCTTCCTTTTCATGGCCTTGATCGGGCTAATAGTGGCCATGGTCATCAACATGATTGCCAGAAGCCCGATGTTCCATTACGTCATCTCCTGGATCGGGGTCCTTCTCTTCGCGGCCCTGACCGCCTATGACCACCAAAAGCTCAGGGTCATGCACGCTGGCGGCTTCGCCAACCAAGAACACGAGGGCACGATGGTCATCCACGGCGCCCTGATGCTGTATCTGGACTTCATCAACCTGTTCATCTTCCTCGTCAGGGTATTGGGGGCCGGCCGCGACTAAGGCCTGGGCCCGATTTCCCGTCGCGCTTAAGACCGTCCTTTCGGGAAACCCGAATGGGCGGTCTTTCTTTGGGATCTTAACCCCATCCGGGTGAGCGCCTTTGAAAGTGATCGTTGTCATAATGGGCCTGGCCGCGAGCGAGCTGGGCCTCCTGAGTTTCCTTGTGGCCGTGGCCTACTGGCCCCTGAAGGGGGCGGGCCTGGCCGCCCTCGCGGGCCTGGCCATGATGGTCCTGGGGATCGTCTGTTTGGCCAAGGGGGCCGGCTACATGGTGGGCGGCGCCAGGGGCAAGCGGGAGAAGGCGGGCTATTACTGAGGCGGGGGGTGGGATTTTGGCGGCCCTAGGGCCTTTGGCGCTTTTTGGCCTGGCCGGCCCTGTAGGCGTGCATGAGGATGGCCCCGGCGTTTGAGACGTTGAGGCTATCGATCAGCGGGGACTCCATGGCCAGGCCGACCGACATGTCGGCCAGGGCCAAGAGACCCCGGCTCAGGCCGCGCCCCTCGGAGCCGAGGATGAGGGCCGTGCGGTCGGGGAAATCGAAGGCCAGGGCGTCGCGGCCCGAGGCCGGGTCGGCGGCCACGGCCCAAAAGCCCCGCCTTTTCATCTCCTCGACGGCCCTTACCGTGTTTACCGCCCTGACCAGGGGGATGGCCTCGGCGGCCCCGGCCGAGGCGGCCAGGGCGGCGGCGTTCAGGGGGGCGGAGCGATCCTTGGGGTAGACCACGCCCAGGGCCCCGAAGGCCGCGGCCGAGCGGATCAGGGCCCCGAAATTATGCGGGTCCTCCAGGTGATCGAGCACCAGGACGAGGGCGCCCTGGGGCTCGGGGCGCGAGGCCAGGAGCTCGCCGAGGCCCGGCTCGCCCTTGGGCCGGGCGACCAGGGCCAGGCCCTGGTGGTGGGGGCCAAGGCGGTCCAGGGTCTCCCGGGCGGCCGGGACGGGCCTGAGGCCCAGCCCCTCGGCCAGATCGAGCAGGGCGGCCAGCCTCGGGGAGGAGCGCCGCGAACCGGAGACGTAGAGGGTCAGGCAGTCCTGGGGCCTGGCCGTCAGGGCGGCCCGCACGGGGTTGAAGCCGAGGATGGTGACCGTGTCCCCGGCTTTGTCCCTGGGCGGCCTCTTGGGGGCCTTTTCCCGGTGACCGGGGCTCATGGCCAAAGACCGTCAGTCGTCTTCGTCCCCGTCCCCAGGGTATTCATCGAACGGGTCCCCGTCGTCCTCATCGTCGTCCTCGTCATGGTCATGGAAGCCGTCGTCGTCGGGCCCCGGCTCCGGGTTTTTTTTGGCCCGGCCGGGCGCGGCCTTGGCGGCGCTTTTTTTGGCCGGGGGCGGGGCCTCCTCGTCCCAGCCAAGGTCGGGGCCCTGGCCGGGCTCGCCCAGCTCGTCCACGAGGGGCTGGCCGACCCGTCCGTGGAAGGAGACGCAGGCGTCGTTGTAGCGGTTGGCCAGGGTCCTGACCTCGATGGCGGAGACTATGACGTGCTTGGAGGAGGAGACGATCATCGAGCGGACGCGGTGCCCGGCCGAGGCGTCGATCAGGAGCCCGGCCTGCCTGGCCTCGTCCCGGAGGCGCTTGGCCGGGACGGAATTGGGGTTCACTATGGCCACGACCCGCTCGGCGCTGACCAGGTTGTTGTAGCCCACGTTTATCAAGATGCCGATCATTTTGGTGCCCGGGGGCCCCGGCCCGCCGGGATTCGGCGTGGCGGGGCGGCCCTCATTCGATGTTCATGCTCTGCTCGCGGATTTTCTCAAGCTCGGCCTTGATGTTGACCACCAGGTCGATGATGTTCTTGGACTGCGACTTGGAGCCGATGGTGTTGACCTCCCGGCCCATCTCCTGGAGCAAAAACTCGAGGCGGCGGCCGACCGGCTCGTCGCTGTTCTCAAGGAGCCCCCTTAGGCCCAGGATGTGGCTACCGAAGCGGGTGAGCTCCTCGGTGATGTCCATCTTCTCGGCCATTATGACGGCCTCCTGGTAGAGGCGGTTGGGGTCGAGGACCGTGTCGGCCAGCTCCTCGAGGCGGGCCTGGTAGCGTTTGGTCGCGGCCAGGGGGATGGTCTCGGCCAGTTTTTTCAGCTCCTCGAGCCACCGGGCCATGCTGTCGAGCCTGACCATGAGATCGGCCCCGAGTTGCCGGCCCTCGCTCTCCCGCATCTTGATCAACTGGTCCACGGCCTTCTCGTTTAGGGCCAAAAGGCCGGCGTGGAGGAGCTCGTTGTCGGCGGCGGCGACCTCGGCGTTCCTGTCTATGGCCAGGACGTTGAATTTCAGGATATGCTCCAGGGTGATGGGATCCCCCAGGCCCAGCTCGTCTTTGAGGGCCGTGAGGTGGCGGTGGGCCTCCCTCGCGGCCTCGAGGTTCAAAACGAGGCGGCTGGCCAGCCTGGGGCCCTCCTCGAGCGTGATCCAGAGCTCCACCCGGCCGCGGTGGATGCGGCTGTTTATCTGCTTTTTTAGCGATTCCTCCAGCTGGCACAGAAGGTGCGGGGAGCGGACCACGAACTCCTTGAAGCGGTTATTGAGGGTCTTTATCTCGAGACGGCAGTTGTAACCACATATCTCTCCCGAGGACGAGCCGAAGCCGGTCATGCTCCTAATCATAAAAAAACCTAGGTTGACCCGGCCGGTCCGGCCGGGGATTATTATTTTTGGTTTAGGCCAAGGGCCTTAGGCCTTGGCGTGCGCCATCCCGAGGAAGGCTTTCTGGTAACTCTGGCGCATGGCGTTCAAAATCCCGATGACCTCGGGCTTTTTGTAATCCCTGTAGGTCCAGGGTTGCGGCTCGAAGGCCCCCCGGTGGTAATGGAGGGTCAGTTCCCCCCACAGCCCCCGGCCCAGGAAAAGCCGGTGGCCGGAAAACTTCCCCGTGGAGAGGACCAGGCCGCCGGAGAATATGTAGCCGGGATCGAGGTTGACCACCCGGCCGTTGGCCCTGGAGGTGACGTCCTCGATGTCCATGGCCAGGAGCTTGAGGTAGACCAGGTGTTCCGGGAAGATCAGGTTGGCGAAGCTAAGGTAGCGCTTGACCAGGTTGGGTCCCATCTCCTTGGCGTAATAATCGGTCTCCTCCAGGGGATAGTCCGGGCTTTGTATGTCCACGGGGCCCAGGTAGCCTTCCAGGTATTCCCGTCTCAGCCTCTCGACGGCGGCGTCCAGGAGTTTGGGCTCGGGACCGAAGGCGGCTAAAAAAACCTTAACCAATGGGGGTTCCTTGATCCTGCTCATTGGGCACCTGTACCTGACGTCGTTAAAAAGAGCGGCAAATAAAATATAAGGGACGAAGCGTCTTACCTTAGGTTGCGAAAACCCCTTTTCCCCGCCTTAAAACGCCGGGACGGACGAAGGGTCTTGCCTTAGGTTACGAAAGCCCCTTTTCCCCGGCATAAAACGCCGGGACGGATCGCCTTGGCTACCCCACAAAAAATACAGCCTTTTTCGCCAATAATCAAGGGGACGGGCGACCCCTCGGTTATCGTCCGGGGGGTCAGGGCAGCGAGACCAGCTCGAACTTCCACAGGTCCCCGTTCTCGCCCGGGAGGGTCGGGGCCGGGTTGACGGCGGCCAGTTTCAGCAGGACGTCGGTCCCGGGCTGGGCCTCGGGCGGGACGTTGTTCAGCTCGATCTCCAGGAGGAAGTCGGTCACGCATATGCGGGCCCGGCGGCCGCGGCGGTCGTAGACGAGGCCCACGAAGGTCTCGCCCACCCTGGGGACGAGGTACCAGGCCAGCCAGTAGCGCTGGCGATCGTTCTGCATCCTCCTGATGGACCTTTGGGTGGCCTCGGCGGGGATGGCGAGGTTCATCATGGCCTGGTGGTCGTATGGGGGCTCCTCGCCGTTGGCGTGGGCCCGGAGCTGCCTCGCCACCAGCAAATCCAGGTAGCGGCGCATCGGGGAGGTGAAGGTGGTGTAGGGCATGAGGCCCAGGCCGTGATGGGTCGAGGGCTCCAGGGATACCCCGACCCGGCCCGTTTGCCTGCGCATGGCCAGGGCCAGGGCCAGGGCGTCCCGCTCGCCCATGTCCCTGGGCGGCGACCAGCCCACCTCCCGGCCCTGGAGCTGGTAGCGGTAGGGGCAGGGGATGGAGGCCTCCATGAGGGTCTTGGCCGCCAGGTGGTTGGCCAGGACCATGAGCTCGCCGACCATGACGTTGGCCCGGTTGCCGTCGTCGCTGAGCCTTATCTCGGGGAGGCCCTCGGCGTTCAGGGTCACGTTCAGGTGGGGCAGGCCCAGGTTCTGGCCGTCCTTGGCCAGCCTCAGCCCCAGGAGCTTGAGGGCCAGGGCCTCCAGGGGCCCGAGCATGGAGTCCTCGCCGTTCTCGAGCATCTCGTTGGCCCGGGCGAAGGAGACCTGGAGATCGACGTGGACGAGGCTGGGCCTGAACTCGCTTCCCAGGACCCGGCCGTCCCCGTCTATCGTGACCAGGAGGGAAAAGGCCGGCCGCGCCTCCCCGGCCTTGAGGGAGGCGTGGGTCTCGATCAAAACGTCGGGCAGCATGCCCTGGCGCCCCTCCGGGAGGTAGATGGAGCTGGTCAGGTTCATGGCCCAGCGGTCCACCAGGGAGTCCGGCGGGACGAGGGCGGCGACGTCGGCTATGTGCAGCCCCAGCCTCACCCGCCCGCCGCCAAGGGGCTCAAGGGAGATGGCGTCGTCGAACTCCTTGGTCCCCGGGGCGTCCACGGTGGCCGTGGGCAGGGCGGTCAAGTCCAGGCGCCTCCCCGCGTCAAGGCCGAAATTCCGGGCGAGGTGGGCGGCCTCGGCCAAAACCCCCTCGTCGAAGTCCTTTTTGAAGCCCAGGCGCAGGTAAGGCAGGTTCTCGTGGCGGTTTAGGCGGCCCACCCCGACCAGGGCCTTGAAGGCCCCCGCCGGGTTGGTCGGAAAGGATGCCATCGACAGGAGCTCCTTGGCCTCCATGGCCTTTTGGGAGTCCTCCCCGTCCAGGACGTAGCCCATGAGCCAGCCCAGGGCCCGCTCGGCCCCCTCCGGCTCGGGGCAGACGCGGCCCTTTTCCGAGCCCGACAGCCACTCGGCCCCCTGGGCCAGGAAATCGCGCTTCTCCTCGCTCTCGGCCCTGGCCCGCCTGAGCCTGTCGACCTCGCCCTGGTCGCGCCTGCGGGCCTTGTCGGGAAAGAACTCGAAGAGGAGCCCGTCCCCCTGGATGGCCCTCAGGATGGCGGAAATCTCGTCCGGGCCCGGCTGGCGCCCGAAACTGAGGCCGGCCAGGTCCTTGTAGCCAAACTCCGGGCCCTCGCCCTCCAGGACCGCCCAGAGGGTGTCCAGATCGACACCCCCGGCCAGGGCCTCCCTCTCGCGCCCCAGGTCGGCCAGCATGGCCCGCCTGGCCGCCTTGTCGCCGGGATCGTCGGCCTCGGCGGAAACGAGTATCCTGGCCGGGCTGATGGCGAGGCTCCTCCCGCCGGCCAGCATGACCTCCATGCGGCCCCTGGCGCCCTGGGCGTTGGTGACGAAGCCCAACGTGAATTGGCCGCCTTCCAAAAACTCGACTATCACCTGGGCGGCCTCCGGTCGGGGCTTGCCCGAAACATCGTGGCCGTGGTCAAATTTGTCATGGTCTCACTGTATCTTTGATTTTTCCCGGTCAGGGGCCCCTAACCGGGCGGTTAACGGGAGGGGTCGGAGGCGATGAACTGAAGGTTATACAGGCGGTGGTACTCGCCGCCCAGGCGCATCAGCTCGTCATGGCCGCCTTCCTCGATTATCCGGCCTTCCTTGAGGACGGCTATGCGGTTGGCCTTGGCTATGGTCGAAAGGCGATGGGCTATGACCAGGGTGGTCCGGCCGATCATGAGGTTCTCCAGGGCCGCCTGGACGTATTTTTCCGACTCGGTGTCGAGGGCGGATGTGGCCTCGTCCAGGATCAGTATCGGGGCGTCCTTCAAAATGGCCCTGGCCACGGCCAGCCTCTGGCGCTGGCCCCCGGAGAGCCTCCCGCCGCGCTCGCCGATGTCCTCGTCGTAGCCGCGGGGCAGCTCGGCTATGAAGCCGTCGGCCAGGGCGGCCTTGGCCGCCTTGGCTATGTCCCCCATGGAGGCCCCGGGCCGCCCGTAGCCGATGTTGTTCCTGACCGAGCCCTCGAAAAGGGTGACCTCCTGGCTGACCAGGGCCACCTGGCCCCGGAGGGCGGCCAGATCCATGGTCCGGATGTCCATCCCGTCAAGGAGGACCGCCCCCTTGGTGGGGTCGTAGAAGCGGGGCACCAGATTGACGAGGCTGGTCTTGCCCCCGCCGGAATGGCCGACCAGGGCCAGGACCTCCCCGGGGCTGACGGTTAGGTTGATGTCGGTCAGGGCCTCCCGGTCGGCGGCGTAGGCGAAACTCACGTCCCTGAAAACGATGGAACCCTTGACCCTCCCCGGGTCTATGCCGCCCGGGGGGCTTTTGACCGTGGGCATGGTGTCCAGGGTATCGAAGATGCGGGTGGCCGCGGACAGGCCCTGCTGGACGTCGTTATGGAGCCTCGTCAGGCGCTTCACCGGCTCGTACAGCAAAAGGAGGGCCATCAGGAAACTTATGAAGGTGCCCGGGGTCGAGTGCCCGTTGATGACCGAGTGGCCGCCGTACCAGATGACGGCGGCGACGCAGATCCCGCCGAAGATCTCCATGATCGAGCTCGAAAGGCTCTTGACCGTGACCGCCCGCATGAGGTTTTCCACGCTCCGGCGGCACTCGGCCGAGAACCTGGCTATCTCGGAGTCGGTCATGTTGTAGCTCTGGACGACCCTGACCCCCTGAAAGGCCTCGGTCAGGACGATAATCAGCGAGCCCATGATGATCTGGCTGTTGGTGGCCAGCTTCCGTAGCCTCTTGCCGAAGCGGGAGATGGGGTAAAAGGCCGCCGGTATCAAAAGGAGGCCGACCAGGGCCAGGCGCCAGTCGTTTATGAACAAAACGATGACCAGGCCCACGACCTTGCAGACGTCCATGACCAGGCTGGTGACCACGTGGGTGACCGAGCTCTGGATCAGGGTCACGTCGTTGACGACCCTCGATATCAGCTCCCCGGAGGGGTGCGCGTCGTAATAGTCCAGGGACTGCCGCTGGATGTGGGAAAACAGCCTGACCCTGAGATCGTTGACGATCGTGTAGCCGACCCTGTTCATCAAAAAGGACTGGACGAAAGTGAAGGCCCCGGTCGCCGCGAAAACGCCGAAGGTCAGAAAAGTCAGGAATATCAGCCTGTCGCTGTCCTTGTTAAAGAAAACGTCGTCCAGCAGGGGCTTGATCAGATGGGCCATGGCCGCCGTGGAGGCCCCGGCCAGGGCCATGGAAATCATGGCCACGAAAAGCGTCGGCATGTGGGGTCGGATCAGGGCCCACAACCGCCGCGTCGGGGAATAATCGGCATCCGGTCCGGCCCCGGCCTTGCCGTCCCGGCCGGCCCCGTCCGGGCCGGCCCCGGCCTTGCCGTCCGGGCCTTTATTTTCGCCATTTCTTTTTATGTCGTTACCTTCCCGTGTCTCAAAAGGCCCAGGCGCCCGACCCATCGGGGCCGCCCGCGGCTATCTCTTCCATTATGACGGCCAGGACCCTGGCCGAGGCCCCGGGGCCGCCCAGGGCGGCGGCCGCCCCGGCCAGATCCCCGATCATGGCCTTTCGCTTGGGGCCGCCCGGCAGTATGGCCGAAAGCTCCCCGGCCAGCCCCTCGGGGTTGGCCCCGCCTTGCAGGAGCTCCGGGACTATCTCGCGGCCGGCCAGCAAATTGGCTATGGAGACGAAAGGCACCTTGACCAAAAGCCTGGCCAAGGCCCAGCTAAGGGGGCTGACCTTGTAGGTGACCACCATCGGCGTCCCCAGGATGGCCCCCTCCACGGTGGAGGTGCCCGAGGCGAGCAAGGCGGCGTCCGCCGCCTTCAGTATCTCGTGGGAGCGCCCCTCGTGGATGACGAGCCTTTCCCTGACCCTGGGGCTGGCCCCCCCTATCAGGCCCTCCAGGACCGCCATGGGGAGCGTCTCGGGCCTCGGGATGACCGGGACGAGCCCGGGGCGCCCGTCCATGAGGCGATCCACGGCCCCCAGCATGGGCCCGGCGAGGCGCGAGGCCACGGCCTTCCGGCTCCCGGGCAGGACGGCCAAAACCGTGTCCCCCTCGCCCAGGCCCAGGGCCAGCCTGGCCCCTTTCTTGGTCAGGTCCAGGGGCATCTCATCGAGGAGGGGGTGCCCGACCAGGTCGGCCGTGACCCCGCGGGTCTCGTAAAAGGCCTTCTCGAAGGGGAAGAGCACGGCCCGCCGGCTGACCAGCTTTTTCAGCCACTTGATCCGGCCCTGGCGCCAGGCCCAGATCTGGGGGCAAATATAGTATATCACCGGGACGCCCGCCGCCCAGGCGGCCTTGGCCAGGGCGTGGTTCAGATCGGGGCTGTCGATCAGGACCAGGGCCCTTGGCCTCTCGGACGCGACCATTTGGGCCAGGGCCTTCCTTATCCCGAGGATCCTGCCGAGCGATCCCAAAACCTCCGTCAGGCCCATGACCGCCGTCTCCCGGATGTGGAAGCGCAGATCGACCCCGGCGGCGGCCATGTTGTCCCCGCCCAGCCCGAAAAAACTTAGCCCGGAATCCCCCCGGTTGGCCTCCCTGACCAGGGCCGCCCCGTGCATGTCCCCGGAGAGCTCGCCCGCGCTGATCATAACCCTCAGGCTCTCAGCCATTCCCGCCGCCCGTCCCGGGCCCGGCCCCGGGCCCGGTCCCCAAATCGGCCCTCTCGCCCTCTTTCCTGCCCATGGCCCCGCGGAACCCGGCCAGCCAGGGCTCGGCCTCGGGCCCGAAGGCGACCATGACCAACCCGGCCCCGTCGGCCATGCGGACGCATTCCCCCGGCTCGAGCATGATGAGGCCCGTCGCGTCCAGGGCCAGCCCGGCCGCCTTGGCCTTTATCAGGACCGAGACGGTCCCCGGCCCTATCACGGGCAGATCGAGCCTGAAATCCTGGTTCGGCTTAACGGCCTTGGCCACGGCCACGCCCTTCCTGCAGAGGGAGGCGCCCCTTAAAATGGTGGCGTCCGTCCCGTCGGCCCCCTCCAGGGCCACGGCCAGCCGATCCGAGACCACCACCGTCTGGCCGCAGTCGAGCCGGCCCAGCTCCCTCGCCAAAAAAAAGGCCAGCCGCAGTTCGGCCAAAAGCCCCGCGTCCGGGCCCTTGGCCGTCAAAACCCCCGGCCTCACCAACAGCTCCGGCACAAGCGTGGCCACCGAGACGATCTTTGGCCCCAGGGACTCGACGTACCCGGCCAGGGCCCGCAAGATGGTGTCGGTCTGAAAGTTATCGAGCGACTCCATGATCCTTATGGCCTCGGCGTCGGGATCGTAGGAGTTGACCACGCTCTCGCGGCTGACCCCGCCGACCACGCATAGCCTCCCCACCCCGCTCTCGACCAAAAAACGCCCCATGGCCCCAACCTGCCCGAGGTTGGTCTCCAGCCAACGATCGGCCAAGGCGTAAACCTCCGGCTCCGTCTCCCCGACCAACCCCACCACGGCCAAGGTCAGGCCCTTGGCCTTGATCCGCCTCGCGGCCATGACCGGGAGGCTCATGTTGCCGGCGATCAGGCCGACGACCTGGCCGGCCCCGCCCGGGCCCGGCCCTGGCCCGCCCCCGCTCACCGGTAAACCCCCCGCTCGGAGCCCCGGTAAAAGGAGGTTATGGCCTTGACCTCCCCCGAGTCCGGGAAAGCCGCGTCGGCCTCGGCCAGGACCTCGGCCAAAGGCCTGTGGTTATGGATTATCTTGTGGGCGCCAACTATGGCCTCCAAGCTTTCCTTGGAAAAGCCCCATCTCCTGAGGCCGATCAAATTGGGCGTGACCACGATGTCCTTGTCCCTGACCCCGGCCACTATCATGAACGGCGGGACGTCCTTGGCCGCCCCGGTCATGCCGCCCACGAAAGAGTACCGGCCCAGGCGCACGAATTGGTGCACGGCGGAGGAGCCGCTGATTATGGCGTTGTCCTCCACGATCACGTGCCCGGCCAGGACCGCGTAGCTCGAGAGGATGACCTCCCGGCCTATGCGGCAGTCATGGGCCACGTGGACCGTGGCCATGATCAAGGCCTTGTCGCCGATGGTGGTTATCCCCCCGCCGCCCTTGGTCCCCCGGTGGATGGTGGCCGACTCCCTGACCGTTACCCCGTCCCCCACGACCAGGGACGATCTCTCCCCGGCGTATTTCATGTCCTGGGGATCGGCCCCCAGCGAGGCGAAGGGAAAGACGCGGCAGTCCTTGCCGATGGTGGTGTCCTTGTCGATGAAGGCGTGGCCCATGATCTCGGTCCCGGGCCCGACCGTCACCCTGGGCCCTATCAGGGCGTAGGGGCCGACGGTGGCCGTGGGGTCGATCTCCGAGGAAGGGTCGATTATGGCGGTGGGATGGATAGGCATGGAGGGTCTGATGGCTCCTTGGGCTCCCGGCCCCGGCCGGGTTTGGTTAAAAAGTCGCGGTCATCTCGGCCTCGGCCGTCCTCTGGCCCTGGACCGTCGCCTTCCCGGTCACCTTCCAAAGGCGGCCGCCAAACCGGACGAAGTTGGCCTGCAGATCCAGCCGGTCGCCGGGGACCACGGGCCTGCGAAACTTGACCCGGTCGCAACTGGCGAAATAGGCGATGCGCCCGCTCAGATCCTCGGCCTTCAGCAGGTCCCGGATCTCTTCCGGGGCCTCGCCCGGGTGGTCGCGCCTTGAGAAATGCAACAGCAGCATCGAGGCCTGGGCCATGGCCTCAAGGACCAAGACCCCGGGCATGACCGGGGTCCCGGGAAAATGGCCCCTAAAGAAATCATCGTTTATGGTCACGTTCTTGAAAGCGACCAGGGTCTTCCAGGGCTCCAGCGAGACCACCCGGTCGACCAATAGGAAAGGTGGCCTGTGGGGCAGGGCCTTCATGATCTCGTGAATGTCGTGGAGAGTCGGTAACTGTTCTTTAGTGTCAATGACGGTCATCATTATGCCTCAAAAAGCGGCGCTGGCCACGATGATTGGCGCCAAAAAGCTGCCCGAACTAAGCTAAATGTGATAAGTCAATCCCCCAAGGGACACAAATACGTCCCCCAAGCCCAACACGGGCCCACGCCTAAGCCTTGGGCTTTTCCCGCCCCTCGGCCATGGCCGCCCTGATCTCCTCCCAGGGCTGGCCCCTCAAAAACAGCCTCAGGAATTTGCGCCACTTCGGCAAATCGTTCTTGACCATGATCTGGGAGCCATACTCCTCCCGCTGCGGCTTGACCGGCGTGCCCGTCCAGACGTTCCGGCCCGGCGGCACCTGCCCCAAAACCCCGCTCTGGCCCGAGATGATGGCATCGTGGCCCACCCTGGCCCCATGGTTGAGGCCGCACTGGCCCAGCAAAAACACCCTGTCGCCCACCTGGCTGTGGCCCGCGGCCCCCACCTGGGAGACGACCACGCAGTCCCGGCCTATCTGGCAATTGTGGCCTATCTGGACCAGGTTATCTATCTTCGTGCCCCGGCCAATCACCGTGTCCGCGACCAACCCCCTATCGATCGCCGCCAGCGCCCCTATCTCCACGTCGTCCTCGATGACCACGCCGCCCAGATGGGGGTTTTTGAAATGTATGAGCCGGCCCTTTTCCGGGCAGGGCACCTGGTTGTAGCCGAAACCGTCCTCGCCTATCACGCTGTTCGAGTGGATCTGGCAGCGGTCGCCCACCCTGACCCCGTAGCGCAAAACGGCCCCCGGGTGGATGACGCAGTCCTCGCCGACCCTGACCCCGTCGTCCAAAAAAACCCCGGGCCCCACCCGGCTGGCCCGCCCGACGCACACCCCGGCGCCGACGTAAGCGTTGGGCCCGAAGGTGACCCCCTCCCCTATCGAGCACGAGCCCCTATCCTTAAAGAAAGGCTCGCCCACCGCCCAGGGCGGCGAAAAACCTTGGCCCACGAGCCCCAGAATCACCGAAAAAAGCAGCCTGGGCTCAAGGAAGGCCACCAGGGCCACGGCCTCGCCTGGGGCCTCGCCCCCGGCTTCGCCCGTGGCCACTTCCCGGAACAATTCCTCGCCCACGATAATGGCCGCGGCGCCCCTCCGGCGGGCCTCCAGAAAATATTCCCTCTTGACGGCAAAACACAAGGCCCCGGCTTGGGCCTCCGAGGCCGAGGAAAGGGCCGAGACGAGCGTCCCCCCGTCGCCATGCATGACGGCGGGCGGGCACCCATCGGGCCCGCCCAGCGTGGCCAGGCTCTCGGCTAACCTAACCGTGGCCTCGTCCACCAACGACGACAGGGTCTTTGGGCTGGAAAGTTTAATCATAACCTGGGTCGGTCCGGCCTCCCTCGAATCTTTTCGGGCGGACCCCCCTTCCCCCTTTTCGGACCCTTTCGGGTCCCTTTCTGGCCTCTTCCGGGACAAAACGTATCCCTTGAGAAAAAAATATAGTATTAAGATGGCCCAAAGAACCTAAAACGCCACAACGGGACGTTCGGGCGATTAAAGCCCCCGGGCAATCTCAAACTATATTTTTTGGCGGCTCGCGCCTTCGGGGCCCCCGGCGTCAAAAACGCCCAAGGGCCTCATTTAATTTTTTACTTAGCTATTTCGCCCAAGGCGGTTTCCCAACCCAAACCGGGCCCATCGTGACCGGCCGGGCGCGCCCGCCAAAGCCGCTAGCTACTTGTCGAGACCCTTGATGACGTCGGGGGTAATGTCGACGGCCTTGGGATGGTAGAAGACACCGGCGTTCTGGACCTCAAAGACGAACTGGTAGCCGCGCTCCTGGGCCAACCCGCCCACAACGTTGGTGACCTTTTCCATCAAGGGCAACATGGCCTCTTCCCTGGCCTTCTCCATGTCGGCGCCGGCCTTCTGGGCGTTCTCCATATGGGTGGTGTACTCTTTGGCCAAATCGTCGCGCCTCTTGATGAAGGCGTCCTCGCTCAGGGTCTGCCTGGCGTTCTCCAAATCCTGGCCTTTCTTTTGGATGTCCTTGGCCTTGGCGTCCAACGATTTCCTCAAGCCATCGTACTTGGCTTCCAACTTTTTCGAGGCGTCTTTGCCTCTCTTTGAATCTTCCATGACCTTCTGCAAGTAAAAAACCGCAATCTGGTTAGAGGCCTGGGCTTGGGCCATCCGTATCGGAAAAGCGAAACCCACGGCCAGTAAGATGGCAACCATGACTGTGGCCGTTTTAAACTTAAGCATGAAACCCTCCTAACTCGGGCAAAACAATGGTACCCCGGGACAACCTAATAGCCCCGGAACGGTGTCGATCACCGCGGCGTTTAACTAAAGCCTAAGCGCCTCGCCCCTTTTGGGCCAAAAGGCCGCGCGCCGGCGCCTTAAATCCGGCCCTGGTCACTCAGGGCGCCCAGAGCTTAACCGAGATACCATACCACGTTGGAAACCAATAAAAAAGAAAATTTTTATCGCTCCTCCAAGGGAAATGGGCCAAAAACGATCCAACCGCCCACTTTAAGGCTTTTCCTCCAGACCCAACATCTTGCGTTTGGCTTTTTTTACGACGCTATGGCTCGCCCTCGGCCGATGCGCGCATAATTTCACCCCCCCCTTCGGTCCCCCGGCAAATCCCCCCCAGGCCGGCCGCCCATTCCCCGGACCAAAAAACCGGCCGGGAACGCTTGCCCAAAATCATGTCTACTGTTTAAATCTTAGGAGGTGAAGAGGAGGGGGGGTCGCATGTGGCCGGACAAAAAGCCTAATTTTGAAAAATCTTTTCTTAACCGACTGAATTTATGGGTACTGTGCCATGAAATGTGATAACAATTCTTTCATTGGCCGACTTGATAAATCATTTAACGATGCCAAATCTACATTTTTTTACCAAATCATTCATCAAATTCACCTGCTAAACCAATAACCCCACGTAAACTTAATGCCAATGAATCATTATAGTCTATCGGAAAATCAACCTCGCTCTCCTCGGTGGCTTCGCCTCGGGCTTCGCCTCGGGCTTTGCCTCTGGTGGCTTCGCCTCGGGCACACGCGCCAAAAAGCCATTACCTTCGCCAAGCGCTTTCTGGCGGCGTTGGCCAAAATTCCGTGCCATGGGGCCCTAATGCCTTCATCGGGACGGGCGTGGGGGGTTTAGATAAATAGATTCTTTTGTTCATTTCCGTGTATAATGATGGGCATCGATATCAAAAGGGGGCCTTCGAATGGCTACCGCAGAGCAGATCAAAAGCCTGATAAGGGCCTTCTCGGACAACGACGAGGAGAATTTTAAGTCCGTCGTTTTGCAAATCGCCGCTTACGAGGCCAAGGACGGTAACGTACCCTTGGCCCGGGAATTAAAAGCCGAGCTGGCCAAGGCAAGCGGCACAAGGGCCAAAACGCGTCACCTACGTGGCATGGATCAATCGTTATTGACCGTTACGCCCCACCAGAGACTGCGAGACCTCATTGCCCCGGACGATTTGCGCGAAAGGATACGACGGGTTCTCCGGGATTTCATCGACCGGCGTAAACTTGAAAGATACGGTATGTTCAACCGCCGGAAAATATTACTCGCGGGCCACCCCGGCACCGGCAAAACCTTGACGGCCCACGTCATAGCCACCGAGTTACACTTGCCCTTATTCGTCGCCCAAATGGACAAACCCGTCACAAGGTGTCTGGGGAAATCGGGCGCCAGGCTAAGGAAAATATTCGATTGCGTCAATAACGTCGTGGGCGTCTACCTGTTTGACGACTTCGAGGCCATCGGGTCCGACAGAAGCCCAGGCAATGAGGTCGGGGAGACGCGGGGTATCTTAAACCCGTTTCTGCGATTCCTGGGACAACAACTGTCCCATAGTATCGTCATCGTCACCACCGATAATACCAATATACTTGACAAAGCGTTGTTACTGCGCTTTGACGACGTACTGCGTTACCATCTTCCGTCCAAAACGGAAATCGAACGCCTCTTTTCCCATAAACTTGGCGCGTTCGACCCAAAGTTCAAACCTTCGCCCGCCTTGTTGTCAAAAGCCTCGCCCTTGAGCCATGCCGAAATTTCACGCATATGCGGGGACGCCATAAAAGAAGCCATCCTTACCGACCAGACAAACGTTTGCGAAGAGGTCCTGCTGTCCTTACTCGAAGAACGCCTGACGGCATACTGATGGTTTGGGCCCTAGGTTTTGGGACTATCCATTGGCGAACGACGTTGGCTGCCATGGCGACGACTTACTTGAGTCATTTTTAGCCATGGGTCCCATTAGACCACGGGTCTTCTTATCCTTCAACCTCAAAAATTTTTTTATACAATAAGTGCCGATACCTAATTTTTCG
>JAITKA010000187.1 GCA_031278635.1 Deltaproteobacteria bacterium | reverse complement strand
GCCGCTCTTTTAATATTATCATAAACTCATTTCATCGGCAATGGCCTAGGTTTATCGGGTCCCGGCGCCTTCGTTTGTCCAGAAAAAAGCATCCAAATTGGCCCATGTCTGTTATTTTTACGGTTTTTTGCCTGCCTCTGGACTTAGTTTGAAATAACATGGCTTTGCCCGGCCGGTAGACCCACCGGGCAAAGGCACAAGATCCTCGGGCAAGGCCGCAAGGCGCGAGGCCGGGGCAGGGAGGTTACCGTGAGTCTTTGCAATTAATTATAATTTAAAATTAATATATCAAATTACAATTATTTATAAATCAAAAAAATAATTAACCTAATTTTATACACCAAAACATTTCCCGTTCCCATTAAATTGCGCAAATAAATTTTAATTCCTCGGGCAAGGCCGCAAGGCGCAAGGCTGGGGCAGGGAAGATTGCATGAATCCTTATAATTAATTATAATTTAGAATTAATATATCAAATTGCAATTATTTTCAAATCAAAAAAATAATTAACCTAATTTTATACACCAAAACATTTCCCGTTCCCATTAAATCGCGCAAATAAATTTTAATTCAACGGGCAAGGCCGCAAGGCGCAAGGCCGGGGCAGGGAAGATGGCATGAATCGTTATAATTATTATAATTTAGAAAAAATTTAATATTATAAAATTATTTCCCACCCAAAAAAATTATTAACCTAATTTTATACACTAAAAAATTTGCCGTTCCCATTAAATCGCGCAAATAAATTTTAATTCCCCGGCAAGGCCGCAAGGCGCGAGGCCGGGGCAGGGAGGTTACCGTGGATTTTCTCATGTGATCTGTTGCCAAATTTGAGAAAATCCAGTTACCGTGAGTCCTTATAATTAACTATAATTTATAATTAATTTATCGAATTAAAATTATTTAACAATTAAAAAAAATATTAACCTAATTTTATACACCAAAAAATTTCCCGTTCCCATTAAATCGAGCAAATAAATTTTAATTCCTCGGGCAAGGCCGCAAGGCGCAAGGCCGGGGCAGGGAAGATGGCATGAGTCCTTATAATTAATTATAATTTAGAAAAAATTTAATATTATAAAATTATTTACCAACCAAAAAAATTTATTAACCTAGTTTTATACACCAAAAATATTTCCCGTTCCCATTAAATCGCACAAATAAATTTTATCTTACGATTAATATGGCCAAAAACGTCCATGGCCAAAATTTATCGCCCCCTGCAAACGAAAGCACGCAAACGAAAGCCGCAAACACCCTTGGGCAAAAAAATTTTCGCCCTGGGGGTTGCTTTTCCCGGAACGGTGGTTACCTTCTCTAGGTTGCGGGGTCAGTGGCTGTGAAGGGAATCCCGGAATCATAAGCCATTCATGGGACGCAAGCCTTCCGTTATCGCCGATGGCCCGCGATATTGCCCCGCCCGGCGTTTTTTTTGGTGGCCAGGCTCCCATGGCGCATTGAATGAACCATCCGGTATGGATATTCGCTTCTATTGGGGACGAATCGGGTAGGCAAATCGGGGGGACGAAGCGGGGAGGGGACCGCAATGCCCCACTACCCTCCCCCCTCGCCCGGCCGGGCGGGGAGGGGAGGGGGGGTGGGGGCATCCGTTTTTAGCTCTCGGGCAGGGCCGGGTAGTTGTGGGCCAGGGGGGCGTGGCCGCGGGTGCCGCTGACGAGGGTGTTTATCTCCTCGATGGTGCTCACGAGTTTTTCCTCCTCGGCGCCCAGGGTGTCGGCGATGTGGGAGGATTCCTCGGCCGAGGCGGCGTTGGCCTGGGTCACCTGGTCGAGGCTGTTTACGGCCTTGGAGATTTGCTCGATGCCCACGGACTGCTCCTTGGAGGCCTCGGCCACCTCGCCGATGAGCTGGGCCACCTTGTTGGAGTGGTCGGTGACGACGCGGAAGTTCTCGGCGGTGTAGTTGACCATCTGGGAGCCGGAGTTGATGTTGCGGGTGGTGCTCTCGATGAGGGTGGCGGTGTTCTTGGCCGCGTCGGCGCTGCGGCTGGCGAGGTTGCGGACCTCCTCGGCGACGACGGCGAAGCCGGCCCCGGCCTCGCCGGCCCGGGCGGCCTCGACGGCGGCGTTGAGGGCCAGGAGGTTGGTCTGGAAGGCGATGTCGTCGATGGACTTGATGATCTTGCCGATCTCGCTGCCGGAGGTGGAGATCTCGCTCATGGCCTCGATGACGTTGTCCATGGAGGTCTGGGCCCGGATGACCGACTCGCTGGCCTGCTGCATGAGCTGGTCGGCCTCAAGGGAGTTGCTGGCGTTGCGCTTGGTCATGGAGGACAGCTGCTCGAGGGCCGAGCTGGTCTCCTCGAGGCTGGTGGAGCTCCTGTAGGCCCCCTCGGCCAGGGTCTTGGAGTTGGCGGTCAGCTGGTCGGCCAGGTTCTTGACCTGGTTTGAGCGGTCGACGAGGTCCTGGTCGAGCTTGATGAGGGATTTGTTCAGGTTCTGGATGAAGGCGATGGCGAAGACGAGACCCACCAGGAGGCCCACGATGATGACCGAGAGCATTATGATGAGATTTCGCCTGTAGTTCATCTGGACCCATTCCATGTCCGCGGCCAGGGCGGTCTGGCTGGAGGCCACAAGGTCGCCGATGTGGGCGTTCTCGAACTCGGTCATGGGCCGGATCTCATCGACCAGCTTGGTGTAGGCGTGGAGGTTGGTGTCGGCCTCGGTCAGCTCCATGATCTTGTTCATGATCTCGGTGCCGCCGCCGCGGCGGGGTTTGACGTCCCGCCAGTAGACGGTGGAGGCCTCGGCCATGAAGGGGTTGATGAAGTTGGGCGGGAGGTCGAATTTCGTCGTGGTGTAGGAGAGCTCGCCCCCGCCCTTGAACTGGATCTTGCCGCGGCCGGCGGCGGAGAAGTCGGCGTTGAAGGCCTTGAGCTGGTCCTCGGAGACGGTGGGGTTGGTCAGGATGCGCTCGAGGGCGTTGAGGTTTTTCGTGACCGAGGCCATGTCGCTCCGGGCCAGGGCGGCGAATTTCTCGCGGTCGCCGGTGGTCAGGGACATGATGGCCAGTTTCTCGTAGAGCTGGAGGCCGCGGATGAAGGAGATGGTATCGAGGCACAGGACGCTCACCTGCTCGCCCTGGGTGGTCCGGTAGCGCATGGCCTCCTCCTGCATGCGCCGGAGGCTGGGCTCGTAGCCCAGCCAGTACTCAAGGCTGTGGTTTATGGACATGGCCTTGGCGAAGTAGGAGGAGTTGTCCTCGCTGAGCTGGTAGACCTCCTCCATGAGGGCCTTGTGCTTGTCCCACGTGGTCAGGATCTCGTTCCAGGAGGACTGCTCGGTGGCGGTGGGCACGATGGACTTGAGCAGGGGCTCGATTTCCTCGGCCACGATCTTGTCGAGGCTGGCCTTGATCTGCTTTTTCGTCTCGATGTCGTTCAGGAGGATGACGTCCCTGATGGCGACGGACTCCTTGCGTATGCCGATGCTCATCCTGAACAGATCGCTCACGTGTTTGGACGACTCAAACCCGCTGTTCATGTTGCGGTTTTGCCCGACTATGGTCCGGATGGCCACGACGCTGACCCCTAGCGTCACGGCTATGAGGAAAAACATGATCAGGTAGAGTTTTATTTTTATGGACATAATCCCCTCCGCGGGTTGGGCGTTTTTTTTGTCGGTATATTTGTCGCCCCGGGGCGGCCCGGGGGAAAGCTGTCGCTAACGAATACCAGTTCGTTTAGGCTTTGAACGTAAGGGCGCGTCCCGGCTGGGAAAACCGGGAAACCGAACGGTAGTTCTGGCCAAAGGGCCGAAATAAACGGGCGCCCCGCGCCACGGCGGGCGCCGGGAAAGACGTTTGATGTATGCGAGTATGGGCGGAACCTATGGCCCGGGCGGTTTTTCCGAGGAACGCGAAAATCTGTCAAAGCTTAACTATGTATTTAGTAACATAATTTTTTATTATTGGCAAGTAATTTTTAGTGACTATGGCGCATGGGCCCACCATTCCCCGGCAAGGCGCGGAACGGGGGGCGTTAGGGGCCCGGCAAGGCGCGGAACGGGGGGAGTTAGGGGCCATCCCTCAGAGGGACGGCCACTCGAAGTTAAGGGCCTCGCCGAGGTCCTTGAAGGTCTGGCGCTGGGCGGGGTCGAGGGCGCCCAGGAACTGGCCGTCCATGGCCAGGGAGTGCCAGCGGTTCTGGAGGTCCCAGAAATCGACGCGCAGGCGGTTTTTGGAGAGGAACCGCATGAAGGCCAGGGCCTCCTGGAGGACCGTGGGCCGGGCGCCGGGGGTTTTGGCCAGCTCGAGGAGTTTGGCCAGGAAATCCTGGGCCGCCTGGGTCAGGACCGGCTCGTTGTGGATGGAACCGGCCGTCTCCTTTTCGTTGACGAGGTCGCCCAGGGTGGAGAGGTTTATCTTCTCGCCCTTTTTCATCTTCTGGATGAAGGACTCGACCTTGGCCTCGGTGACCACGCGGAAGACGAAGCGGGAGAGCCAGTCGAGGCGGCTGTGGGCGGCGCTGTACTTGACCAGCATGTCGCTGCAGAGGTTAAACGATTTTTCCGTGTAGGCCTTAAGGTCCCGGAAGAAGTCGCCGACGAGGTCGGTCAGGATGGTCTGGCGGACGCTGGGGTAGAGGTCGTCCAGGCTGAAGGCCTCGAAGGCCGGGGCCGGGGCGGCCAGGGCGCCCACGAGCTTGGCCGGGTCGTCAAGGAGGCTTGGGTTTTCCAGGAGGCGCCGGACGATGGCCTGGGCCGGGAAGGGCTCGGGCCCGGCCGGGCGGAAGACCTGGATGTTCAGGGGCTCGCCGCCGGGGGGGCAGGAGGCGAGGCAGACCCTCTCCTCCTGGCCGAGGCGGGGGTCGGAGATTTCCACGCGGCCGAGCATGACCCGGCGGGACTCGAGGTCGGCGTCGGCCGTCTGGCCGGCCGGGGCGGAAAACCTCTGGTACTTGAAGAGGCCCAGGGACTCCGAGACGCCCATGAGCCTCGCGGCGGCCCAGTGGGCGGCGAGGCGGGAGCCGGAGAGGTGGCGGGGCACGACCAGGCGGTCCCAGACGGCCTCGCCGGTGGGGTAGGCCGGGTCGTTGGGCTGGGCCTGCCTGAGGAAGGCCACGAGGCCCCCCTGGAGGTCCTGGTCGGAGAGCCTCTCGGAGAGGGTTATGGCCCGGTGGGCGTAGCGGAGGTTCTGGACGGGCTCAAGGCCGGTCAGCTCGTCGAAGAACCAGCCGCAGCTGGTGAACATGTACTGGCCCATGAGCTGGGCCTCCATCTGTTCCCAGACGAGGAGGGTCTCGGCCCTGGAGAGGCTTTTCTTGGCCCAGTCATGGAGGAAGCGCTCCTTCTCGCCGGGGTCGTAGCCCGAGGAGAGGACCGAGACGTAGGCGTTGCGGGCCGCCCATGGGTCGGTCAGGAGATCGGCGAGGCTGGTCTCGAAGACGCGGGCGAGGCAGTCCCGGAGCCAGTTGAGGCCGTCGCGCAGGGGCGTCCGCCACTTTTGGTTCCAGCCGGGCTGGCCGCCGGCGTGGCAGCCGCAATCGGAGCGCCAGCGCTCGACCCCGTGGCAGCAGCTCCAGGAGGAGTTCTCCACCAGGCGGGCCTCGAGGCGGGGCGGGTACTTGGCCAGGAACTCGCCGTAGTTGGTCAGGGCGATGGGGTCCCCGGACTTGGGCCGGACCCGCAGGAGCTGGTCGATGGCCCAGGCGAGGGCCATCTCCCCGAACTGGAAATGGTGGCCGTAGGACTCGCCGTCGGTGGCGAGGTTGACCAGCCTCGGCCAGCCGGTGGGGCCGGGCTGGCCGAAGGCGCCCTCTATGCGGTTAAGGAAGGCCTGGCCGTCCCGGAGGAGGCTCTCGAAGGCCACGGCCCTCGAGACCGGGCCGTCGTAGACGAAGGCGTTCACGTAATCGTGGGGCCCCCGGCCCCAGTAGACGCGGTAGGGCTCCCGGGGGTCGGCGGGGGTGCGGCAGGGCTCCCAGGGGCCGGAGCGGTCCTCGGTCACGGGCCTCACGGCGTCGACCTGGCCCTGGGCCAGGATGGTGTACTTGATCCCGGCCTTGGAGAGGAGCGAGAGGCTCTCGGCGTCCGCGGCCGTCTCGGCCAGCCACATGCCCTCGGGCAGGCGCTCGAAGGTTTTCCTGAAGTACTCCCGGCCCCAGAGGATCTGGGTCAGCTTGTCGCGGCGGTTGGCCAGGGGCATGATGACGTGGTTGTAGACCTGGGCGATGGCCGGGCCGTGGCCGTTGTGCCCGATGGCCCCGTCCCGGTCGGCCTTGACTATGAGGGCCGCCGTTTCGGGGGCGTTCTCGGCCAGCCAGGACATGAGGGTCGGCCCGACGTTGAAGCTTATGTGCTCGTAATTGTTGACTATGCGCGAGACGCGGCCGTTGGGGCCGTTTATCCTGGCCCGGGCGTTGGTGGCGTAGCACTCCCGGGTCACGCGCTCGTTCCAGTCGTGGTAGGGGGAGGCGGTGGGCTGCTCGGGCACGGCCCCGGTCACGGGGTTTTCGCGGGGGGGTTGGTAGAAATGGCCGTGGATGACCAGGTAACGGGAACCGGACAAAACTCTTTCCTTCCGCCGCGGCCCGGCCGCGGCCGGGGCGGGAGATCGGGGGGCCTAGGCGCCGGGGGCCAGACCCATGGCGGCCTTGAAGACCTTGACGTATTGGGCGGCCGAGCCCCCCCAGCTATGGTCCTCGGCCATGTTGGCCAGGGCCATGGCCCTGAAGTCGGGCGTCCCGTAGAGCTCGGTCGCCCTGCGGACGGCCCTGGTCAGGGCCGGGGCCTGGAACTGGCTGAACTTGAAGCCGTTGTCCCAGAGGCCGTCGGGGTTCTGGCCGGCGTAGTCGCGGACGGTGTCGTTCAGGCCGCCTATGGCCCTCACCACCGGGATGGTCCCGTACCTGAGGCTGTAGAGCTGTATGAGCCCGCAGGGCTCGTACATGGAGGGGACCAGGGAGAAGTCGCTCCCGGCTATGATCTGATGGGCCAGCTTGTCGTCGTAGGCCAGGATCAGGCGCATGTTGTCCGGGTAGCGGGCCATGAGGGCCCTCAGCTGGTCCTCGAACCGGCTCTCGCCGGTCCCCAGGATGACCAGATCGATCCCGAGCTTGAAGAGCTCCGGGGCGGCCTCGACCACGAGGGATATGCCCTTCTGGGCCGTGAGGCGGCTGACCATGGAAAAGAGGGGCCGCGCGGAGGGGGGGAGCTTTAGCTGCTCCTTCAGGGAAATCTTGCAGCCGGCCTTCCCCCTGAGGTTATCGGCGGAATAGTTGTGGGAGATGTAGCGGTCGGTCGCCGGGTTCCAGGTCTCGTAGTCCACGCCGTTGACTATGCCGGAGAGTTTCCCCGAGTGGAGCCTTAGGACCCCGTCGAGGCCGTTCCCGCCCTCCGGGGTCTGGATCTCCCTCGCGTAGGTGGGGGAGACCGTGACCACGGCCTTGGAGTAGACTATGCCGGCCTTGAGGTAGCTGAGCTGCCCGTAATACTCCATGCCCTCGAGGCCGTAGTAGCTCTCGGGGAGCCCGATCAGGTCCTTGTCGGCGGGCGGGGCCAGGCCCAGGAAGCCCTGGTTGTGGATGACGAAAACGCCCGCCGGGGCCCCGGGGCCCATGGCGGCCAGGAGGGGCATCAGGAGGCCCGTCTGCCAGTCGTTGGCCACGACCACCCCGAAGGGGTCGCCCAGGCGCGCCATGGTCTCGATCACGGCCTTGCAGAAAAAGGCGTAGCGCTCGGGGTTGTCGGGGTAGGCCCCGCCGGCCTCGCCGTAGAGGCCGTCCCGGTCGAAATAGCGGTCGCATTTTATGAGAAGGGCCCGGCGGGACTCGCCCGTGGGGCCGGTCAGGACGGAGAAGGGGACCTCCGCGTCGCCGAAGGGCACCGCGAGGCGCGGGAAGAGGGGCTCGAAGGCGAATTTGGCCAGGGTCTGGCGGTAGGCGGGCATGATGGCCAGGGCGGGGAGGCCCTGGGCCTCGATGGCCTGGGGGAGGCTTGCGGCCACCTCGGCCAGCCCCCCGGTCTGGGCCAGGGGGGAGATCTCGGAGGAGGCGAAGAGAACCTGTATTTTTTCCGGCATGGGTGCTCCGATGGGCGCGGCCCGGCGGGGCCATGGCCCGAAAAGGCCCGAAACGGGACGCCCGGCCTGGGCGCCCTGGCGCCCGGCCTGGGGCGTCCCGGCTGAATGACAACTTGATTCTAAAAAAAAATAACCCAAAAATCAAACTATTTATGTAAATCGCTCCAAACGCGGGCGGGTTTGGCCGGGCGGTGCCGGCTCGGTCGGGAAAATTTCGGGCCCTAGACCATATAAAATCGCGAAATTTGACAGAACGTTGCCTAAATCTTTAAGGCGTGTCATTAAGTCGCGCCCCATCGTGGGGCATTTGGCGGCGAAGTACCCGAAGTGGCTCAGGATCTTCGGCCGTCCCGATTATCCGCCGGAAGCTTGAATCTTGGGGTCGTTTTGAGGTAACATAGTTCATGATTGGATCCGGGTATTTGTCTGACTCACAGGGTCTTATCTTTCTTTAACGTTTATCGTTAGAGCGCTTCTTACTCTTTTAAAGTTAAAAATAAACCGTTAGCGTAATCTATATATAACTAATTACAGCTTTTAGTTTCTCGTTTTTAAATCGCAGGCTTAATGGATCACAAAACGCTTAACCAACCCCTGGCCCGCCCCCAGGGTCGGGCCAGGTGGTCGGTTAAGGGGTGAAAAAGGGAATTTTGTTCTGGGGGTTTGGAAAAGGCGCGTTTTCGTGCTTTTACTTTTTTTGTCGCTAACTAACGGCCGTGTGAATTGGCCGGCGGGGGAAGGACCTGAGGATGTCCAAAGACGAGAAGCTTAAAAACTTCATCCGGAACTTCGTGGACGAGGATCTGGAAAACAAGCGCTACTCTTTCGTGATGACCAGGTTCCCGCCGGAGCCGAACGGCTATCTCCACATCGGGCACGCCAAGAGCGTCTGCCTCAATTTCGGCATGGCCAGGGACTACGGGGGCCGCTGCAACCTCAGGTTCGACGACACCAACCCCGTCAAGGAGGACGTGGAGTACGTCGAGTCCATCATGAGCGACGTGAGGTGGCTGGGCTTCGACTGGGAGGACCGGCTCTACTACGCCTCGGATTATTTCGACAAGCTCTACGAGTGCGCCGAGAGGCTGATCCGGACCGGCCACGCCTACGTCTGCGACCTCTCCCCGGAGGAGGTCCGGGAGTACCGGGGGACCCTGACCGAGCCGGGCCGGGACAGCCCCTACCGGGACAGGACGCCCGAGGAGAGCCTGGACCTTTTCAGGCGCATGCGGGCCGGGGAGTTCGGGGAGGGCGAGAAATTCCTGAGGGCCAAGATCGACATGGCCTCGCCCAACGTGAACATGCGGGACCCGGCCCTCTACAGGATCAAAAAGGCCGCCCATCACCGGACGGGCGACAAGTGGCTCATCTACCCCATGTACGATTACGCCCACTGCGTCTCGGACGCCATAGAGGGCGTGACCCATTCCATCTGCACCCTGGAGTTCGAGGATCACCGGCCCCTGTACGACTGGGCCCTGGAAAAGCTCGACTGGCCCGAGCCCCGGCCGAGGCAGATAGAGTTCGCGAGGCTCAATTTAGAGTACGCCCTCATGAGCAAGCGCAAGCTCCTGCAGCTGGTCAAGGAAAATTACGTGAGCGGCTGGGACGACCCGAGGCTCCCGACCCTCGCGGCCATGAGGCGAAGGGGCCTCACGCCCGCCTCGATCCGGCTCTTTTGCGAGCGCATCGGGGTCGCCAAAAAGGACAGCTGGATCGAGATGGAGTGGCTGGACAAGGCCATCCGTGACGATCTGAACCCCGCGGTCAAGAGGGTCATGGCCGTGGTCGACCCCCTCAAGGTCGTTATCGAGAACTGGGAGGAGGGCCACGAGGCCACCTACCAGGCCCCGTACTTCCCCGACGATCCCCCGAGCATGGGTTACAGGGATCTGCCCATGACCCGCGAGATTTATATCGAGCGGGACGATTTCCGGCTCGATCCCCCCCCGGACTTCTTCCGCCTGGCCCCGGGCCGGGAGGCGAGGCTGCGCTGGGGCGGTTTCATCCGCTGCCGCGAGGCCGTGACCGACGCCTCCGGGGAGGTGACGGGGTTACGGGCCACCTTCAGCCCGGAGCCCTCCCCGGCGGAGGGGGGCGCCCGCAGGCCCGCCATCATCCACTGGGTCTCGGCCGCGAAATCCATCCCGGCCACGGTCAGGCTCTACGACCGCCTTTTCCTCACCCCGAGGCCCACCGGGGACCTCGACGGCGAGCTGAACCCCCAATCGCTGATCGTGAGGGATACGGCGAGGCTCGAGGCCTCGCTGGCCGGGGCCAAGCCCGGGGAGCGCTTCCAGTTCGAGCGCCTGGGCTACTTCCTCCTGGAGGCGGCCGGCCCTCCCCCCGTCTTCAACCGCATAGTCACCCTCAAGGACGGCTGGGCCAGGAGGTCCAAGGGCAAAAAACCCGCCTAAGGGGCGGCGTCATACCCCCCCGCCCCAAAGGGGCCCTGGGGGGGACATTACTTCCCCCGCCCCCCAAAGGGGCCTGGGGGCTTTAGGCGAGGTGGTTGGGTTTGGCCATAATAGACGCTTTTTTCCAATTCATGCACGAGGTCGGGGCCTCGGACCTACACCTGTCCTCCGGCAACCAGCCACTCTTGCGCCTTAGGGGGCGGATTGAGCGCATCAAGTTCCATAAGTTGGAGAACTCGGAACTGAAGAAGATGCTCTACGAGATCGCCCCCGACGAGAAGGTCAAGATCTTCGAGGAGACCGGGGACGTGGACTTCGGCTACGAGATACCCACCATAGCCCGGTACCGGGCCAACTTCTTTAACCAGAAGTGGGGGGTGGGGGCCGTTTTCAGGGAGATCCCCACCATCATCCCCACCGTCGAGCAGCTGGGCCTCTCGCCGGTCATCACCAAACTGGCCTCGCTGCCCAAGGGCCTGGTTTTGGTGACCGGGCCCACCGGGAGCGGCAAATCCACCACGCTGGCCACGATCGTCGATCACGCCAACCGGACCCGCTACGACCACATCCTGACCATCGAGGACCCGGTCGAGTTCGTCCACCACAGCCGGCGCTGCCTGGTCAACCACCGGGAGATCCACACCCACACCCGCAGCTTCGCCACGGCCCTCCGGGGGGCCCTGAGGGAGGACCCGGACATCATCATGGTGGGGGAGCTAAGGGATCTGGAGACCATCGCCCTGGCCCTGGAGGCGGCCAACACCGGCCACCTGGTCATGGGCACCCTGCACACGACCTCCGCCGCCGGGACCATCGACCGCATCATCGACATCTTCCCGGCCAACGAGCAGTCACAGATACGGGCCTCCCTGGCCGACGCCCTCCGGGCCGTGGTGGCCCAGACGCTTTTCAGGCGGGCCGACCAGCCGGGCAGGGTGGCCTGCCAGGAGATCCTCCTGGCCACGCCGGCCGTCCGGAACCTCATCCGGGAGCACAAGATCCACCAGATAGCCTCGACCATACAGACCGGGCGCAAATTCGGCATGCAGTCCATGGACGACGCCCTCCTCGATCACCTCCTGGGGGGACGCATCCTGGCCGCCGACGCCTACACCTACTGCACCGAGAAGGCCAAGTTCCGCCAATACCTGACCACCTCCCCGGAGGACTTCACCGACGTGTGAGCCCCCCGCCGCCCCCTTACGGGGGCGGCCCTGGCCACCCGTGCCGCGTTCCGGACGTAACCAATGCTGCATCTCTTCCACCTAGAGTACATCCTAAACAAGCTCCTAAACGCCGCCCCCGACGTTTCCGACATCAACATGACCGTGGGCCACCCCATGCAGGTCGAGAGCGGGGGCGAGCTGCTGCCGGTATTTTTCCAGCCCGAGATCCGGGCCCTGACCGCCTACCAGACCGAGGCCCTGGCCCTCAGCCTCCTCAGGGGCGATCGCCACCTGATGAACACGCTCATGGACACGGGCAGCTGCGATCTGGCCTTCAACCTGGAAAACAGGGCGAGGTTCAGGGTCAACGTCTTCACCCAGCAGGGCCGCTACAGCATAGTCATGAGGAAGCTGGAAAATTACATCCGCTCGATAGAGGATCTGGGCCTCCCCAGCATCTTCCAGCAGATGGCCAAGGAGAAAAACGGCATCGTTTTGGTGACCGGGGCCACGGGTACCGGCAAGACCACGACCCTCGCGGCCATCCTGGACGAGATCAACAGCGCCCAGGCCGTCCACGTGGTCACCCTGGAGGACCCGGTCGAGTTCATCCACTCGCCGAAGATGTCCACCTTCAACCAAAGGGAGCTGGGGACCGATTTCAGGAATTTCTCGGAGGGCCTGCGCTCGGCCCTGCGCCAGGCGCCCAAGGTCATCCTGGTGGGCGAGATGAGGGACAGGGAGACGGTGGAGATGGCCCTCTCGGCCGCCGAGACAGGGCACCTGGTCTTCTCCACCCTCCACACCGTGGACGCGGGGACCACCGTCAACCGCATCATAGGCCTCTTCGACCACGAGGAGGAGAAACTGATCAGGGTCAGGCTGGCCGACACCCTGCGCTGGGTGGTCAGCCAAAGGCTCCTCCCCAAGATCGGCGGGGGCCGGGTGGCCGCCCTGGAGATCATGGGGGCCAGCCTCCTGATAAAGGACATCATCGCCAACGGCGAGCAGCCCGACAAGACCTTTTACGGGGCCATAGAGTCCATGCAGCCCCTCGGCTTCCAGACCTTCGACCAGCACATCCTGGAACTGTTCAAGTCCAAGCAGATCAACGAGGAGACGGCCAAGACCTTCAGCTCCAAGAAAAACGTCATGAACAGGGGCATCGATAACCTCAAGGCCCTGGCCGGCGAGTCGGTCTACGAGCTCGACGCCCTTTCCCTTGAGCCCCCCGAGGAAGAGGAGGCCCAGCGCGCCGCCCAGCAGGCCGCCGCCCTGGCCGCCCAGCAGGCCCAGGCCGGCCCCCCGCCCGGGCACGCCCAGCAGGCCCACCCTGGCCAGCAGCCCGGCCAGCCCCAACCCAACGTCGCCGGGACCCGCGGCTAAAAAGGCCGCCCCCCACCGGGGGGGCGGCGGGAGCGAACGCCAATGCTCATCGAATGCCAGAATTGCCAGAAGAAGCTCAACATCTCCGACGACAAGATACCCTTCGGCCGGCCCTTCACCTTCGTCTGCCCCCAGTGCAAGGTCAAGAACACCATGACCCTGCCCGAGAGGCGCATAACCGAGATCTCCCTCGACGGGGACGACCCGGCCGATAGCCCCTTCCCGGCCCCGGCGCCGCCCAGGGCCGCCGCCCCGGCCACGCCCCCGCCGGCCGCGACCCAGACCGGCCAGATACCCCTCCCGCCCCCGGGGCTCCCGCCCGACCTGCCCGGGACCATCGACGAGGAGGAGCTGCCGGAGGGCATGAAGTCGGCCATGATCGCCTTCGATTCCGAGGAGAACCAGGAAAAGTTAATAGAGAAGCTCTCGGTCCTCGGCTACAGGA
This sequence comes from Deltaproteobacteria bacterium, assembly GCA_031278635.1. Taxonomy (GTDB): domain Bacteria; phylum Desulfobacterota; class Desulfarculia; order Adiutricales; family Adiutricaceae; genus JAIRNQ01. The sequence continues at coordinate 9,482 of JAITKA010000187.1, read as the reverse complement.
CGACCACGGCCATAAACGTCCGCGACGCGGTCAAGCAGCTCAAATTCGGCCGCTTCCAGCTCCTGGTCATCCAGGAGGACTATTACGGGGCCACCCTCTCCACCAACCAGATAGTCAGGGCCGTGAACCTGATCGAGATGGGCATACGCCACGACATGTTCGTGGCCGTGGTCGGCCCCAGCTTCACCTCCCTTGACGATCTGACCGCCTTCAGCCTCTCCCTGGACGCCGTCATAAACACGAGCGATCTCGACGACATAGACCGCATCCTCATAAGCGCCATGAGCCACGTCAAGAAATTCATGGCCACCTACAGGGAACTCATCCACCAGCGGGGCCTGGACTACAAGGGCTAGCCCGAGGGCCAGCCCTTTTCCGGCCCCCGCCGAGGCCCCCCTCCCTTGACCACGATATATTTCACCAATACCGGTACCGGACGGGACCGTAACGAGGACGCCGTCCTGGCCGGCCCCGTCCACTCGGGCCTCTCCATGCCCGGTCCCAAGGTGGCCGTGCGCCCCGGGCCCCTTTCCGCCGTCGCCGACGGCATCGGCGGGGGCCCCGGCGGGGCCCTGGCCGCCAGGGTGGCCCTGGAGGACCTGGGCCTCATGGCCGGGAGCCGGCCGCTCCCCCGGCGGGAGGACCTGGTCGAGTGCCTCCACGGCACCGCCGCCCGCCTCGGGGGCATGGCCCGCCGGGACCCAGGCCTCTCGGGCATGGGGGCCGCCGTGGCCGGGCTGTGGCGCCATGGCCACTCGGGCCTCGCCTTCAACTGCGGGGACTGCCGGGTCTACCGCCTCCGGGGCCGCGACATCTCCCTCCTGACCAGGGACCATTCCGTGCCCTTCGCCGAGTACCTCGAGGGGCGCCTCCCCTTCGGGGGCGTGCGCGGCCACCCCGAGAGGCACATCCTGACCAGCGCCGTCCAGGAGTCCAACCACGATTTCGGGATCTTCGCCCGGGTGGTGAGGCTCATGGCCGGCGACGTTTTTTTGGTTTGCTCGGACGGGGTCTGGGAGGGGCTGGGGGAGGGTGAGCTGACGGACTTACTCGCGGGCCACGCGGACCCCGGCCCCGGGGCCCAGGCCCTGGCCGGGGCCCTCCTGCGAAGGGCCGGCGGGGACAACCTTTCCTTTTTGCTGCAGACGGTCTGAGCCTAGGGACCCTCGCCGGAGGCCAGCCACCAGGCCAGGGGGAAGGCCAGCTGGGCGTTGGCCACCCAGGTCAGGCTGACCCGGTCGGCCACCCGCAGATCGTTTTTGGTCATGTGGTTGTCCCAGGCCCTTTCCATGGCCATGGCCCGGTCGGCCACGTTGGGGGGCCCGTCCTTGGCCAATAAAAAAAGTACCCTTGTAACGCTTTGGGCGTTATTTAGGTATAAAAGTTCCATCTTGGCCTGGTAGTGTATGTCGGTGCGCCTGGCCACGACCTCCGAGCGGTTAAGCAGGTCCTCGACCAGATCGGCCACCCCCTGCCTCTGGGCCTTGTCGTCCCCCAGGTGCCCCAATATGGCCGCGAGGGCGCAGAGCCTGTTGGACCAAAAGACCTTGGCCTCGGCCTCGACGGCCTGGGCGGTCAGGGGCCTCGGCCGCTTCTGCCCCGACCTCGCCGCCTTCAAAAGCCCCGCCAGGTTGGCCGCTGTCTCCTTGTCACCCGATCTGACGGCCAGCCTCGCCGCCAGCCTCGCCAGGGCCACGAAATAAAACCTCAGGGCCCGGGCCTCCCTTTCCGCCCAGGACCTTTCCGATTCCTCCCAGCCCTTCTCGAAATCCCCTATGAGCTCCACCGGGTCGAACAGCTCCCCGGGCGGGTCGGCCTGGGCCGCGGCCTCCATCCAGGCCTCGCCCGCGGCCCGCAGGGCCAGGGCCGAGATCTGCCTGTGGTCGGCCAGACCGCCCAGCTGGTCCTCGAACTCCCGCTTCACGGAGTCCAGGCGCCTCTCCAGCCGGGCCAGGTCGCCCTGGCCCGGCCCGAACCCCCCCTGCGCCCAGGCGGGGGCCGCCAGGGCCAGGGACAGGGCTACGGCGATGGCCAGGGCGCCGTTTCGGGGGACCGGGGGCATGGGCGGCCCTTCCCCGTCAGGTGCCGGCTTCCCAGGAGGCCTGGTACCTGACCTGCTCGGGGGTCAGCTCGTCGATCCCGTAGCCCATGGCCTTGAGCTTGAGCCTCGCGATCTCGCGGTCCATGGCCTCGGGCACCGGGAAGACGTCCAGGGGGAGCTTGCCCTCGTTCCGCCTCACGTACTCCGCGGCCAGGGCCTGGTTGGCGAAACTCATGTCCATGACGCTGGAGGGGTGGCCCTCGGCGGCGGCCAGGTTGATCAACCGGCCCTCGCCCAAAACGTACACCGTCGGCCCGCCCTTGATCCTGAATTCCTCCACGTAATCCCTGACCTCGCGCCGGCCCTCGCTTTCCCTGGCCAGGCCCTCGAGATCCAGCTCCACGTTGAAGTGCCCGGAGTTGCAGACAATGGCCCCGTCCTTCATGAGCCTGAAGTGCTCGGCCCTGATGACGTTCACGTCCCCGGTCACGGTCACGAAAAAATCCCCCGCCCTGGCCGCCTGGGCCATGGTCATGACATCGTAGCCGTCCATGATGGCCTCGAGCGCCTTCAGCGGATCGACCTCCGTCACCACCACCCTGGCCCCCATGCCGGAGGCCCTCCTGGCCACGCCCCGGCCGCACCAGCCATAGCCGGCCACCACGAAAACCGACCCGGCCAACAGCCTGTTGGTGGCCCTGACTATGCCGTCCACGGTGCTCTGCCCCGTCCCGTACCTGTTGTCGAAAAAATGCTTCGTCATGGCGTCGTTCACGGCCACCACGGGGTACTTAAGCGCCCCCTCCGCGGCCATGGCCCTTAGCCTTATGACCCCGGTGGTCGTCTCCTCCGTCCCGCCCATGACCCCACCGACCAATTCCGGCATCTTCGCGTGCAACGTCGACAAAAGGTCCGCCCCGTCGTCCATGGTCACGTGGGGCCTCGCCCCAAGCACCGACTCGATATGCCCGTAGTACCGCCGGTTGTCCTCGCCCTTGACCGCGAAGACCGGTATGCCGTCAACCTTGACCAAGGCCGCGGCCACGTCGTCCTGCGTCGATAACGGGTTCGAGGCGCACAAATATACCTCCCCGCCCCCCGCCTTGAGCGCCCTGCACAGCGAGGCCGTCTCCGTGGTCACGTGCAGGCACAAGCCCAGCCTCAGCCCCGCCAACGGCTTCTCCCTCTCGAAACGCTCCCGAATCAGCCTCAGCACGGGCATGCTCTTGGCCGCCCACTCTATCCTGTCGTTTCCCTTCCCCGCCAAATTAATGTCTTTGATGTCGTGATTCACAATCTGGGCTCCTTTGCCATTGTTTCGGCTCACCGCCCCCTGGCCCACCCCAGCCCCCCCCGGCCCGGGGCCCCGGCGGCCAAACTCAGACGGCCATTTTCCTCCCGACGCCCGCATGGCGCCGACTGCCAAATTATAGCCCAGCGACAGCCTAAAGGCCAGAGAGAAAAACCCCCCGCGGTGGCCAACCGTTGTCGGGCGGGGGGCAAAAGCCCGCCCGCCCGCGATAACGGCTGGCCGCCGCGGGTAGCGGGTAGCGGGGGGGGTGGGTATTAAGGGGTAAAGGTGCGGATAGGGGATATTGGGCTATCCACGACGTTCAATAAACCGCCAAACAAAACCGTCAAGCATTAACTATGTAAAATTAAGCATCATGAATTGCGAATAGAACTGTTTCATATGTCATGATTGTATGATGATCTAAATATAGCTTATAGTCTGGCGCTATTTCTTTAATGTAAAGAGGTATTTGCCATAAATGCGGTATGTCATGATAGAGGCAAATGGCCAGCTTTGGTTTATACTTTTGTATGGTTTCTTTTGCCCCTTTTAAAGCTTCCAACTCAGAGCCTTCAATATCTAATTTGATAAAATCTAACTTTTTTAAATTATTGTCTCTCATAAAATCATCGATCGATATCGAACGCAACCAACTTCCCCCTTCGTCTTTCGGCGCCCCCGCATCCTTAGCGAACTCGACGTAAGAGCCCGCCCCGCTAAAAATAGGCTGAAGCGGCGCCCCGGAAACCGAGAACAGTGGTTTTTGTATCAATTCAACGTTGCCCGAAAGGCTTGGGTTAAGGGCCATGTTCTTAAAATACACGCTTAGATTTTCGTCCATGAATTCGAAGGGAAACACGCGTCCCGTTGGCCCGGCGAGAAAAGCGAAACCGAGGGATGTATCGCCAAAACAAGCGCCCCCATCGATTACGTAATCCCCGGCGTTTACCTTTACGATGTTCTTATATTTATACTGTTGATTAACGAAATTAATTATTATACCAAAAACATTAGACCATAATCTAATGTCCCAACCAATACTCTTTAAATCAAAACAATTTAAAAATACGCCTGAACAATTTATAGGTGAAAGCTCATCTTTAACTTTTAGCTTATTGTAAAAGTCAAGGTTATCAAACTGGCGTGAGTAATAATAAGGGAATCTAATTTTTACAACGTCAAATAAGCTATATAATATTACTCGAATAAAGTAATCTTTAGAGTATTGATCATTAAGTAAATCGTATACACATGATAACTTTTCTAAATCGAAATTTTTATCAAGAAAAGTAAATGATTTATTGTACATATAGTTGATCTCAGATTTTGAGGTCAACACACTTAATGGAGAATCAAATTTTGGGTAATAATCATCCTTTTTTTCCGGGTAAAGAAATGGCGCCGCCGCTTTCAGGTTGGCCTTCACCACGTCGATAAACTTTGACGAAGCGCTACGACAACCTATTGGAACGAAAGTATGCCTACACCTAAATTTTGGGTAAAAAAACGATATGATACCTTTTATAATTAATTTTAATTTAGTAAAAAAGCTATTTGAGGTACTATTTTCTGCCATATATATTATCCACTTATTAATTGGGACCATTTACCCAGAAGTTTACTGCAGAAGCTACCCATGAAAGCTTCTGAAAGATGCTCCCATTGGTCCGGCCCCTTGACCTTGGCCTTAACTCGGTCGGCGTTACCTGACATGGTAAAGAAAACCCTGGCGGGAATCAAGTGCCCCCGCCAAAACGGCCAGCCGAGGCCTTGATTTTTGGCCCGGTTTATAGTTAAATTCACAAGGTTGTCATGCCTCCACCCTTGGCTTGGGGCGGTGGCCCGTTCCGGTTAGCCGTACAACCTTTATAGATTAAACTCCATTATCACCTAAAACCCTTGCCTATAAGGGCCTTAACGGATACAATTCCTTCCCAAACTGGCTAGGCCTTTTGGGCAGCCGTCAAAAGCCAGCCATGGGGGCTGGGAATTCAGATCGACCATTTTGGCCGGTAAGCGAATCCTAGTTACTGGAGTTCGAAGGTCTGCTCATATTTTTCCAGACAGAGTAAAAAGATATAATATTTGAAAAGGTTACCATATTAGCAAATTAGCATTTCTATTGCCTAATGTCACGCATATTGACTCAGCATTTTTTTTCGTGTATGATTAATTGTTATGAGTAGAGATTTTACCTTTTAGATGGCATTTAGTTATAAAAGTTTTGAAAACTTTCTATGGAGACCGATTATTTTTTTTGCTACTTTTAAGTGATAAATAGAAACATTTTAGCTAAAAAAACAATAAGGGATATAATTTTACTGTAATGAAATTGAGTAGTTGATAAAATTATTTATATTAACGCTTTGCCGGAAAAAGATAATAAACATAATCGATGCTTTATAGGTAGACTTTTTAGTCTATAGGTATCTAAATATTTAGATATTTTTCATTTTAAATCCAAAAAGTTTTGAAAAAAATATTTTTTTAGGCGCACATAAATTAAACTATAAAAAATAGGTCTTAAGTAGATTAAAATTTATACTGTAAAATAGTAAAATATTAACCGAAAGTGTTTCAATGAAAGATAAAATTTTCGTCACTCGACCTTGGTTACCACCACTAAACGAGATTTTGCCATACTTGGAAAACATCTGGAATAGTCGTGTATTAACTAATGAGGGTAGATACCTTAAGGAGCTTGAAACCAACCTGGCTAAATATCTGCAGGCTAAGCACGTTTCACTTCTCAACAACGGCACAATCGCTTTATTGATAGCCTTGCAATCTTTGGGCTTGTCAGGGGAAGTCGTCACCACACCTTTTTCGTTTGTGGCCACCACTCACTGCCTATCTTGGCTTAATTTGACCCCTGTGTTTGCGGATATTGAACCGAATTCCTTCAACCTTGACCCAGCCAAGGTTGAAGCGGCTATAACCAAACGCACCAGCGCAATCTTGGGCGTCCATTGCTACGGCAGGCCATGCGACGTCGTAGCCTTGGCAGACATCGCCAAGGCCAAAAACGTGAAGCTGATCTATGATGCCGCCCACGCTTTTGGGGTCAAACATCAGGGTCGGAGCGTTATGCTGAGTGGCGATCTTTCAGCCATTAGCTTTCACGCCACTAAAGTTTTCAACACCTTTGAAGGAGGGGCTGTTGTAAGCCACGATGACGAACTATATAATCGCATTAACTTACTCAAAAACTTTGGCATTCAAGATGAATCAACCGTGGCTGACATTGGACTCAACGGCAAAATGAACGAATTTTGCGCCGCTCTCGGTTTGGTCCAGTTAGACCATATTGGAGAGGCCATAGTCGCAAGGCGTCTACACGATGATTTTTACCGCCAGAACCTAGCCAACATACCGAATTTGATTTGTCCCCCCTGGCCGGCTAACGTAAGTCCCAACTATGCCTACTTCCCCATTTTAGTGGAACCGGGCTTTCCCCTTTCCCGTGATGGGCTTTACGAGAAATTGACTCATCATAATATTTTCGTTCGGCGCTATTTTTACCCCCTTATCTCTGAATTCAGTATGTATCACAATCTACCATCGGCCACCGAAGCCAACCTGTCGGTGGCTTCCTCCGTATCGCGACGAATTCTGTGTCTACCAATTTATCCAGACTTGAGCTTGGCCCAGGCCGAAAGGGTCGTTGGAATAATTGCTGATTCCGCTGGGCTAACCCAATGGAAGTCACTGTGATGCAACCCTATTTACTGCCTTCCTTGGCTATTTTCTTCAAAAATCAAGGTATACATCATGAAACTTATAGTGTTATGCCCAACATACAATCATGAATCATCTATTGAAGACTGTTTAACAGGATTCGTCAGGCAGAAAACCGAGTATGATTTTGAAGTGAGGGTTATTGATGATTGTTCCACTGATAATACGCCTGAAATTATCCGACAATATGCCCAAAAGTATCCCCACCTGATCAAGCCAACTCTGCGCTCGGTTAACCTAGGTGTAAAACGGAGTGTATGGGCGGCCTACCCTTTACAGTCGGAGACCACTTACTTTACTTTTTGCGAGGGAGATGACCGTTGGATCGATGACTATTTCGTACAAAAAGCTATCTCTTTCCTAGATAATCATCCCGAATGCGTCATGTTTGCAGGCAATACCTTATTTCATGATCATGGCAAGAAACAGCAATACCTACCGATCAACCAAAAACCTAGCTGTTGGATTGACCCAGATCGGCCGTTTTACGTTCATACTTCTGCCCGCATACACCAATATTTTGATCGGGTACCTGTTGGGGACATGTATCTCCTATTTTTTTATCTAGCTCTGGGACCTTGTTACTTCCATAGTGAAGTTGTATCCGTTTACAACATGACCGGTTCTGGGTCCTGGTCGAGCTTAGATCGTATAACACAATGGCGACAAACTATGGCAGGTTTCTATGCCCTGAACAAATTATACAATTTTCGTTATGATGATTCTTATTCCCATTGTTTATTTACAAAGAGACGCCACTTATTATGGTGGCCGATAAAAAGAGTCCTTGGGCCGAAAAGGTTCTGGAAATGGTACTCCAATTGGAAAAACTTTTCAGACGATGCCGTTATAGAATGGAGCGATGACTTTGTTCACGATAATTAATGGGCTGTTAACAAAGTAACCTAGGCATATTCGAACAATTTAAAAAAATGAAAATTAGATAATAATATTGATTAAATATATTAAAGCGTAATATAAATATATAAATTGCCTAAAATAGTATTAATCAAGATTGATAGTAAGATCATTCGTAAAACTTTTGAGACTAAGGCATCCTTTCTTAGAGTTGGTAAGGATTTAGCGCTAGATGTATTAATATTAATTATACTATTGTAAAAAATGTTCTTAAAATAAAGATAATATGTATACTGTTAAAACGGACCGTAAAATAACCATCAAGCTGAGTTTAGATGGTTCCATCTACTTGTCCTGTCTCTTAGTTAGGGCCTTTGGCGCTCTTGTTCCATGATATGTTCAAAGGTTTATGGCTTACGTTAACGGACCATTGTTTTTATTCTGGTGTATTGAAAGAAATGGTTTTAATCTAAGGGAATTGCTAGGAGGTAGTGTAAGACATTTGTATTGTGTCGTTAGGGGGTATTGGACTGAAGTCTCTGCATCCATGGAGGAAAAGTTTCCGGAAATATCCACCATATTGCCCAATAGCACCCGAAATAATATTTTTATCCGATAATTTCCATCATTAGCCCAATTTTGCCTCTATGAGCTTGATTATGGCGCCCTCGCTGGTCATTTTTTCGATTTCTCTGCCATCGAACTTTACTCCCAACCCAGTTCCTAGATTGGTCACTAGTTCCATACGATCACTTGAGTCCCAAGCAACGACTTTCTCCACGGTAAGGTCGTCGACGATGTGGTCGTAACTGAGGCGGAAGGTTTCGGAGATTATTTTGCGTGCCTTTGTCATGTTTCCCCAAAGAGCTTTTTCAGTTGAATTTAAAAAGATTTAGAAATTGATCAGTGTCTAGACGGTATTGTGGCGTGATAGGTTGGATATGAACCTCCTTGAAGCCGGTAGACTTAGTCACTACGGCACCGGCCCCCTATGAAATTCTCCTCTCCTAATGGTTATATTGTGGGCTAGAGTGGAATTGACGGCAAGAAAACAGTTGCCCCCAATTGTACAAGTACCAGCGATAACAGTGCCTGGGGTGATCCAGCAGTTTTCGTGGATTTTAGAGTGATGGGCGACTATAACTTTGCTGTTTAGGCAGACGTTGTCGCCGATTTCCACAAAGGGCTCAACTGTAACGTTATCCATGATGATGCAGTTGTCGCCTATAACCGCCGTAGAGGAGACATTGGCCCTGGAGTGTATATAGTTAGCCAGCTTATAGCCGGCGGCAAGGGCCAGGGAACTTTTTTCGGCCCGATCCCTGTTCATCTGACTGTATCCATGAGCCACGAGCATCTTGCTTCTTTCAGGCGGAAAACGTACGGTCACGTCATCCCAACGGACTACGGGTAATCCGAACATTTCATCGGCTTCCATTATAACCGGCGTCCACGCAAAACCCGACTACCTGAAAGGATGGGACCCTGTCGTCTTGACTGAAAGAGTAGACCACTTTGGCGAGGTTTCCCGTCCCGAATATTACTACTTCA
>JAITKA010000071.1 GCA_031278635.1 Deltaproteobacteria bacterium | reverse complement strand
AAATTTTTTGTATTTTTATATACCCTTATTTTTTAAAAATCCGAAAATCTAAAAGGAAACGCAAGTAATGTTATAAGTAAAAATTTTTACATTTTTATATATCCTTATTTGTTTAAAAGCTAAAAAGCTGGAAGGCACATAAATAACAACTTAAGTAATTTTTTTTGTATTTTTATGTATCTTTATTACAACTAATTTTACTATAAGGCTAACATGAGTAAAACATCAAAATGCTAAAAATCAGTAAGGCCATGATTTTTCTAAATTATTTTCTTGGACAGCTGTGAAATATCAAATAAACTTAAATATTTTTAAAAATTTGCATCTTCCCAAGCCTTTGTTAGTATTGAGTAAATTCTGGATAACCATCAACTTCTTCAAATGCGTATTCTTTCAAGTTCCAACTATTATCATTTTCACCAATTTTACTATAACATTTAGCAATTTGAAGCATTAATTCAGCTCTTTGCATGTTAATAAAAGTAGAAGTTAAAGCTTCTCTATAATATTTAATAGCTTTTTCATAATTATTTCTGATATAATTTACATTTCCACCCATTAACCATAGAGTAAAATTTGAAGAATCAGCACTATCAAGACCTAGATCTATAACTTGAATAGCTTGTGGATATTCTTTATCATCAAAATTAACTTTCCCCAAATTAGCTTTCCCCAGATGCTTCGTTTTGAGCCCCGATTGCCTTTAACGGCCGAAAGTGTAGGCGTCCTTTTTTAGGCGCCTTGACGATCTTCATTACCCAAAATGGTTCGGTTTACATGGGTCAGTTTTTTCCCCCCGTCCCCAGACGCGGAGCCACGGGGTATGGGTCCGTTTGGTGGGATTGCTATACGTTCTGTCTTTTCGGCCAGCCGCGACGGCCTTGCCAATGCCTATTATCGGAAGACGGGACAGCCTTGGACGGGCGATCCGCCCAAAAGATTCCCTGAAAAAAAAGCGAAAATATGATATCGTTTAGCGCTTGGGATGGTATCTCGTCACGTTTGACACTTTTATCCCGTAAGCTCTGATTTTTAATGAAATCGTTGCCGCGCTTGTGTCGACGGGTATCGTCGGCCCAGGGGCCAGCCCGCGTCGAAAAAACGGGCCCGCGAAAGGATATTTCGCGGCCAGGTTTTTTTTTACGCCTATCGTCCCCCGGGGCCGTTTCTGGCCCCGCTGGCCATTGGCCCCGGCCCGGGGCCGCAAGAGCTCGATTTTTTTCGGTGCCCCGCATGACCCTCCAAGCGATAAACGACTTTAGGTTTAAAAAAATGGCCGGGTGCCTCGAGCGCCGGGGCGGCAGGCTATACGTGGTGGGCGGCCTGGCCAGGGACACCATGATCGGGCAGAAGCTGGGCCAAGCCCCGCCCTGCCAGCATACCGGCTTGGGCGACAAGGATCTGGTCTGCTTCGGCCTACCCATCAGGACCCTCAGGGAGGCCGCCTCGGAGCTTGGTTCCGCGTGGATCATCGACCACCGGGTCATGGCCAACCGCAAGATCAAGGAGCCCGCCCTGGTCAAGCTCAGGATGGGGGAGGCGGAGTTCAGCCTGACCATTTCCCGGAAGCCCTGCATGGGGACGAGCTTTTACGAGCCAGGGGCCACGCTGGCCGAGGACGCCCGCTGCCGCGACTTCACGGTGAACGCGGTCTACTACGATCCCCTCCTCGAGTCGTTCATGGATCCCATGGACTCGGGGGGCGATTTTTTGGCCCGCCGCTTGGAGCTCTGCTCCCCGGGTGGCCTGGTCGAGGATCCCGTGAGGATCCTAAGGGCCATGGCCTTCGTCTCAAGGCTCGGCTTCACCCCCGGGCCCAAGCTGCTCGCGGCCACGAAAACCGACTGGCCCCTTTTGCGCTTCGTCCCGGCCGACCGGCTGTGGCCGGAGTGGCGCAAGTGGGCCCTCTCGGCCTGGCCCCGCCTGGGCCTCGATTACCTGAGGGAAGGGGGCGCCCTGGCTTTCTGGCCGGATCTGGGCGCCCTGATCGGCTCGCCGCAGCTGTTTAAGTTTCACCCCGAGGGCGACGCCTGGAACCATACCCTTCTGGTGGTCGAGGCCATGGGCGCCCAAAACATCCCGGTCTCGATGGGCCGGGTGTTTTTGACCATCGCCGCCCTGTTGCACGATATCGGCAAACCCAAGGTCACCATGATCTCCCCCGAGGGGCGGGTCATGACCAAGGGCCACGGCCCGGCCGGGCTCCCCCTGGCCAAGAGGTTTTTGGCTTCCATCAAGGCCCCGTGCTCGGTGTCCAAGCCGGTCCTCAGGCTAGTCGAGCGCCACATGGATCTGTCCTTCAGGGAGCCCACGGCCCTCAACCTCAAGGTCCTGGCCAGGCGGCTGGCCCCCTTTTGCGATCTGGGCCATTTCTGGTCCATGGCCAAGGCCGACTGGGAGGGCCGCAGCCCCTGCCCCGACGGTTTCCCGTGGACGATAGAGGAATTCCTGGAGCCGGTGGGCGGGGAGAAGGGCCCGGGGGTCATCCCCCTGGAGGCGAGGCAGCTCATGGCCGGGCTGGGCCTCTCGGGCGGCCCCACCGTGGGAAGGCTCATGAACGTGGTCACGGACGCCTTCGACAGCGGCAAGATCGCGACCAGCCAGGACGCCCTGGAACTGGCCGCCTCGGTTTTGGCCGACGAGTCCCCGCGGGAGGCCGCCTCTTAAGCGGCCCCGCCCGGCCACTTGGTCGCGCCAAAACGTTAACGTTTTTTTATTTTTAATCAAAAATTTGAAAACCAGGGCTGGGCGGATAATGCCTGGCCGTGGCTTTTCTTTGCTTTTTGGTTAAAGGGCCGCTAAAATAGCCGGGCCGCCCTGGCCCGCGATTTTCGGGTTAGGTGCCGTGGTTAGGGCCTTTCGCCCATGACGGCCTTTTGGCGGTTACGTTTTTTCTTGTCGTCAACTCAGTTTAAATCATATAATACCCTTAGGCCGCCATGCGCGTGATTTCCCTTCCGGCTCCCTAACCCGTGGCCGGCCGGGGAGCCGCGGCCTTGGGCCAAAAAAAACGATGGGTGCGAAACCGGCTTGATTGGACGAACTTCGAACCCGATTCCACCCCCTGGCAGGGGGGTTTCCCTGGTGTTATTTACATGACCAATTTAGCCGTGATAGGTACCCAATGGGGCGACGAGGGCAAGGGCAAAGTCGTTGACCTCTTGGCCGAGGGGGCGGACATGGTGGTCCGCTTCCAGGGGGGCAACAACGCCGGCCACACGCTGGTCGTGGGCGGCTCCACCTACGCCCTCCACCTGGTGCCCTCGGGCATCCTTCACCCCGAGAAAACGAGCGTGGTCGCCTCCGGCGTGGTGGTCGACCCGGGCGTCCTGATAGGCGAGATTAAAGCCCTTACCGGGAGGGGCGTCGAGATAAGCCCCAGGAACCTTAAGATCAGCGGCAAGGCCCACGTGATCCTCCCTTACCACAAGCGTTTGGACGAGGCCAGGGAGAGCGCGGCCGGGGCGGGCAAGATAGGGACCACGGGCCGGGGCATCGGGCCGACCTACGAGGACAAGGCCGCCCGGGTCGGGCTCAGGCTCTCGGACTTGCTGGATCCGGGGCTCTTCGGGGCCAAGGCCAAAATCGCCCTGGAAGAAAAAAACTGCCTTCTGACCAACCTTTACGGCCAAAAACCCATAGAGATATCGGAATTGCTGGAACTGGCCCGCGAGTGGGCCTCGTTTCTTTCGCCCTATATCGTCGATACGTTTGAGATCATCCATAACGCATCCAAAGAAGGCAAAAATATCCTATTCGAGGGGGCCCAGGGCGTCCAGTTGGACATAGACCATGGAACCTACCCCTTCGTGACCAGCTCCAACCCCACGGCCGGGGCCGTCTCGGTCGGGAGCGGGCTCCCGCCCAACGAGCTCCACAAGGTCATGGGTTTGGTCAAGGCTTACACCAGCAGGGTGGGGGAGGGCCCCTTCCCCACGGAACTGGCCGACGAAACCGGCCAGAGGATCAGGGAGATCGGCGGCGAGTACGGGACCACGACCGGGAGGCCCAGGCGCTGCGGCTGGCTGGACGCGGTGGTCGTGAGGACGGCCGTGGACCTTTGCGGCATCGAGAGCCTGGCCGTCACCAAACTGGACGTCCTGCGGGGCCTTCCCGAGATCAAGATGGCCACGTCGTACCGCCTGGGCGGCAAGTCCTTGGCCCACGTCCCGGGGACCCTCTCCGGCCTGGCCCAGGCCGAGCCGGTCTACGAGACCTTCAAGGGTTTCGACGGGGACATAAGCGCGGCCAAGGGCCTGGGCGATCTGCCCCCCGAGGCCAAGGCCTTCCTGGATCGCCTCGCGGAGGCCGTGGGGGCCAGGATCGGTCTGGTCTCGGTCGGCCCCGAGCGCGACCAGACCATCGTCCTCGACAAACCCTTCGGGGCCCCCGCCCGGGCGGGGGCCTAAGCCCTACCGGGCCGGGCGCGAAAACGGGGCCCGGCCTTGGACCGGGGCTTTGGGGTGGCGCATGACAACCACGCGGCTGGAGAATCTCGAGGCCAAACTCGACATATACAAAAGCACCCTCACCGAGATCTACGAGAGGTACACGCAGAAGCTGGAGGAGCTCTCGCTGGTCCGCCGGGTGGGCGACGCCCTGCGCACGACCATGACCGTGGAGTCCCTGGCCTCGGCCCTCATGGCCAGCGTGGCCCACGAGGTCGTGGCCGACCGGCTGGCCCTGATTCTCAAGGAAAGCGAGGGCGACAAGGCCCTTTTGCGTCTGGTCGCCTCCTACTGGACCGATCGCGAGGAATTTAAGTATTACGCCGAGGGGCAGGGCCCCCTCTGGTCCCTGGCCCCCCTGGGGACGGGCTTCGGGGAGGTCGAGATCAACGGCCCCATGACCGTGGCCGAGGCCCCGCCCGGCTCCGACCCCACGGCCCAGGAGCCCGAGGGCCCGCGGACCCTCCTTTTGGCGCCGTTTTTGGTCAGGGGTCGTTTCCTGGGCCTCCTGGTCCTCTCGCGCCCCCTGAGCCAGCCCTTTTCCAGCGAAAACGAGCACATGCTCTCGATCATGGCCGACCAGGCCAGCGCGGTCCTCTCCAACGTCCAGCTCTTCGACGAGCTAAGCCGCATCAACAAACGCCTGAGCGACTCCGAGAGGCGGGCCAGGGAGACATCGGATTACCTGGAGAGGCTTCTGGAGACGGCCAACGACGCCATCCTGACCCTGGACGACCAGGGCCTGGTCACCTACTCCAACCGCAAGGCCGGCCAGTGGGGCTGGTCCAGGGACGAGCTCAAGGGCAGGGCCTTCAGGGGATTTCTCGAGGAGGGCCCCCGCCTGGCCGAGTGGCCCAGCCACAGCCCGCCCCCCGTGGACCGGGTCCTTGAGGCCACGCTCCTCACCCCGGCCGGAGAGCGCCGGACCGTCCTGATCTCCACCTCGAGCGTCGGCCTGGACGACCTGGGCCGCTCCGATCAAACCTTCATGCTCATGGTCACCGACCTGACCGAGCGCAGGCAACTGGAGCGCCAGCTCCTCCACTCCGAGAAACTGGCCTCCATCGGCCTCCTGGCCGCGGGCGTGGCCCACGAGGTAGGCAACCCCCTGTCGGCCATCTCCGGCTACGCCCAGATCCTCGAGGCCGGGGTGGACAGCGAGGAGGAGCGCCTCGAGTACCTGACCGCCATACTCAACCAGACCGGGCGGATCCAAAAGATCCTCCGGGAACTGCTCGATTACTCCCGCCCCTCCATGGGCCTCTCGGAGACCCTGGACCTCTCGGAGCACCTGCCAAAGATAATGGGCATGCTGGAAAGCCAACGGGCCATCTCCCGGATGAAGGTGGTCTACGAGTCCGGCTTCGGGCGGCCCCATCGCGTGACCCTGGATCGCGACCACCTGGCCCAGATAGTCATCATCATCACCATGAACGCCGCCCAGGCCATGGCCGAGCAGACCCGGCCCGAGCCGACTTTCACCCTGGGCCTGGGCCAGGAGGCCCACTGGGTGACCATGACCCTCGCCGACAACGGCCCGGGCATGAGCGCCGAGGTTCGCAAGCGCGTCTTCGATCCCTTTTTCACCACCAAAGGGCCGGGCCAGGGAACCGGCCTGGGCCTGGCCATCTGCCAGCGCATAGTCGACAGCTACCACGGGAGGCTTGAGCTCAAGACCTCCCCGGGCGCCGGGGCCTCGTTCACCATCCGCTGGCCGGGCGCCGACAATCCCGCCTAAGCCCCGCGCCCAGGGCTTACCCCCCACGGCCGGCCCCCACCCGGCCGCCTGAATTTCCCGAAGGGAGACGGAACCATGGCCAAGGAGCCCGGTCGGGTCCTTATCGTCGATGACGAGGAGCACATCCGCAAGATCATGTCCATCATGCTCTCCAAGCGGGGCCACCTTTGCCGCATGGCCGCCTCCGCCGAGGAGGCCCTGAAGCTGGTGGCCGTCGATTCATTCGACGTGGTCTTTACCGACCTGAACATGCCCGGCATGGACGGCCTGGGCCTCCTGGCCCAGCTCCGGACCGAGGCCCCCGACACCCTGGTCATCATGGTCACGGCCTTCGCCTCCATAGACACGGCCATCCAGGCCATGAAGGAGGGGGCCTACGACTACATCGCCAAGCCCTTCAAGGAGGAGGAGATAGTCCTGGTCCTGGAAAAGGCCCTCGAGCGCGGGCGCCTTTTGGACGAAAACAAGCGGCTGAAGAAGGAAATAGGCGAGAGGAGGGACGCGAACGCTTTCCTGGGGCAGAGCGCCGCCATAAGCAAGGTTTTCGACATCATATCCAAGGTGGCCGAGACCAAGGCGACGGTCCTCATCATCGGCGAGAGCGGCACGGGCAAGGAACTGGCCGCCCGCTCCATCCACCAGAACGGCCCCCGGGCCGACCGCCCCTTCGTGGCCGTCAACTGCGGGGCCATCCCCCAGAACCTCATGGAAAGCGAGTTCTTCGGCCACGTCAAGGGGGCCTTCACCGGGGCCGACCGGGCCAAGACCGGCCTCGTGGCCGAGGCCGACGGGGGTACCCTTTTCCTGGACGAGGTCAGCGAGCTGCCCCTCGAGATGCAGGTCAAGCTCCTACGGGTCCTCCAGGAGGAGGAGGTCAGGAAAATAGGCGAGAACGCCCCCATCAAGGTCGACCTGCGCGTGGTGGCCGCCACCAACAAAAACCTCAAGGACGAGGTGGCCCAGGGCCGCTTCCGCGAGGACCTCTACTACCGCCTGAACGTCATAAGCCTCAGGATGCCGCCCCTCCGCGAGCGCCCCGAGGACATACCCCTCCTCGTGGCCCACTTCCTCTCCCAGGCCGTGGCCAAAAATAACCTCCAGCCCAAACGCATGGCCCCCGCCGCCATCCGGGTCATGGCCGCCCAGACCTGGAGCGGCAACGTCCGGGCCCTCAAAAACGTCGTCGAGCAAGCGGCCATCATGAGCGACGGCCCCCTGATCGGCCCCGACGACCTGCCCTTCAACCCCGAGCCCCCCAGCCGCGAGGACCCATCCGCCGACTCCCCCGACGCCCCCTTGGTCAGGATACCCAAGGACTGGATGGACCTAAAGGCGGCCATAAAAAGCGTGACCGAGAGCGCCGAGAAAGAAATCATCGGCCGGGCCCTGGCCGCCCAGGGCGGCAACCGCACCCGCGCCGCCGATATCCTGGGCCTGAGCCGCCGCGCCCTCATAACGAAAATAGCCCTCTACAACCTCGAGGGCCATCAATACCGCACCCCCAGACGCCCCTAGGGCCCCCCCAGGGCCCCAAACGAGCCCAAAACTCCCAAGGCGCGCGCCAAAAGGGATATAATTTTCCCTAAAAGTCAGACCGGATTGTTACCGCGCCCCCCTAAAAAAGCGACCCCGTCGCCAACATCTTCCCTGTCGCCGCCATTACCCAAAAATCCCCAAACCGATAACCCCGTACGCGGTCGCTCCCGGCTGATTCGCAAAACCTAGACCTTCAACGCTTGCCTTGGCGCTATAACTTAGCCAACAAAAAATTAAGGAAATTTCTGAAATATTGCTTGACATTTGCTGATATAAATAATAAAGTAAGAAAACCGCATGGTTAAATATGAGGTAAAACGGTTTTTTTGGAGGAAAATAAATGGCAAAGAAAATACCTGATTCTGTTTGTTTGGAAAACTATAAGAAATTGTGTGAATTATTCAAAACGGCTATTCCCAATTCAGAACATTATTCCGTGGTTTATGGTTGCGGTGTTGATGTTGGAATGATGGATTATGTAGTTGTTCGTAAAACGACTTATACATATTCAAATTATGCCATTGGTTATGATACCACGGTAAATGAGATTGTAGTTCTTCCTGTTGATAGAGATATCGAACATTATGGGAAAGCTTTTTTTCTGAAAAAAACGGAAATAGAAAAAGCTTCCCAAAATTGGATGTCAAAAGAAATAATAATTAGGCATAAACAACTTCCGAAACAATATATACAATTTGTTGTTTCTGAATATATAAATGAAGATGAAGATGAAATCATCATTCCAATAAAACAAGATGAAGAAGCGAAAAAATTTACCCAATATTTTGTTGAAAATTATATGGAAAAACAAAAAGAAGGTTTTTTACAAAAGATTTTTTCATTATTTTCAAAGAAATAATGGAGTAAGCCACCCACCGCACATAACGGGTCGTTATACGCTTCGGGCCTAAAGGCCCTCGGGGTTCCGCTACGCTAGGTCGGCTACGCCTCCCACCCTCCGCTCCACCCACATTTTCGCAAGCCCTGGAAACCCACGGTTTCCTTTGCCGGGCTTGCAAAATCGTCACATACAACCGGAACGTTAAGCAAAATCCGCTGCGCGGACTTCGCATAACTGCGACCTATGCGCCATAACGCCCGAGGCTTCACCTCGATCGCAACGGCGCATAGCCCGCGCCCCATTATGTGCAATATGGGCTAAATTTTTTTCGAATATAATTGAAAAATGATTGACAAAGTCTTATAAATAAAATAATATTTTGATAAATCGTGAAAAAGTGGAATAAAATAATTGTTAATAGCATTGAAAAAGAAGAATTGAAATTCATTAATAAGTTACCAATTTCTATGGATGGGCGGTTCCTGATTGAAATCGTTGCGCATGTTATCGGCGCCGTTGTTCTGGTCTGATATCGCATTGGTTGCTCAGTGATCGATAGCTAAAATAGAAGACCCCTGCAGGGCCCGACAGCCCTGCAGGGGTAACACCTAACTTGGGGAGATTTGATTATATCGGCTTGTTCTAAAAACGATAGTATTTTAGCTGCTTTACAGCTTGCTGATCAAAAATGGGGAGAAATTGAACTAAAAAATTAAAAAAATAACGCTTTTGTTAAGGTATGTGTCGAGTTGGCAGTTGAACATGTCTTTAATCTCAATGGGTTTAATTCCCCGCGGCTCTGCCGCGGCTTTCTCTTATCTGGCTCTTCTCTTCTCTCCTGAGATACCCCGCAGTCTCTGCTGCGGGGTAGTTGACATTTTCAGGCCTATTGTCTCCTAAAGTCTCCTAAAGTACCAGGCCCCCAAATATAGTTTATAATATTAACATACATTTCTGGCAATGTTAAATCTTCAGACATATTATCTCCTTATATTATTATAATATTTATAAATGAATATAAAAGATATTATAGGTGTATAAAAAATTGTGCTTGTTAATGTTAATAGAATTCTAATTTTACTATTGGCTAGAATATATTTTGCCAAAACTAGAATATCATAAAATATAGCGATACCATTAAAAATTAATACAGCAATAATTATAAAATTTATATTATTTTCAAAAAAATTAAAAATTAATAGATCAAATTTATTGGTTGTCAACAATAAACCAATAAAAATTAATGTGATTATTGAACTAAAAATATAAATATACCCTCGATTATTTGACAAACAATTAAATAAAGTTATTAAATTTATTATAATGACGATAAGAAAATACATATAATCAAATCTCTATATAATTTATCCTTAAATTAGTTAATTATTATCTAAGGATTATTTCTGTTTTTTTTTTGCTTAAAATTGACTTTTTTTCCAGTCAATCAATATTCTATCACAATTATCATAAACAAGCAATCATTCGCCGCCTAGTTGCCCCGGGTAAGGCGCTTGGTAAGGCGCTTGGTAAGGATCCTGGGGCTGGCCAGGATAATACTCTTGCGGTGGGGCCTGAGGCTGGCCCGGGTAAGGTTTGGCTTGGCTGGGTTCAAGCTTATCCTTTAGTTCAACCGAAAGATTATCGTCAATTACAGAGATAAGATCTTCAAGATCGTCCATTTAAATTACTTTCTGCTAACAATATTGGTATAATATGCCCTTTCAGTATCTATCTTTTTGTTAAATTACGTAGTCATAGAACGTAATTATTAAAATACCGTCCTTCCTGTGGGCCACTTCCTAGACCAGGCTATGCGTAAAATAACCTCCAGCCCAAGCCCATGGCCCCCGCCGCCATCCGGGTCATGGCCGCCCAGACTTGGGGCGGCAACCGCACCCGCGCCGCCGAAATCCTGGGCCTGACCCGCCGGGCTCTCATAACGAAACTAGCCCTCTACAACCTCGATGGCCATCGACGCCGCACCCCCAGACACACCTAGGGCCCCCCAGGGTCCCAAACGAGCCCAAAACTCCAAAAGCGTACGCCAAAAGGGGATATAATTTTCCCTAAAAAGTCAGACCTGATTGTAACCGCGCCCCTTAAAAAAGCGACCCCATCGCCAACATCTTCCCTGTTGCCGCCATCACCCAAAAATCCCCAAAACGATAACCCCGTATATGGTCGCTCCCGTTTGATTCGCAAAACCGGGACCTTCAGCGCTTGCCCAGGCGCTATAACTTAACCACCCCGGCGATGCGTCTTGCGATATTTCGGCGCTTTTATTTAATCGGCTTTACTTTTAAGGCTTATTGGATAATTTGAAACAAGTTTTCTGATATTTTTTAGCGCATATAGCAATTGTTTTGATATCTTATTTATATTTATATTATATTGAGAGTGTTTAATGGTTAGACGCAATTACCAAACAGAATCTTTTAGTCCTTTATTTGATATAGTTTTATATTTTTGGTCTGTATTAGAGGAGTCATATATAAAAAGAGTAGC
>JAITKA010000125.1 GCA_031278635.1 Deltaproteobacteria bacterium | reverse complement strand
ATGATCTTTGGGGATGTCTCGAAGCCAAGGATGACGGCGTTGAAGATAATAACGAAAATTATAAACCTTTGGATGCCACGCCTATAGATGTTTTGACAGAACCTTTCCACCAATGACAGGAGACTGACGATGTGACGGGGTAGGAACGAGGGCTTTCGCGCGGTAAGTTTACTTTCTGTCATTAACTTATCCTCTATAAATTTTAGTATAAATATTTATCATAGATAATGTACAATCTATGGAAAAATATCTTTTTTGGGACGTATTGGTAAAAAGTATCCTGGGAATGGCGATTAAGGGAGGAAAATATATCCCAGAGACAGTTAAGCCGGTATGGAAGTTGGCCAATTCGCGACGGTTCGGTAACCTCTCATCCTATACGGTATTTTATGGCCACGGGGGCGGCGGCCGGGAGGGCCCCTTTTGGGCCGACCCTAACCGGGATTATCGTCTTGGGCGAGGGCCAAGGCGATAATCCTGGTTAGGGACTGATTTGGTCGGATCCGGGCGCGATCAAGGGGGCCAGTTTGGGCCATTCGATTGGATGGGCATGGGAAAAGCGCCGGGGTGACCGCGTCAGGGATCGTAGGGTGGGTTTAAGCGCCAACCAGATTTTAAACAAAGCTTAAATTTTTGTCAAAAAATCGTAACGTGATTTATTGACGCAAAAAATTTATTTATTGACAAATGGGAAAGCTAAGACTTGTCAATAAATTAATTTATAGGCGAAAAAATTCCAATAACTGAAAAACCATAGCCTTAGGAGCATATTTTTTTTATTTTTTACTTGACATGGTGACCGGATTTGTATATTCTCGACCCGTCAGTTAAATCCTTAACCGTTCCCCTTAAAAACCCTTACCCTTGGGCCCGGCGAGCCCCGTTCAACGATACCCGACTCGCCCGGTCGATTTTCGCGGCCCAGGCGGGGCCCTCGGGCCCGCCGGAAAGGCGCATCCACCTTAGCATGGGACCTAGCGTCCCCGGGAATCCCATGGAAACGGGTCAATCCATTTACCAGGCCTTCAGGATGGTCGGGCCGGCCGGCGTGGCCCTGGCCTTCCTGGCCTTGGTCGCCGTGGTTTTAATCGTGAGGAACTGGGTTTATTTGTTTCTCACGGCCAGGGACTTCAGGAAGGCGGCCGGGGCGCTGGCCCTCTCGCCCGGCTCGCTGGAGGCGATTTCGCGCCGCTATGCCGGGAACCCGGTCATGGCCATCGTAAGCGACGTTTTGAAGACCCACGGGCGGCACTCGAACGATCTCAAGGCCGAGGTGGCCTACCTCTTCCACCTGCGTTTCGCGAGGACCCAGCGGGATCTGTCCATACTGAGGATCATCGCGCTCATATCGCCCATGCTGGGCCTTCTGGGTACGCTTTTGGGCCTCTCCGGGGTATTCAGGGCCCTGGCCGTCTCGGCCAACCTGAACACCTCGACCATTTTGGCCGCGGGCATCTGGGAGGCCATCCTGACCACCATAATGGGCCTCACGCTGGCCATCCCGGCCCTGATCGCCTGCTACCTGTTCCGGCTGAGGCTCAAGGGCTTCCACCTCGCGGCCATCGAGTACGGCTACAGGTTTTTGGACTCCAGGAACGAGGCCAACCCGAAATTCGGGCCCAAGGGCGCGGGGGCGCTTTTGGGCGGCGAGAACGACGACCCGCCCGGCCAGGCGGCCATGATGGCCTAGGCGGGAACCGGGATGGGTCAATCAGGTAATCCCAATGATCTTTGATTCCCCTTTGGCCGACCCCTGGTCGGAAGAGGACGGCCTGGACATGACCTCGCTCATCGACGTCGTGTTCCTGCTTCTGGCCTTTTTTATCCTGGCGGCCACGTTCGCCTTGCCGGCCCTGGACGTGAGGCTGGCCGAGGCGGAAAACGCCCAAGGGGCGAGGCCGGACGAGGAGGCCCTGATCATAAGCGTGGACTCCGAGGGCAAGATCTACAAGGGGCGGGAGCCCATGGACGCGGCGGGGCTTAAGGAGGCCATAGCCGCCCATCCCCCCCTGGCCCCCATTTACTTCAACGTCGACCGGGAGGCCCCCTTCGGGTCGTTCTTGGCCGTGCTGGACGAGGCCAAGGGCCAGAGGCGGGAGCGGTTCATGATTAACGCGGGCGCCAAGGTCGTGGCCCCGGGGGAAGGCCCCCCGGGCGAGGGCCCGTGAGGCCCGGGTTGACCCGGGCCGCGATCGGCCATGCCCGGTACGGCCTTTTTGGGGCGGCCGCCACGGCGGGGCGGGATCGTTACCTTCAGGCCTCAAGGATAGGCAACTATTCGGGCCTCGCCCTGGCCATGGCCCTGGCGGCCTGGCTCGTGGCCCATCCGGGGATCGCCTGGCCCCCGCCCGCGGGTGTCCCGGAGAGGACGGCCATCACGGTTTCGATGTGGGAGGCGCCGGAAGAGTCCCCGGTCGATTTCGGGGAGATAACCGCGCCCGAGCCCATCCCGGAGCCCGCGCCCATGCCCGACTTTGTTCCGCCGCCCGAGCCAGAGCGGGTGGCCGAACCGGTACCGGCGAAAAAACCGCCGCCTCCGAGGCCCAAGGTCAGACCGAGGGCCCAACCCGCGCCTGGGCCGGCTTCGCCCCAGGCCGCGGAGGCGGCGGTCCCGGCCGCCCCGGTGGCCCAGGCCGACAGGGATAAATTCGTCGCGGGCTTCCTCAGGCTCGTCGAGAGGAGCAAGTTCTACCCCGGCCAGGCCAGGCGGGACAACCTGACCGGGACGGTCAGGGTCAGGGTCAGTTTCAGCCCCCTGGGCGAGATTACCGGCGTGTCGCTGGCCCCGGGGGATTACGACCCCGTCCTTGGCCAGGCCGCCCTCGCGACCATGGAAAAGGTCAGGGGGCGCTGGAAGGCGAGGCCAGGTGCCCCCGGTTCCCTGGTCGTGCCCATCGCCTTTAGGCTCAGGTAGGGCCGTTTTAAGCCCCATGGATTACCCTTAGACGTAACGCTAGCCAAATCCCCGAGATAATCGCCCCGAAACCACGCAATTGGCTTATAATGAGTTAAAAACGTCCGCCAACGCGCCGAATATATCGCGGCGCGTCCGCGGAAGAGGTGTCGATGGAAGCCCAGAGAATGAAAGAGACCGCCCTGGGGGCCGATTTACCCGGGGGGGCGCCCAAACCGGGGGCCAAGGCCCAGACCGTGGCCATGCCCGGGGGCAAGGCCTTCAACCTCGGCCGGACGGCCCCGGGCCAAAAGGGCCCGGGCCGCTTCATGGCCAGGGTCGGGGCGGGGCCGGGCATGGCTTTCGGGGAGAAATTCGCCGTCCACGCCGGGACGGTGGGCGAGAGCCAAAAGGGGCCCGAGGCCGCCAAGGCTTACGGGAAACTTTTGGCGGGCCTCTCGCCGGGCCCGCTGGGCTTGTACGTTCACGTGCCCTTCTGCCAAAACCGTTGCCTCTACTGCGGTTTCGTGGGCCAGAAACCCGACAACCAGCTGATGGAGGAATACGTCTCGGCCGTGGCCAAGGAAATCGGGGCCATGGGGGCCACGGCCCCGGGGCGGCCGGGCCCGGTCAGGACCGTTTATTTCGGCGGCGGGACCCCGACCATCGTGCCCCCGGGGCTTTTGGCCGGGTTGACCGGGGCCATCCAGAAAAACTTTAGCCTGGCCTCGGATCTGGAGATGACCCTGGAGGGCCGGGTCTCGGACCTGAGCCCGGAAAACGTCGAGGGCTTTTTGGCGGCGGGTTTTAACCGCTTCTCCCTGGGCGTCCAGAGTTTCGACACCCGGATCAGGCGGGCCCTGGGCCGCCACGGCGACCGCGAGAAGGCCATGGGCCAGCTCTCCAACCTAATCCGCCGCCGGATGGCCCCGGTCATAATCGATCTCATCTACGGCCTCCCGGGGCAGGACGTTTCGGCCTTTTTGGCGGACCTTGAGACGGCCGACCGCCTGGGGGTGGACGGACTGGACACCTACCAGCTGAACGTCTTCGCCGGCGGGGAGTTGGAGAGGGCCGTAAGGGAGGGCCGCATCCCGGCCCCGGCCGGGCTCCCGGGACAGGCCGAGTTCTACCTGAGGGCGGCCGAGTTTTTGGACGGCCTCAAATGGCGGCGCCTTTCGCTCAGCCACTACGCCAGGGACACGAGGGAAAGGAACCTTTACAACCCCTGGGCCAAGTCCCGCAAAAACTGCCTGGCCTTCGGGGCCGGCGGCGGCGGTTTCATCGACGGGCACGCCACCTACAGGCTGCCCGATGTCGCGGCCTACCTGGGGGACGCGAGGCGCGGCCGTTTCGGCCCCGATTTCCTGACCCTCCCCACCGGGAACGAGGCCCTGGAGTCTTCCATAGTCGGCCAGATGGAGCTGGGCTACCTGAACCTGCGGAAACTATTCGGGGCCGGGGGCGTGAGCCCCGGGCCCATAAAGGCCCTGACCGACAACTGGGCCCAGGCGGGCCTGATCAGGCTTAACGGCGATTACATGGAACTGACCGACCCCGGCAGGTTCTGGGGAGTAAACCTGACCCAGGCCCTTGTGGTCACGGCCAAGGAAAACGCCGGGTAAGGCAAAGGGCCCCCCGGGGACGCCTTGGATTCCCGAAAGGCCTTTCCCCCTTCAAACCCGCGGCTTCGGGCCGCGAAACGGGATTAATTACCGAGGGCCCATGGCATGACGGCAAAGTGACGTACCGCCACGGCTAACCCGCCCCGCGAATCAACCCAAACCCGGATCCGACCGGCAAATAATCGGGCCAAAACGGCAGCGTTTTTGGCCCGCGGGAAAATCTCGGCCTAAAACCGGGGCCAGGACGCTACCGGAAATAAGACACGAAAAATGGGAGCGCAGCCATTGCGCCAAAAGTATTTATCGAATAACATCTTGAAAATATTACCAAAATTATGGCCGCCTGCGATCTTGGCCATAAATCCCCAAACCTTTCGGCGCCCTTAAGGCGCCCTGGCGAGGACGGAATCATGGCGCCACCCTAAACGCCATCCCCGGCCGCCGGCCCGCGAAAGGCGGGACGTTTGACCGGCCGGACGAGTCAACCCAATACCGGATTTGACCGGAAAACGTTGGGGCCTAAAACGGCCGCGTTTTTGGCCCGCGGGGATGTCTCGGCCTAAAACCCGGGACCCCGAAAATGGGCCCCGAAAAAAGGAACGCTAAGATTGCGCCTTAAGCCTTTAATTTATAACAAATTAAAAACATTGACCAAAATTTGAATGGGTGCGGGAAAAACCCGGTTTTTCCCGCGGGCCCTTTCGATACCCCGCCCTGGGGCCACGTTTTCGGCCGGGCGGGGAGCCCTATCCCTTAACCGCGGCGGCGCGGGGGGCCGGCCGGACCCATGCCAGGTGGGTGTGGCCCGGGAGCCGCGAAATTCCGCCAAACCATTCGCCCCGGGCGGGCGAGACGCGTAATTCCCATGGAGAAACCATAATGCGAAAATCCATACTATCGTTTTTAATGCCCCTCTTGGCATCGTTAGCCTGGCAGACCCTACCGGCCAAGGATTTGGCCGCCCAGGACATCGAGACAAGGGAAGTCACGGTGACTTCCACCAGGACCGAGAGGGATCTGTTCGTCATCCCCATGACCGTCGGGGTCAAGACGGCCGAGGATCTCAAATGGCAGCCCCAGACCAACGTGGCCGACTTTTTGGCCGACGTCCCCGGGGTCCAGATCACCGACGGGGGCATGGCCGGCGGCAAAAGGGTCATGATCCGCGGGGAAAGCCCCATGAGAAGCCTCATTTTGATCGACGGGATAAAGATCTCCGAGCAAAAGAGCATGAGCGGGTCGGCCATACTGGTCGATACCAGCCAGATTGAGCGGATCGAGGTCATCAAGGGCCCCGCCTCGGTCCTCTACGGCTCGGAGGCCATCGGCGGGGTTATCAACATAATCACCAAAAAGGGCGGGGACAAGCCGGTATCCTTTAGCCAAAACCTCATAGCCGACTCCTCCACCAATAGCCTCGAGTGGCAGACGGCCATCTTCGGCGAGTACAACGGTTTTAACTACAGGGTCACCGGCAGCGGCATCAATGCCGGGAACCGGATGACCCCAGGCGGCGAGGCCGTCCGGAGCAGCTACGGCAACACGTATTTCTCGGCCCGCCTCGGCTACGACTGGGACAAAGGCTCCGTTTTCGTCAAGGCGGACGACTACAGAAGCGTCATCCATATCCCGGTCCAGTCGGAAGCGGTCCTGACCATGGTCGGGTCGAGTCCGGGTATCGTTAGGACGACCGTCAGCCTAGATTTACCCCAATGGGATCGGAAAACCTTCTCCGCGGGGATAGAGCTTCGCGATTTAACGGAATATTTAGCCAAATTAAACCTTACTTTGTATTACCAAAACATGGTCAAGGACTTTTTTAACCTGGTCCATATAGACTTTCCCCCGGTAGGGCCTTTCATTGGAAGGTACGTAAATACCGCCGTGCATACCACAAACGATCAGGACAGTATTGGCGGCAACCTCCAAAGCGACTGGAAGCTGGGCGATCACTACCTCATAGTCGGGCTGGGCTACAATCGCGACGAGCTGACCGCCGACGACGTTCGGCCGCAAGTCTTGCAGTTCCCGATTGGGGTATCCTCGGCGTATTTGTCCACCTACCGCGATTTTAGGTACAAGGCCGAACAGACGACGATCGGTTTATACGCCCAGGACGAGTGGAGTTTGCCCAATGATTTCACCCTCACGCTGGGGGTCAGGAACACGTGGGTGAACTCGAGGCTAAGGGCCAACGACAACCCGAACCTGCCTAAAAACCCCTCCAAAAGCGACTCAAAGCTGGTGGGGAATTTCGGGATCGTCTGGACGGGCATCGATAACCTCTCCCTTAGGGCCTCCTGGTCCCAGGGCTATAAATTCCCACCCCTAAACGACCTATACCTTGGGACCGTCCATGGGTCGGGTACCCCCACCTACCCAAACCCAAGCCTAAAGCCTGAAACTTCCGACAACTTTGAGGTCGGTATGCGCTATAATAATGGGGACCTTAACCTTGACCTGGCCATCTTCTACGCCCTGAGCCGGAACTACATCACCACGAAAAACGTCCCGGCGCTAGGGGGCAACCAGTTCGTCAACACCGACAGGGCCCGGACCGTGGGCTTCGAGCTGGGGGCCAGTTATGGCTTCGATTCCGTGGGCCTGACCCCGTACGCGACCGTGAGCTACGTGAACCGGGAATTCACCGACACCAAAACGTTGACCAAACTGTTCGGGCCAACCAGGATAGTCCAATATTCGACCACCGATACCGGGACCCCGCCCTGGTCCGGGCGCCTTGGGGTCAAATTCGACAGGGATCTGGATAACGGCTTTATTTTCCACTCGAACGCGTACATGGAGTGGGCATCCCTCGCCAAGGAGACGGATTACGACGCGACGACCTTGCAGCCCAACGGGTCGGGGGATCCCAATACGTATGACTATGGTTTCGTGACCGAAAGGCTGCCGGGCTGGGCCACCTACAATGTCGATCTGGGCCTTGAGTGGGGGGACGAGCACAAGTGGAACGCCTCGTTTTCGCTGCGGAACATATTTGACCGCAGGTACACGCGGGCCAACAACATGATCGAGGATCCAGGCTTCCACGCGGTCGCCTCGGTGGGCTTCGAGTTTTAACCGGCCCCAAGGGCCTTGACATACCCGCCCCGGGGCGGGGCTTACGGCCCCGCAACCGGGGGCGGGCCTTACGGAGACGGCATTGAAGGCTAAAACCCTTTCCTGGCGCGAGGCGTGGAACGGCCGGGGTCTTTTCGAGACCCGGGAGCTTGTGACCATCGGCCTTTTCTCGGCCGCGGCCAAGGCCGCCTCCCTGACCCTGGCCCTGGTCGGCGGGGGCATGAACCCCCTGACCCTGGTCCTCAAAAGCGCCGTCCAGTCGGCCCTGGTCGTGGTCCTCCTGGCCAAGGTGCCCAAAACCGGGACCCTCACGCTATCGAACGCCGTGGGCATGCTCCTGTCGTTCCTTTTGATGGGCCAGCACGTCATCTCGCTGCCGGCGGTACTCCTGGGGACCGTGGCCGTGGAAGCCCTGGCCTGGCTGGCCGGGGGCCTCGCCCGGAGGCCGTGGCTGGCCATACCCATGGTGGCGGCCAGCGAGCTGGTCGTCCGGCTAATCAACGTCGGCGTCTCCTATCTGGGCGTCAGGGAACAACCGGGTTTGCTGGCCATGGTCATTGTCGTCTCGGCCTTCAGTTACCTGGGGATCCTCCTGGGCCTGGCCGGGGGGGTGAAGATGGCCAAGGAGCTTAGGCATGCGGGCCTTATCCAGGATTGAGGGCCTCAGGGGGGCGAGCCGCCTGGACCTCAGGGCCGAGACCCGCCTGCTGATGACGGTCGCGGCCTCGGTCTCCTCGCTGGCCATAAGCGAGCCCCAGGCCCTGGCCCTGCTTTTGTCTTTCTCCGCGCTCTACGCGGTCATCGAGATCAAGCCGAAAACCCTCCTGATAGCCTACCTTTTCATGGGCGTCATGTGCGCCGTGGCCCTGTTTTGCGTATGGGCCATGGGCTTCGTCTTTCCCATCATGCGGAACTCCCCGATGTCCATGGCCATATCGCCTTTCCTGAGGCTGGGGGTGACCATGAACGCCATCCTGCCCCTGGCCCTCAATTCCAGGCTGACGGACCTGGCCACGGCCCTGGGGAGGCTGCGCCTCCCGGGCATCGTGAGGCTCCCCCTGATGGTCACAATTCGCTTCATCCCCACCATCCTAAACGACCTGGTGCAGCTAAGGGAGGCCGTGGGCATACGCTTCAGGGGCCGCAAGGGTTTCCTGTTTTGGCTGAGGCGGCCGCTCACCTGGTGGCGGGTATTTTTCCAGCCCCTGATCGTCCGCCTGATCCGCTCGGCCGACGAGCTGGCCATGGCCGCCGAGCTCAAGGGCCTTGAGCCCGGGACCGATTTCGGCCGCGCCCCCCGGCCCTTCTCGGCCAGGGACCGGGCGACCATGCTGCTGGCCGCCCTGGCCGTGGCCCTGTCGGGCCTGACCCAGATCGTGGTCGGGAGTGCCTTCTGATGCTTACCGTGGACTCCCTCTCCTACCGGCACGCCCATGCCGACAGCGAGGCCCTCAAGGGGGTGAGTTTCTCCCTGGGGCCCGGGGAGTCGCTCCTTCTGGCCGGGCGGAGCGGGAGCGGCAAGAGCACGCTCCTCTCGATACTGGCGGGCCTCCACCCCCACTTCCTCAAGGGGGACCTCAGGGGCCGGGCCCTATTGGACGGGGTCTTCGCGGGCCAAGGCGGGGTGGCCGAGTGGGGCAAGGGGGCGAGGCTCATGCTCCAAAACCCCGAGGCCCAGTTTTTCGCCGGGACGGTCGGGGAGGAGATCTCCCTGACCCTCCGCTGCCGGGGGGTGACCGGCCCCGGGGCCGAGGCCATAACCTCCGAGCGCCTCGGGGCCCTGGGCCTCACGGCCCTAAGGGATCACTCCGTCTTCAAGCTCTCCGAGGGCCAGAAGCAGAAGGCGGTCCTGGCCGCCCTGACCGCCCTGCGGCCCAAGCTTCTCCTGCTCGACGAGCCCAGCGCCAACCTCGACCCGGTTTTCCTGGGCGAGCTCAAATCGGTCCTCCAAAAATTGCGCCATGAGGGCCTGGCCCTGATCGTGGCCGATCACCGCCTCCACTGGCTTTCGGGCCTATGCGAGAGGCTGTTGGTCCTGGAGGACGGCAAGGTCGCCCTCGAGGGCCCCTTCGAGTGCCTGGGGGACGGCGAAAGGCTTAGGCGGCTTGGCCTCCGGAGCCCCGAGCCCCCGCTCCCGGGGCGCCTCCCCCCGCCGCCCGGCTTTGTGGCCCCAACCGACGGGTGGGCGGCCAGGGTCGAGAACCTCCATTTCGCCTACCCCGGTGGCCGGGAGCTTTTCGGGGGCCTCGACCTGGCCCTGGCCGGGGGCGAGGTCACGGCCCTGACCGGCCCCAGCGGGCGGGGCAAGACGACCCTGGCGAGGCTCCTGTGCGGCCTGGAAAAACCCCTCCGGGGGACGGTCTCCCACGGCGGGAAGCCGGCCTCCCTGGAACTGGGCCAGGTGGTCCTCCAAAACGCCGACCACCAACTGTACATGCCCACGGTCCTGGGCGAGGTCACCCTGGCCCTGGGCCAGGGCTCCCGCGGACCCCGGGACGTGGCCATGGGCATACTCGAGGCCTTCGGCCTCGCGGCCCTCTCCGGCCGCCACCCGCAGTCGCTCTCGGGCGGCGAGAAACAGCGCCTGGTGGTGGCCGTGGGCCTGGCCCGGCCCACCCGGCTCCTGGCCCTGGACGAGCCCACCTCCGGCCTCGATGGCCACAACCTGAGGCTCATGGGCTCACAGATCCGCGAGGCCGCCAAAAAGGGCCCGGCCGTCCTGGTCGTCACCCACGACCTCGAGCTGGTCAACCTCTGCGCCGACCGGCAGCTGGAACTCCCTGGCCACTAGGGCCCGGAACGCCGAAAGAACGGGCCCCTAACGAAAAAATGCCCAAGCCTAACGCCCTACACATATGAGGAAGACATGAAAACGCTGGTAACATACTCAAGCCTAACCGGAAACACCAAGAAAGTCGCCGAGGCCGTGGCCTCGGCCATCCCCGGCTCGGAACTTCACCCCATCGACCAAAGCCCCGACCCGTCGGGCTACGACCTGATCCTCGCGGGTTTTTGGGTCGACCGCGGCGAGGCCGATCGCAAGACCAAGGAATTCCTGGGGAAGCTCCAAGGCAAGGCCGTGGGCTTTTTCTTCACCCTGGGGGCCTACCCGGACTCGGCCCACGCGGACGACGTGGCCAGGGTCACCGGGGAGCTGATAGAACGGGGCCAAAACGAGCCCATGGGCTCCTTCCGCTGCCAGGGCAAGGTCGACCCGGCCCTCCTGGGGCGGATGAAAAAATCCCTGCCCCCCGACCATCCCCACGCCCGGATGACCGAGGAGCGTAAGGCCCGCCTGACCGAGGCCGCCAAACACCCCAACGACAAGGACCTCGAGGGGGCCAGGGCCTTCGCCCTCGAGGCCTTCGAAAGGGCCGGCGGGGGCGGCCGATGAGAACCCTGACCGCCGAGGAGATAATCGCCATCACCAAAAAAGCCATATGGGCCTCCATAATCACCGTGAGGCCCGACGGGGTGCCCTTCGCCATCGAGGCCACGCCCTTTTACACCGACACGGAAACCTGCTTCATGATCAACCCCGGCGGCGGGACCAGCAAAAACCTCAGGTCGTCCCCCCACGTGCTTTTGAAATACACCTTCGCCACCCCGGACCTCAAGGCCTGGATGGGCATATCCTGCCTGGGTAGCGGCCGCTTCGTCCATGACCCCCACGCGATCCGGCTGGGCTGGGAACTCCTCGGCAAGGTCATGGGCCAGGACTTCTCCGGCGCGGCCGACAAGTACTGCCAAAACCCCGGGCGCTCGCCCCTGATGGCCGTGAAAATCCACTCCCGGACCGGCCGCTGCAGCGCCGTTAACGGCACCCCGCTCTCGGAGATCTACGCCTCCCTGGGACTCGATCCCGACCCCGAGCCCTAGGGCCCCTTTCTCCCCGAAACCCCCCCCGCCCCGTTCGCGAGGCCGGGGGTTTTTTTTTGTCCCGGTCGCGAAAACCCGCGGGCCGATTTTCGCCTTTTTGGGGATTTTCGTTCGCGTTTTTTTGGCCCGAAACGAGCTTTTTCGGCCGCGATCTTTCGGCATCAACCGCCGGGGCCTTGCGCGGCCACGGCCCCAGCATATTTCGCGATTATAATCTCAAGCGTTGACATTGTCCGTTACGTGTAATAAACTTGGCCATACCGGAATGGAATCGTCACTCCGGATACGCCTTTAAATTCTCCTGGCTAACGTATGTTTTCTTCCAGGCACATAGCTAAGTAATTGACGCCTATAAGTATTTTTTTCATAACGAAAGCCCATTTGAAATTTACCCTATATGCCAAATTAGCGTTTTAATTTTCCAAACGACGAGACCATAACCATCAAAGGGTAGCCCCAACTGGGACGCCAGCCCAGGCGGCCACCCCCAAAACCTTTCCCGTCAACCGTTTCCACCGGGCCCCTCGCGGGCCAAAACGAGGTCATATGGCCGGGCACGTCCTAATAATAGATTACGGTTCCCAGTTCACGCAGCTCATCGCCAGGAAGACCAGGGCGGCCGGTTTCTACGCCGAAATCCTGCCGGCCGGCTTGCCCGTGGGGCCCTCCCTGGGCCGCGGGCCGGGGGCCCTGATCCTCTCCGGGGGGCCGGCCAGCGCCATGGAGGAAGGGGCCCCGACGCTCGATCCGGCCCTCGTCGCCGCGGGCCTCCCGATCCTCGGAATCTGCTACGGCATGCAGCTTTTGGCCCACAGTTTGGGCGGCAAACTGACCAAGGAGGCCACGGGCGAATACGGCCCCGCGAGCTTCGAGCGGCTAAACGATGGCCCCCTCTGGCGGGGCCTCCCAGGGGGCCCTTTCAAGGTCTGGATGTCCCACGGGGACAGGGTCGAGGCCACCCCGCCGGGCTTCCTCGTTTCCGGAAAAACGGCCGATCTGCCGGTCGCCGCCATGGAGGATCCGATAAGGAAAATCCACGCCATCCAGTTCCACCCGGAGGTCCATCACACCCAGAACGGCGAGCTTATTTTAGCCAATTTTTTGGCCGCGGCCGGCCTGACCCCGACCTGGAAAATGTCCTCCTTCGCCCGCGACACCATAGAGGCCGTGAGGGCCAAAACCGGCCCCGACGGCCACGTCATCTGCGCCCTCTCCGGGGGCGTCGACTCCGCCGTGGCGGCGGCCCTGGTTTCCAAGGCCGTGGGGAGCCGGCTCCATTCCATTTTCGTCGATAACGGCCTTTTAAGGGACGGGGAGGTCGACGAGGTCCGGGCCGCCCTGACCTCCGCCTACCCAGAGATGAACCTCACGATAGTCGACGCCTCGGCCCTCTTTCTGGATCGCCTCGCGGGCGAGGAAGACCCCGAGACCAAGCGCAAGATAATCGGCAAAACCTTCATCGAGGTCTTCACCGCCGAGGCCAAAAAACTGGGCAAAATCGACTTTCTCGTTCAGGGCACGCTCTACCCCGACGTGATAGAGAGCGTCTCCCCCCAGGGCCCCTCGGCCATGATAAAAAGCCACCACAACGTGGGCGGCCTGCCCAAGGATTTGCCCTTCAAGCTCATCGAGCCCCTGCGCGATCTCTTCAAGGACGAGGTCAGGGTCCTGGGCAAGGAACTGGGCATACCGGATGACCTCCTCTGGCGGCAGCCTTTCCCGGGCCCCGGCTTGGCCATCCGCGTCATCGGGCCCGTGGAGCCCGAGGCCCTTTCCATCCTCCGCCGCGCCGACCGCATCGTCCGCGACGGGATAAAAAACGCCGGCCTGGACCGGGAGGTCTGGCAGTATTTCGCCGTCCTCCTCTCCAACAAAAGCGTCGGGGTCATGGGCGACGGTCGCAGCTACGGCCGCGTCGTTGCCATCCGCGCGGTCACCAGCGTGGACGCCATGACGGCCGACTGGGCGAGGCTCCCCCACGACCTTTTGGCCCGCATGGCCAGCCGGATCATAAACGAGGTTTCGGGCGTGAACCGGGTCGTCTACGACATCTCGACCAAGCCCCCGGGCACGATCGAATGGGAGTGACCTTTGGCGCCATTTTCGCCCCCGGCCGCGCCATCCGCCCCGGCCCAAAACCCCCCTTTTGGCCTCTCGCCGATCGGGTAAAAAATCCCCATCCCCCAAAAAAAACCAGCGCCCACGGGCGCGAAAAAAAGGTTCTCCGATGAAAAACAAGGGCAAGACGAAATTCATTTTCATCACCGGCGGGGTCCTCTCCTCGCTGGGCAAGGGGCTGACCTCGGCCTCCCTGGGGAGCCTCCTAAAATCCAAGGGCCTGGCCGTTTCCATGCAAAAACTCGACCCCTACCTGAACCTGGATCCCGGGACCATGAGCCCCCACCAGCACGGGGAGGTTTTCGTCACCGACGACGGGGCCGAGACCGACATGGACCTGGGCCACTACGAGCGCTACCTGGGGACGCCCATGACCAGGCGCTCGAGCTACACGGCGGGCCGCATCTACAGCGCGGTCCTGGACAAGGAGCGGAACGGCGACTACCTGGGGCGGACCGTCCAGGTCATCCCCCACGTGACCGACGAGATAAAGGCGGCCATCATGTCCATGTCCTCCCCGGAACTGGACGTGGCCCTGATCGAGGTCGGCGGCACCGTGGGCGACATCGAGGGCCAGCCCTTCCTTGAGGCCCTAAGGCAGCTCAAGCACGAGCTGGGCAAAAGCCGCTCCCTTTTCATGCACCTGACCCTCGTCCCCTACCTGGGCACCACCCAGGAGCTCAAAAGCAAGCCCACCCAGCACAGCGTCAAGGAATTAAGGGGCGTGGGCATCCAGCCGGACATCATCGTCTGCCGCTCCAGCGCCCCCATGGACAAGGAGACCCGGTCCAAGATCGCCCTCTTTTGCGACGTCTCCAAGGACGCCGTCTTCACGGCCGTGGACGTGAAAAACATCCACGAGCTCCCGATCAGGCTTTACGAGCAGGGCCTGGAGCGCAAGGTCTCCTCGCTCCTCAGGCTCGGCGCGACCCCGCCCGACATAAAGCCCTGGACGGATCTCGTCCACCTGCAGTCCCGCCTGACCAAAACCGTGACCATAGCCATCGTCGGGAAATACGTGACCCTGACCGAGGCCTACAAAAGCCTCCAGGAGGCCCTGACCCACGGGGGCCTGGCCCATAAAGTCAAGGTCGAGCTCGATTACGTGAACGCCCAGGACCTGACCGCCCAAAACGTGGCCAGCCGCCTGGGGAGGGCCCAGGGCATCCTGGTGCCCGGCGGCTTCGGGGACCGGGGCATCGAGGGCATGATCCTGGCCATAAAGTACGCGAGGACCCACAAGCGGCCCTTTTTCGGCATCTGCCTGGGGCTCCAGTGCGCCGTCATCGAGTTCGCCCGCAACGTGGCCTTGATAAAAAAGGCCGACTCCGAGGAATTCGCCCCCAACACGCCCCACCCGGTCATCTTCCACATGGGCAGCTGGTTCGATCCCAAGACGGGCCTCAGGACCCACAGATCCCCCGGCGACGCCCTGGGCGGCAGCATGCGCCTCGGCTCCTACCCCTGCAAGCTCGAGCCCGGCACCAAAGCCCGCGAGGCCTACAAAACCGACCTCATCCACGAGCGCCACCGCCACCGCTACGAGTTCAACCCGGCCTACATCGACCAGCTGACCGCCTCGGGCCTCATCGTGAGCGGCCAGGTGCCCGACAACCCCCTCGACAACCCCAACCTCCCCAAACCCAAGCTGGTGGAGATAATCGAGCTGGCCGGCCAGCCCTGGTTCCTGGGCTGCCAGTTCCACCCGGAGTTCAAGTCCTCGCCCATGAAACCCCACCCGCTTTTCGGCGCCTTCATCGGGGCCGCCCTCGCCGCCCCCCCGGCCCCCCCGGCCAAGGCCGGCAAGGGCCAGGCGGCCAAAAAGCCCGAGGCCGAGAAAAAATAGCCACGAAAAAACCCGCC
The DNA here is from genome assembly GCA_031278635.1 of Deltaproteobacteria bacterium. Classification (GTDB taxonomy): domain Bacteria; phylum Desulfobacterota; class Desulfarculia; order Adiutricales; family Adiutricaceae; genus JAIRNQ01. The sequence continues at coordinate 3,202 of JAITKA010000125.1, read as the reverse complement.
AAAGGCGGGTTTTTTTCCTGAAAGGCTCGCGGCTTTAATTCACCTGGGGGCGGGCCCTCAGCCGGCCGGCTCGTTCAGGGGCCGTATGCCCGCCTCGAGCTGGGTATCGGGCTTGGACTCGGTTTTCTCCACCGTGATGGGCTCGGGAAGGGACTGGGGCTTGCCCTTTTTGGCCTTGGCCTCGGGATAGGGAAGGTGCAGTTCCTCGTGTATCCTGGCCGTCAGCTCCTCCCTTTCCTCATCGCTGAAAAAATGGCTGTTGCCCTCATGGAAGGCCCCGGGGATTATGGACAGCGAATTGTAGTTGATGTTGCCGATGACCTTGGCCGTGTTGTTCAAATGGACCTCGCCGGTCGCGTAGACGTTGCCCTTGACCGTCCCGGAGATGATGAGGTTCTCGACGAACACGTCGCCCGTGATGGTGGCGTTGGTGCCGGTGACCAGCATGCCCTTGGCGACTATGGCCCCGGTCAGGTTGCCATCGATGTTCAGTAGCCCCGAAAACCTAAGGGAGCCCTCTATCTCGACGCTACTGGCAAAAAATGCGTTCCAGACGTGCTTGCCAAGCTTGCCGTTCTTTGAGTTCTTACCGAACATGGGCCACCACCTAAAATCAGTGAAAATAAACGGGCCTTAAAAGCCCGTGGCGTCGAAAAACATTGGCAATTGTTTTCCCGCTTGGGATTATATACCATAAAAACCTAGGCATCACAAGGCATCTGTCCCCATATTGACCGATTGGCCATATTCGGCGCCATCCCAAGGGCCCCCGACCTCCCCCAAAAAAACCCCCGCCATGGGCCGGGGGCTTTACTTTCGTTCCAAAAAGGCCCCCGTTTCAGGGGACCGTTATCGGCCTTTAGATGGAAATGCCCAACTTGTCGGCGAAGGCATGGGCGTCGAACGGGGCCTTGCAGCAATAGCAGTGCTTCTGGTTGCGAAGCTCGGTTACGCTAAAGAATTCCAGTTCCTCGCCGCACTTTGGGCAATTCCCGGTAATTAGCCTGGTTTCCTCTTTCATGCAATCGGGGGCGCTTTGTTCTTCTGGCATGGATTACCTCCTAACTATCAAGGGCTCCCATAACTTGGGATCCCATTGGCAACTATCAGATTAAGGTTCTAACTTTTTCAACAACTATCAGCGTAACGTTCTAACGTTCACGACTTATCTTAGCGTATGGATGCTATCGCTTCCCGGCGCCCTTAGCCCCTCGAATGAATGGGCCCATACGGTCACGCCCTTACGGATGCCTCCCGGCCACTTCCGGCCGACAAGCGAAAGGGAACACACAGCACGGTTTCCCCCGCCAAAGACGTCCAGGCACCGGTTGTATGAGATTATAATGACAGTTAATCCAAAGTCTGTCAATACTTTTGCGGCCAAAACCGCCGGCTTAGGCGCATGTGGGTGCCCCCAACCCCCTTACGCGCCGCGGGCCCGGCGCCCAAGCCCCGGGGCCGATTCATGGATTGATTCACCCATCGCGTGGGGCTATGATGCAGGCAATCGGAGGATACACCCGACGAAAAACGCCATAAATTTAGCATCTAGGTTCACGCTAAAAGCAATTAAAGATTTCGCATGGCCAACTTATGCAACGGAAAAAATTGTTCACTAAAAACAACCAACCAAAAGAAATTATATGCCATCATATACCATAAAATAATTTTATATGATCATATTTGGCACACCAAATAAATTGTAAGAGCGTAAACTATACATTCAAAAAACTATCAACTTCGTAACGGTTATGTTTCCAGTGAAATTAAGCCGCCAATAGAGCCGCCAATAGAGGCAATCGACCATGAAAATCGGAGGATACACCCGACGAAAAACGCCATGGAACGCTTAAGTTTTGTACCCAAAATTTAGCATCTAAGTTCCCGCTAAAAACAATTAAAGATTTCGCATAGTCAACTTATGCAACGAAAAAAATTATTCAATAAAAATAACAAATCAAAGAAAATTATATGCCATTATATACAATCAAATAAATTTATATGCCATCATATACAATCAAATAAATTTATATGATCTTATTTGACGCACTAAATAAAAAGCGTAATAATTTTTCGCATAAAACCGGGGATATTATGACTGAGTCGCCCAACCAATTTAAGCAAACATTTCCAACAGAGCCGCCTCCTTATCCAGGTCACATTAGGTTTCAAAAACGAAAAAACGGATTGTATGCTTCGCACGTAAAAAATACTTACAAGAGAAATAGAAAAGTTTATCATGATTATGACTATCTTGGGAAAGTGATTGATCAGGAAAATTTATTATTTTATCATACTAAAAAAGGTTTTTTCAATTTTTCACTAGAAAAAGGATATATACCGAGGCCTGATTTATCATTAAAAATTTACTCTAGCGAACGAGAAAGTCTACGATATGGGGATATATGGGTTTTTGATGATATAATTACTAAATCTGGTCTTCTTTCGGTATTTAAAATAGTAACCCCGGGAGATACAGATACGCTTTTAACTTTAGTTGCCTATAAATTATCAAATCCTGGCCAACCTTTTGATAATATTGCCCATTGGTATGATAGATCATTTGCTCAAATTAAGTATCCTAATGCTATTGTATCATCATCTGATATCTCAAAATATTTACATAAGCTAGGGCAAGACCTTAATCATCAAGATTTTACTGTGCATTATTTAAATATCATGTCACAATATAATCAATTTAATGGTTTAAAAGAGTTTCCAGTGTTAATTGATAGTAGCGTATTGCCCACTAAAATCGATATACCGTTAACAGCTGTTAGTAATCATAATGGTTTAATAAATAATAAAGTTAGACTAATATATGTATTTGACCAAAAATCCGGATTGCCAATTTTTTTCAATGCTATTCCTAGGTTCATTATCGATAATTCAACGTTAAAACACACTATTAATACGTTACAAGCCAACGAAATTGATATAAAATTTATCATTATGGATGCAGGATATAGTTCAGAACAAAATTTAATATTCTTGAATAAATTACATATTCCTTATATAACAAGAATGAATGCTAATAAGACTATTTTTAGGGATATAGTTTTAAATCATGGTTCAGATATAGATAAAGCACAGTATGCAGTAGAGTATAACGGTAGATTTTTACATTGCAAGAAGATTCCTTATGTTATTAAAGATTATCAATACTATGCATATTTAATCAAAGATATTGATCAATTATCAA
>JAITKA010000109.1 GCA_031278635.1 Deltaproteobacteria bacterium | reverse complement strand
GGCCTTCGTGGCCATATCGTTTTGCCGGAAATCCCGGTCCTCGCCAAAGGGGGCCGGGGGCCCGGGTCAGGCGGCGTCGCCAAAAGCTCCTTGCTTTACTGGGTAAGCTTGGGATCGGTTTGGCCCGGGGGTTAGCCCCCCGGGGTCAAAAGTGGGATTATTTTAACTTGCCGGGGATTTGGAGTCAACATGCGTTAATTGTTTGACAAAGTCTATCAATCGGGCGATCGCGACCGCCCGGGGCAGGGGCCGAGGCGGGTCATTAGTTTGGGGGGGGACACGCAATTCGTTTCCGGTGGGCATGGGAAAAAATAAAAAATCTAAATAACGGGCCGCGGGGAAGGCCGACGCCAGCGATGAGGTTACTTTTGGCCTTATCATCAAAGGTTTAGTTTGGCGGTTTACCGAAATGGGACTTTTTGGCTGAATTGATCGAATTTAAATAATCCGCGCCCAAAACTTCGTAAAAAGCCGGAAATTACCCAAACGGGTAATGGGTAATGGCCTCCCAACGGAGCCTTAAGCCTCAGCCCCGCCCCGTAACCTTTTACGCTTGGTAAACGACGCCGGCGCGGTCGATCCGGGAGAGGGCGGCCAGGGTCGCCTCGGTGAAGGCTTTTCTGGCAATGGGGGCGTCAAAGGCCAGCTTGGCGATGGCCGTGACCGTGGGGAGGGCATCGGGCCAGCCCTTCGCGGGCGGGGCCAGGGGCAGGTTTTCGAGGGCGGGGTTGGGGGCGAGGCCCGGGCACAGGGAGGCCGCGGCGGCCTCGCGGATGGCATGGGCCAGTCGCTCGGAAGGGCCCAGGGGGGTTGGGAAAAAGCCCTTGAGGGTTTGGCCGAGGGCGTCCGTTGCCGTCCCGTAAACGGTTACCGAGGGATCGGGGTCCGGGAGAGGGCCGTCGGGAAGGAAGAGGAGGCGGCGGGCCGCCCGGAGGACCGGGCCCACGGGCGGGAGGGCCGGGCAGGGCCGGGCCGGGCACCGGCGGCTCTCGGCGCAGGGCGAGCAGTGGGAGCGGCCCTGGACGATGATTGAGCCGGGGGCGTAGGGGCCGGTCTCGCCGGCTAGGGCCGGTCCGCCGAAGACGGCGAGGACCTGGGCGCCCAGGGCGGCGGCGATGTGCATGACCCCGGTGTCGGCGGAGACGAAGAGGTTCAGTTTTTTTATGGCCGGGCCCAGGGCGGCAAGGGAGGTTTTGCCGGAGAGGTCGATGGCCGGCGGGTCGGAAGGGTCCCGGAGGGCCAGGAAGCGTCTGGCGAGGGAGCGCTCGGAGGCGCCGCCCAGGAGGGCGATCGTGGCCCCGGGGAGGCCCTTGGCCAGGGCCACGAAGCGCTCGACGGGCCAGCGGCGCAGGTGGTTGCCGCTCCCCAGGTGGAGGCCTACGATGGGGGGCGCGGCCTGGGCGAGGGCGTGGCCAAGTTCTGGGCCAAGGGCCTCGGTGAGGCCCATGGCCGGATCGAGGGGCCAGAGGGTCGATTTGGAGGCGGCCGGGCCGGCGGGGCTCAGGAGGCGCCAGATATCGACCAGGTTCAGGCGGCCGAGGGGTCTCTCCACGGCCATTATGGCCGCGGCCAGGCGCTGGGCCGGGGGGAGGGAGAGGCCGACATGGCCGTTTTGTGCGCCATTTTGGGCGCCGTTTTGGGGGCCGAGGCGGGTTTTGGCCCTGAGGCGCCCGGCGAGGGCGAGGGACGGGGCCGAGGAGGAGAGGTTCACCAACAGGTCCGGGGCGTCCGGGAGACCGGTCAGGGATGGGCCGTTTTTGAAATCGTCCTCGGCGATGAGGGCCACGCGGTCGGGGAGGCCGGTCAGTTTGGCCGCGGCCGCGACCTCGGGGCGGGTCACGACGAGGGTGAGGGGCGGGCCCAGGGCCTTGAGGTCGGCCAGCAGGGGCGTGGACTGGACGAGGTCGCCCAGTTTCATGGGCTGTATGACGAGGGTCGTCACGGGGTGTGGCCCATGACCGTTTTGGTTAGTTTTTCCAGACGGTGGGTGTAGAGGTGTGAGGCGAGGACCCTTGCGTGGGCCTTGGCGGCCATGCGCTCGCGGAGGTCTGGGCGGGCGAGGTAGAAGCGGGCCAGATCGGCGGCCTCGGCGGGCTCGCCGTATGTGGCCACCTCGTCGGGGTCGAAGAGGGGTTGGAGCTGGGCCCGGGAATCGGTCAGGAGAAAGGCCCGGCAGGCCGGGACGTCAAAAACCCTTTGGTTCAGGCCGGTTTTCATCTGGGCGCTGGTGACGTTCAGGTTTATGGCCGAGGAGCGGTAGCGGGGGGCCAGATCGGCGTAGTAGTTCAGGCGATCGTGGACGGTCACGGCCGGGAGGGGTTCGCGCCAGCCGGGGTCGCCGTTGATTTCGAGGATGTCGCTGGGCATGGCCGAGAGGACGGCGAGGCGGCTCAGGCGGCTGGCCCGCCAGGTGATGAGGGCGGCGAGGTTCAGCCTTTGCCCGAAGTCGAGGTTTTCGGCGAGTGGGCCGAAATCGGGGCCGAAATCCGGGCCGGGCGTGAGGCGCGGGCTTTTCAGAAACTCGCCCGCCAGGGCGTCCACGGCGGGGAGATCGCCACGGGCGAGGCCGGAGAGGGCCAGGTATTTTTCCGTGGCCGCGGCCAGGCTGTCGCCGACGAAGGCCACGATGTCCCGGGTCTTGGCGGGGGCGGGGGAGAAGACAGCGGGATCGGTCGCGAGGGGGAGGTATGTCACCGGGCCGTAGCCGAGGCCGCGGAGGACCCCCAGGTAATCGCTGTCCCAGCAGAAGGCGAAGAAGTCGCCGTCGGGGCGTTTGGCCTCGGCCAGGATGAAGTAGGGGCTGTCGACGAACCAGGAGGCCATGGGTAGGCCGAGGCGGCGGAGGGCGGAGGCGAGGATGCCGTCGGCGTCGAAGCCGAGGTGGTTCACGGTCAGGACCATCTCGGGCCTGAAGTCCTTGATCTGGGCGAGGAGGCGCCGGTAATCGGAGCCGTCGGCGGTGGGGCCGAGTTTGGCCGACCAGGCCGAGAGGGGCGAGCCCATGAGGCGGGCGGCCCGCTGGATCTCCCGGCCCAGGAAGTAGTCCGCGTCCAGGAACAGTATCCTGGGCGGCTTGAGGCGCCTCCCGGCGGGCGCGGGGTCCTGGGCGGGGTAGAGGCCGGGGTCCTGGCGCAGGTTGGCCGGGCGGGCCAGGACGGCCCGGGGGGCGTCCGCCGGGAGGCGCCTCGTTGGCCCCACCGAGAGGGTGAAATTTGGCCGGGAGAGGACCTTGGAGAGGTCCCTGGCCGTGAGGGCGGCCGAGGCCAGCTCGGCCCGGGCCTCGATTGCGAGGATGGGGGCCTCGGGGGGGAGGGTCTCGGCCAGGTACTCCAGGTGGTAGGCGAGGCCGAGGCCCAGGACCGTGAGGCCCGGGGGGGCGGGGGCGCCGGCGCCGAAAAACCTATCGACCATGGCCCGGTCCTCGGCCCGGGGGTTCAGGGCCGAGGAGAGGCGTCTCTCGCCCCCCTCGCCCGTGAGCTTGAGGTAGGGCTCGCCGTTGGGGCCGGGGGCCAGGCGGACCGAGCCCGCGGGGGCGGGGAACTCGAAGCCGGAACCGGCCGGGTGGAGGGCCCTGGGCGGGAAGAGCCTCAGCGCCTCGGCCTGGGCCGGCTGGCGCTCGCTCAGGAGCTCGATGTTTCTCTCGAACCAGGATTCCATCTCGCGAACCTACCTGTTCGGGCCACGGCCTCGCGGGCTCAGACCGGGAGCCGGACGGGGCTGCCGTTCCCGGAGATCTCAAGGAAGTAGGGGCGGCTTTCCTTGGCCCGGAGGGCCAGGTCGAAGACGCGGAGCCACTCGGAGGCCACCATGTCCCAGGAGTAGCGGGACCTGATTTTCGTCCTGGCCAAGGTGGAGAGATTTTCCCGCTGGGCGTGGTCGTCAAGGAGCCACAGGGCCCTCTCGACGTAGCGCTCGAGGTATTCCTTGGAGCCGGGGCGGCCGGGGATCTTGAAATCGGGGATGACCACGGATTCCGATAGGGCGAAGCTGTCGCTGGTCATGACGGCCGTCCCCAGGGCCTGGGCCTCCAGGACCGCGAGGCAGCTGACCTCGGGGAAAACGGAGGGGTAGACCATGAGCTCGGACTCGGCCAGGTGGCGGTAGTACTGGTTTTTGGGGAGCGGCCCCAGGTTTATTATCCTTGGGTCCTTGGAGACAAGGAGCGACAGGTAATCGTAGAGGGAATTAAGTGACTTGTCGCCAAGGCCGTCGGCCATGCGGTAGCCGCAGACGTGGAGGCGCAGATCGGGCCTGTTCCGGGAGAGGCGGGGCCAGATCTCCTCCAGGAGGGGCTTCAGGCCGCGCTCGGGCCTGGAGGCGTAGATGAGCTTGCCGGGGACCTTCCTGGCCCCCCGGGCGGAGCGGTCCAGGAGGGCGAAATCGATGCCGTTCCTGGTGACCATGGTCCGCTCCTCCAGCTGGGGCAGGCGCGTCAGGTAATTGTGTCGATGGAATTCCGACAGGACGAAGGATATGTCTATCTCGTCGTGGATCGTCCTCAGGGCTTGGGGGTTATCGAGGGTGTCGTGGTTCCAAAGGACCTTTAGGCGGCTTTTTATCGGGAGGCTGAAGAAGCCGAAGAAGCGGCTGACCACCATCACGTCGAAGGATTTGTTGGCCAGCAGGTTCAGCGACTGGCGGAACGGGTGGTAGCTCACCTTATCGTGGACGGCCTGTTTCTGGCAATTGTTTATGGCCACCACCTCGTGGCCCTGGCGGGCGATGGCCTGGGTCATCTGGATGAAGGCGGTCTCCGAGCCGCCTATGGAGCCGGTGGCCAGGGCGTCGCCCTCGAAGGGCACCCCGTCGGTAAAAAAGCCTATGACCTTTCTCACAGCGACGCCTCCATCGAAAGGGCCCGGCGGTGGGTGGGGGCCAGGCGGATGGCCTCGGCCAGGAGGCGCCTCGCCATCGGGGTGTCGCCGGAGGTGATCGAGGACTCGGCCAGGGCCACGTAGGGCTCCGGGTGCTCGGGGTTGAGGCGCAGGGCCTCCTCCCAGGCCTTTTTGGCCTCCTGGTGGCGGCCCAGGGAGCCGGTGGCCTTGGCCAGCAGGCAGGCGGCCACGAAGCCCTGCTTGCGGTGGTCGGCCCCCCAGCCGGGATCGCCGCAGCCGAAGGCCAGGGCCTTCATGAGGTGGGGGACGCACTCATCGACCCTCCCGGAGTCGTAAAGGAGGCGCCCGAGAAAGGCCCTGGCGGGCCCGTAGTCGGGCCTGACCCGGCAAAGGTACCTAAGGGCCTCCTCGGCCTCCTTGGGATCGCAGAGGCGCTGGTGGGCCTGGCTGAGGAGGATGACCGCGTGGCTCCAAAGGGAGGGGTTTATGTCGCCCTCGGCCACGGCGGGCAGGCCGGCCTCGATGGCCGACGTCAGGTATGCCTTGGCCTCCTTGAAGTACCTAAGGTTGACCAGGGTCCGGCCCGTCTGGTAGAGGTGGTAGAAATCACCGGCCGCCGTCATGGGGTCGGAGATCAGGAGCTGGAGGTTCCTGTGGCCCTTTTCCCTGGCCTGCTTGCCGTCGGCGTAACCCCAGTGCCGGATCTCGGCCGCCGTGTGGACCACGGGCCAGTCTTCCGGGTGGGTCAGCTGCTCGTGGATGCGGCCCTCGAACCGGGCCTCCGGGGAATTGAGGAAAACCCTCTTTTGCCAGAGCCTGTCCCCCTGGGGCACGACCACCTCCGTGGCCGTGAAGATCAGGCCGCCGCCGCCCAGGCGGCACCTGATCATGGAAAGGTCGGTCGCGGTCAGGCTGTTGTCGGCGTCAAGCCAGAGGATGAAGTCGCTTTTCATGAACCCGAGGCCGTGATTGCGGGCCTGGGAGAAGTCGTCGTTCCAGGCCCAGTGAACCACCTTGGCCCCGTAGCCGGCGGCCATCTCGGCGCTGTCGTCCGTCGAGCCCGTGTCCACGACCACCATCTCGTCCACCAACCCGGCCATGGGCCCCAGGCTGTAGGGTAAGTTAGCCGTCTCGTTTTTCATGATCATGGCCAGACCTAAGGTAGGGCCGTCCCGGCCCAGGGCGTCGCCCTGGCCGCCGATCCATGAATCGTCTGGAAAATATTCGCTCTGCATAAATAGCCCCTTTCCGAATGGAGGCCAACGTTATTAATCGTTGCGGTATAGCGGCCTAGAGGGAGGCCAGCATCTTCAGTATCAGGCCGTCGGCCCAGATCAGGTTTTTCAGAATGCCCGGCTTACTGCCCGAGGCCATGGCCGGGCCCAGGATCTGGGCCATGAAGGCGCTGGCCTGGGATGTGGCCATCATCTCGATCAGGCATTTTTGGGCGCTTACCTGGAGAATCCTCTTAAGCGAGCTGATGAGGCTGGACATCTGCTTGAGATCGCCCTTGATCTCCTTGGCCGAGGGCCTGGGAATGGCCTCTATCAGGGCCGGGATGTCTATGCCCGGGATGTCGTCCCCGAGGCCCATGATGACATCGCTGAGGCTTATTTCCTCGAAACCCCTGACCGAGGCGCCCCTGGCCGTGGCGTTTATGAGCCTGGGGCCGCCCTTGGGGTTCCGGCGGATGGTGGCCGCGGCCTCCTGGTACCAGCCAAGGGAGGCCAGAAGGGAGGTGTTGGTCTCCACCATCCCGCCGCCGACACCAGGGACCACGATGGTGGTGCCCATGTTCTCCTCGATCACGCTATCGTCCGTTCCGGGGGCGTGGAGGTAATTGCCCTCGTAGGCCTGGTCCTGGCCGACCAGGACCAGGGGGTCCAGGCCCCAGACGTAGGCCAGGGCGAAGGCGGCCGTCCCGGCGTTCCCGCCCTGGGGCAGGAACAGGCCCCGGCCCAGGAGCTGGGCCTCGCCACCGTTCAGGTGGAAGAGGCCCTTGTGGAAGCCCTCCACCAGGAAGTGGTTGGGGTGGCTGCTGGAGGCCGCGGCCAGTATGGCCTTGTCGCCCAGGATTTCCCGCTCGGCCTGGCTGAGCCGGAGGTACGAGCTGGTGTCGGATGATTCCAAAAGCAGCACCACGTCCGGCCTCACCCCGAGGGACAGGAGGGGTTTTAGGGCCGCCGAGGCGCAGATGATAACCGAGCGGCCCACGGCCTCCCCCAGGAGCTTGCCGTTCCTGGCGAGGCTCGGCCCGGCCCCGACCACGAAGGCCGGGCGGACGGGGAAGCGGCCCTTGAGGAGCATGAGGTCGGGCAGCTTGGTGGTAAGCCCGGTGTTCTTGGCGAGGTTCTCGATGAAGGCCGAGTCGGTCAGGGCCTTGGTCTTCTCGATGACCTCCCTGCGGGAGATCTCCCTGCTGACCTGCTTGGCGAAAAGGGCCGCCTCCTGCGGCCAGACGCGCCTGTAGCCCGGGACCGGGAGGACGATGGGGGCCCCGCCCTCACCGTGGACCACGTCCCTGGCCAGCGTCTCGTCGAACTCCGCCTGGCTGAAATGGATCAGGGGCTCCTGGCCCGGCCCCAGGACGTTGTATTTCCCGTAATGGTCCATAAGGGATCGGTCAGGCTCCAGGACGTGGATCTTTATCCCCGGGAAGCTCTCCAGGATCACCCTCACGTGCCAGCCCAGGCCCACCCCGAATATCAGGGCCGCGCCAGGTTTTTTGTCCTGGTCGCGCCTCTGGGAGAGGGCCATGCCCACCCAGTTCTTGGCCTCGGCCAAAGGGTCGTCGGGGTTATGGATGGTCGTCCCCCGGAACATGAGCCCTGGGCCGTTGGGGCCCGGCAGTATTTTCGGGGCGGCGGCCGCCGCCCGGTCCATCAATATCCGCGCGTTCATCGCGGTCAAGAGATCCTCGCCCATGGCTACTCCGTTTCGTCGTCGGCCAAAGCCGCGTGATGGCTTTCGTTCAGTTAAGCGTGAGGTAAGAGGCCCGTCCGGCCTGGGCGAAAATGCCGCCCAGGGTTTGGTCGTCGGGATGGAATTCCAAGGCTTTCTGGGCCACTTCCAAGGCCTCGGCCTCGGCCCCGCGGTTCAGCAGGAGGCCGGCCAGTTCCTGGGCGGTCTCCAGGTCGTCGGGCCGGGACGACGAGGCCGCCTGGTAGAACTCCAGGGCGTTCCAGTCGGCCGGGTCGTGGATGAGGCGGCTGAAGCCGGGGGAGAGGTCGTGGCCCAGTTCCATGAGCCTGCGGGCGATCCCCTTGACGTGCTCGAAGGGCAGGGTGTTGGGCTCGACCGGGCCCAGCCCGGCGTCGCCCGTGAAGCGCACCAGCCAATCCCGCGAGGCCTCAAGGTCCCCGGTGCAGACCTTCATCAGGGCCATGCCCAGGGCGCCCCTGGGCTCGCCCCCCTCGTTGGCCCTGGTCAGAAATTCCGTGGCCTTCTCCGGGTCCTTGCGGTGGCGCTTGATCTGGCCCAGCATGTAAAGGGACGTGGGCGTGATGGTCCTGGCCTCCAGGGCCTTCTCGAACAGCCGCTCGGCCCGCATGATCCTGGCCACGCCCGACTCCTGGGGCCAACGCATGGCCGTGAGGTACATGGCCTGGGCCTCGTGGTCCCAGGCCTCGCAGTCGACCAGGGCCCGCCCGAAGTGGACCCTTTTGATGGCGTTGAACATGGCCTCGGCCCGGTTGGACACATCGTGGGAGGCGGCCATCTTCTCCAGGGCCCGCTTGGCCGTCTTGCGGCGCTTTTTGGCGTCGCCCAGCCAGTACTCGGCCGCCCCTATCAATTCCTCGGGCTCGAACCAGGCGAAGTCCTCGCCGGGCTTGAACAGCTCGCCCAGGTCCCCGCCGGCCTTCTCGGTGAAAAGGACCGCCCCGGAGGCCATGGCCTCCATCATCCTCGTGGTCACGCCCGGGAATAGGCACTCGTTCAGGGCCAGCTTCGACTGACGGTAGATTTGCCCGGATTCCTCGGGGGTGACCCAGCCCTCCTGCCGGTCACCGGCCGTCTTCAGGCTGTAGCGGTTGGAGAGGGCCTCAAGGAGCCTCACCCGCTTCGGCCTCTTGGCCCCCATGGTGCCGACGAAGCCGAAGTCGTAACTCTGGCCGCCCTCGGCGGACCCCTCGGACTGGTAACTGGCCAAATTCACGGCCACCGGCAGCCAGGCCGCCGCCAAGCCCTCGTCCGCCAGCCCTTCCGCGTATGGCTTTTGGTCCACGAAGGTGAAGTCGAACAGGTGGGCGAAGTGGCGCTGCCACCAGAAGTTAATCGGCGTGTCCACGGCGTAATAAATCTTGGGTATGCCGTAAATGTTGGAGAGGCCCTCCGGGAAGCAGTGCTGGCCCAGATGATCGGTGTAAACGATCAAGTCCGGGCGGTCCTGAAGGCCGTTAAACAGGGTATCGATCGGCAAACCCTCCTGGTGGGGGGCTATCAACACCGAGTGCCCCATCTTCTGAAACGCTTGGTGGAAGTACTCGCTGCCCAGGCACAAAATAAGCATGGCATTTCTCCGTTATGGCTAATCGCCAAATATCCTTTGGCGCTAATATCCTTCAAATGGCCCCGAGGGGCTTTAACCCAACCCCGGCTACCCTAACCCCGCCGGGTCCCCCAGCTCCGCCAAAGCCCTGGGCCTTGGCCCGAACGTCACCGGTCCCCCAGGCCCCGGGCCCTTGGCTCCCGGGCCCGGCGAATCCGTCCCGGCCGCGCAATCCCCCGCGCCCGAGGCCCTAAGGCAGGCCCGGCAGGCTAGATTCCCGCGGCCCCCGGGGCCGGCGAGCCGCCTCGCCTCAGGTGAGTTCCAGACCTCCCTAAGGCTTGCGGTCTTCAGGTTCCCGAGGGGGGCGAGGCGCCCGAAGTCCGAGCAGCAGGGGAACAGGCCGCCGTCCGCGTGGATGGCCAGCCTCGTCAAGGGGTCGGGGCAGAAAAATTCCCCCCCGGCCGGGAGCCGCTTGGCCGGCCCGGCCTTAAAATCCGTCTCGGGGAGCCCGACCACGTTCAGGTAATCCTGGAAAGTCAGATAATCGGCCAGGCTTGCGAATTTTTCCCCGAAAAGCCCAACCTCGCCCTCGTTTCCGTCCATGACCACGAAACTCAGCCTCAGGAGCGGGAGCGGGGAACCATGCCTCGCCCTGGCCCTAAGGAACTCGCCCACGTTGGCCAACAGCCTTTCGAAATCCCCGCCGGGCCTTACCAGCCCGTATGTCCCCTCCGTGGCCGCGTCGACCGAGACCATGAGCCTCGTCAGGCCGGCCCCGATCAGCCTCTCGCTCGTCCGCCCGTCCAGCCCCTGGCCGTTGGTGATCAGCGAGACGTCCAAAAATCCCCTCCTGGTGGCCTCCAGGGCCCACAGGTCCACGTCCGGCGCGAGCAAGGGCTCCCCGGTCATCCCGAGCCTGATCGAGGGCACCCCCAAAACCTCGGCCTCCCGGACCGCCCCCATGTACAGCGCCTCGTCCATGAACAGCCCGAAGCCGGGGAAGGGGTTCTCGCCCGCCTCCCTCCCGGCCGGGCACATGGGGCAGCCCAACTGGCAAACCGTGGCCACGTCGATATCCAAATGCAGCGGGTAATCCAGACGCCGACCCGCCTCGGCCTCCTCGAACCTCTTGCGGTAGGCCATGAACCTGGGGCCAAGCCACCCGGCCAGCACCCTATCCGGGTCCCGCTCCCCCCGCTGTAGCCCCCTGGCCAGGATTTTTGAATGGTTAGCCATGCCCTTGACCCACTCGCCTCCGCATAATCAAACTCCCTGGGCCGGTAAAAATAGCCGGTCCCAATTCTTCGAGCCATTAAAAGCAATTCCGATGCCAAAATAGTGAAGGAAAACTTGGAGCGGTTTCCCAAAAAACCTCACGCCCCCTTCAGGGCGATTTAAAACCCCTTGCTTCCTTTTGTGGCCAAAAGGGAACCCAGGGGCTTCAAGGTACCGAGGTGGCGAGGGGGGGGCAAGGGGCAAGCGGGGGACGGGCAGTCCCGTTTAACCCCATAAAAAAAACCCCCGCCGCCCAAAACGGGCGCCGGGGGCATGGCCATGGCTGGGGGGGGTCAGGCGAGGCCATGGAACGCGCCAGACTATGGCGCCCCGCTGCCGTAACCCGTGCCCTCGATAGCCCCAGGCGTCTTCGCCGGGGCCCATCGAGGGATATGGATAGCCTTTGGGGTCAGAAAGGAGACAAAAAATTAATTACGCTAAAAAATACATGTTATATAATTTATTTTCTGTTTAGCAATAAATATATACCGTAAATTTTCTTTAATTTAGTGCTAAAAAATTATTTTTTTTGATATGATTATTAAAGATGTTAATTTTAGTATGCCGCTAATGCCGATAAAGTGCCATAATTAACATGCATAACTTGATATTTCTTTTTTTCGACTTTCTTGACGAACCGGATTGCAGGCTACGGTTGCGGCGACAGCCAGACACGTTGGCGGCGATAACGGACCTTGGTTCATCTCTCCCACATGATGGTCTATTTACGGACTTTCAGTCAACGTGCGGTTTGTCAATTAAAAGGGGCCAAAAAGGTTCAAGTACGTAGGCAAAACGATCCCACTCCCGGAATCGTTCCACGACATTCCCTCCCAAAAGTGTGCCGGCCATCATTTGCGCCTAGCCGGCTTGACCTCCAGAAAGTCGGTCACGGCCGTGGCGATATGGGGCTCCCTGATTCCCTTATCGTGGATTTCGGCATTATTCATGGTTATCCGGTAACGGCCCGGCGACCGAAAGACGAGGGTCCCGTCATCCAGATCGTAATCGCTTTTCGGCGAGGCCGTGGCGTCGTCCAGGGTAAACTCAAATTCCGTGGCTACGCCATTGAAAGAATATTCCGAGGCGATGTCGTATTGCCTGCCGGTAACGAGCCCGCCCTTGGATAACCCGGGGATCCTGACATTATACTGCGTGCCAACGCGCAGGGTCTTGACCTCCATCAGGCCATAAAGCTGACTCAAAGGCAGCTCGTTGTCATCGACGTAAATTTCATCCATATAAAAGTTATCGCTAAGGCCCAAAGAGGTCAGCTGGTTGTTAGCAACGTTAAGTTTAGTCAAATAATAATTGTGGCTAAGATCCAAAGAGGTCAGCTGGTTGTTAGCAACGTTAAGTTTAGTCAGACGATATTTAAGGCTAAGATCCAAAGAAGTCAGCTTATTATACGATAGGTCTAAGACCCTCAGCTTAAGGTTATTAGACAAATCCAATGAAGTGAGGTAATTATCGGAAGCTTTTAGGTTTTCCAGGGCGGCGAGGCATCCGAGATCCAGCGAAGTAAGTTCGTTCCCCCAAACCCTCAGGGTCTTCAGCCTGACGCTGTCGGCAATCTCCAAAGAGGTCAGTTTATTTCCGCCGGCGTTCAGTTCCAAAAGGCCGGCGCAGCCTGAGACATTTAATGATTCAAGTAGGTTAAGGCTCACGTCCAGCACCAAAAGGGCGCCAAGGCCCGATACGTCCAGAGACTTCAGCCAATTATTCCACAAACATAGCTCCTCCAGGGAGGCGCAGCCCGTGACCGTCAATGACTCTAGCTTATTGTTGTCCGCGTCAACTTTTCCGAGGGCGGCGAGGCCGGTTAGATCTAACGACTTGAGCTCATTGGTTCTCAAATTAAGTGTCGACAGGGCGGAGCAGCCGGCTACGTTCAAAG
>JAITKA010000173.1 GCA_031278635.1 Deltaproteobacteria bacterium | reverse complement strand
CGGTTTGCTATATATAGCCTACCCTTCCCGTGGATACTGTCACCACGAGCAAGCCTCCTTTGCGTTATATGCCGGGACCGGACAATCGGCTTGATTTGTCTGGGCTTTCCGGGTACCTTGGCGGGAGAGTTTTGGCCTCCAAATATTTTCGGATTTATGGCTAGAGGCGGAAAGGGCGCGGCGGTGAGGCGAAGCGCTCAATCGGGCCAATTATTTTCAAGGGGGTGGCCCCAGGCGGGTGACGGGGATGGGGATGGGATAAACGTTATGAACTTAGGGAAGATAGACCGTAATGGCGCAATCGGTAACTTGTTGCATTTTTTCTGATAAAATGTGACCTTAAATCTATGCGAAGAGCCATACTTTTGTAAAGAGACTAAAATTTTGTCAATAATTTTGCCGGTCATTCGGGCCATTTTTGTGACCAAGCCGGGTTTTTGAAGTATCGTCGGTGACTTAGCCTATGGGACCGTTCGTGAGACTATGGTTGACGGGGTGGCAAGATTAAGCCTGTGGCCTTGAGTTTTGGTTGGGCGAGGTTCTCGCCCGATGGATCGGGCCAAGGTGGCGGCGGGAGGAGTTTTAGGCAATTTTGCCCCCGGGCTAGGGGCTTTGGGCCGGCCAAGGGCTGGCCCGGCGGGTGGGCCAAGGGGGTTGGGCCAAGGCGCTTGACGAAGGGGCTTGGCTTGGCGTTTGGCGACGGCGTTTGGCCAAAGCGCTTGGAAGCCCGGGCTTTGGCCGGCGGGGGGTTTTGGGTTTGGCTTGGAGGGGTTGATTTGCGGCGGCCGGGTACCGGCGGGTTATATTTGGGAAGCGCCTGGAGGTTGAAAAAGAATCAGGGGGGATTTTTATGTACATGCTAAAATGTTGACAAATTTCGGGAAGTGGCCTATACTTGATGCATGCAATGAAAAATATAACTCAGTACTTATGAGGTCGAATCGATCCATTAGTTTATAATAATGGAATTTGTGCGGCTATTTTTTATGCACCAAGTGAATTTTAGTCAGCATTATGGCTATTTAGGTAATTTTGTCGATACTTCGATGGAGGCATGGATTTCCGTGGGCGACGTTTAGGGGTAATATTTTAGGCTGAGGGGAAATTTGGCTGCGCGATTGGCTGGGCGTTCGGTGGCGCATGTGTCAGCGGTTTGGGTGAGTGCGGGTTAAGGCGGAGGTTTTTCGTGGGGCCGCGGCCGGGGCCGCGGATTGAGTTTGAAGAGATTGTGTTTGAAGAGATTGTGTTTGAACCTACCCAATAGAAGCTTATTTTACATTTGGTAATAGACAGAAATTTATCCCACTTGGATGCGGATTAGGTATCCGAGTGGGCAAAACGCATTTTGTTTTATTTATCTTTGGTTGGATATGGCCAATTGGTTTGATTAATTATTATTTGAAATAAAACTATAGAATATGGGCAAGTTATTTAGGGTTATCTAAACTTTTGTTAAAGCTGTAGGGGAAGATCACTTCACATACTACAAGCTTTTTTAGGATTAAACATGCTGTTATCAGGAATAAACATTGATAATATTATCCATAAGGAAAAAAATGAAACGCTGGAAGAACGCATCGCCTATTTCGAGAGTTTGAAGAAGATCTCGGCCGCCAAGGCCAAGTTCATTGAAACGGGCGCGATAGACCCGGTCGTGAGGCCGGAGATAGCCGAGTCATGGGTCAGGGCCAGTAGGTACCTGGACCCGGTCAAGCCGGCCGTCATCCACATGTCGGAAAAGGAGATGCAGGACTGTCACACGAAAAACGCCCTGTTGATTAAGTGCGGATCGTACGTCATGGACTCGATTTACAAGATCATGAGCGATCATTCCACCATGATGCACATATCCGACAAGAACGCCAACATCCTTGCCGTAAACGACGACTACAGCAAGGCTATCATATCGCGGGACGCCATATCGCCCGGGGCCCGTTTCGCCGAGGACAAGCTGGGCACCAACTCGCTTTGCCTCTCGTACATCCACGACAAGGACATGCTCGTCCACGGGGCGGAGCACTTTTTCGTCTACCAGCATAACGTGACCTGCACCACGTCCTTGATCCGTAACGTGAAAAACGAGGTCATTGGGGGCATAACGCTGACCTTCAACATTGACGTCTACCATGATTTGCTGATAACGATATCGAAGATAGCCGCGAGGATGATCGAAAAGGAGATCGTCAAGCACACGTTTTCCAACGTGCTGGAACTGACCATCAACAACTCGATAGAATCCATCATCGTCACGGACTCGAACCTGAAAATCGTCACCGCCAACACCAAATTTTTAAACCTATTGGGCATAAAGGCCGACGACGTCACCGATTTGGATATCTCGAAGCTGATACCGGAGATCAATTTCCACGAGGACATCAACTCGATCCTGAACTCGGACGTTCAGGAGGTCACTTTATACCACAATAATCGGCAGTATCAGCTTACCTTCCATGCCAAGCTTGCCTACAATGATGACTCGTTCGATTACCTGATATTCTTTTTTCAGGAAATCACCTCGATGATAGACTTGTCCCGCCGTTTTAGCGGGAAATATAATTACCATACCTTCAGCGACATAATCACCAAAGACCCGTCGATGGTCAAGCTGATCGTGGACTGCAAGAGGATCGCCAGCCTGGACGTGCCCATCCTGATCACCGGGAGCAGCGGCACGGGCAAGGAGCTTTTCGCCCAGTCCATCCATAGTTACGGGAACAGGGCCGACAAGCCCTTCATAGCCGTCAACTGCGCCGCCTTGCCGAGCAACCTCATCGAGAGCGAGCTGTTCGGTTACGACAAGGGCGCCTTCACCGGGGCCCAGATGGGCAAGCCGGGGAAATTCGAGCTGGCCGACGGCGGCACCATCTTTTTGGACGAGATAGGGGAATTGCCCCTGGACGTCCAGGCCAAGATATTGCGCATATTGGACGACTACAAGGTCTCGCGCATAGGCAGCGCCAAGGAAAAGCTTTTGAACGTGAGGGTTATCGCCGCCACCAACCGCGACCTGGAGGAGGAGGTCCTGAAGAAAAACTTTAGGTTGGATTTGTTCTATAGGTTAAACGTTTTAAATACCTACATCCCACCCTTGATACAGAGACAAGGGGACGTAAGGATACTATCCTATCATTTCCTGAACAAATTAAACGAGAAGAACTACCCCAACCCCAAGAAATACATCTCCGAGGAGACGATCGACTACCTCAACAAATACCATTGGCCGGGGAACATCCGCCAGCTGCAGAACACCATAACCAGGGCCTACTATCTGTCCGAGGACGAGGTCATCGACAGCAAGTACTTCACCCTGAGCCTGCCCCTGAGGAACCTCGAGCCCGGCGACGGCAACTGGGGCCAGGAGGCCCAGGAGAGGACCGATTCCCAGCGCATGGACAAGTCGAGCGAGCGCAGGCTGATCGAGAGCGCCCTACGGCAGCACGACGGCCAGGTGGGCCCGGCCTCCGAGTCCATAAACATGCCCGTCTCCTCGTTCTACCGTAAGATAAAAAAGTACAACATCGCCCGCCAGCGCTACAACGTGCGCAAAATCTAAGGGTACCCGCCCCCGTATACGATCCCCCGACAAATTAACCATCCAAGCCCGGTCCCCGCCTTAGGCGGGGACCGAGCTTATTATGGCCTGGGCCACGACCTCGGCGGCCAGGGCGCCCAGCCAAGCGAGGTTGGCGGTGGGGCCGGTGTCGGTTGCGAGGGCGAAGAGGGCGTCGCCGTCGAAGGGGGTGTTGGCCGGGTAGACGGTGCGGGCTATCCCGGTCGCGGCCATTATGGCCAGGCGGTGGAGGTCAGGCTTGTCGAGGGCGGCGTTGGTGGCCACGGCGACCAGGACGGTGTTTTTGGGGGGCGAGCCGGGCGCCTGGGGCAGGTTGGCGAGGGCCTGGAGGATCCCCTCCCGGGTCGCGAGGGAGCCGTCGGGGTTTTTCAGGCCCGATATCACGTAGCCGTTCTCGGGATCGATTACGCTCCCGAGGGGGTTGACGACGGCCAGGGCGGCCATTTGGATCGAGCGGGTTTCGACGCCGTAGGAGCCCAGGCCCGAGGGGCTGGAGAGGGCCGGGTCGCCGAGCTTGCCCGAGGCGGCGGAGAGGCCGGCCCCGCGGGGGCCCGGGGCGAGGGGGGCCGGGGAGGCGTTTTGGGCGGCGGCGTAACCCATGGCCTCGTCGGGGAGGGTCCCCTGGGAGAGGTTATTGGGGTAATCGTAAATGGACGCCGCGGGGACCACCGGGACCCTCAGGTAACCGGTATCGAAGCCGAGGCCCTTTTCCCGGAGGAAGCGGACGAGGCCCTGGGCGGCGGCGAGGCCGAAGGCGCTGCCGCCGGAGAGGGAGAGGCCGTGGATGCGCGGGACGGAGTTCTCGGGCCGCAGGGCGTCGGTCTCGCGGCTGGCCGGGGCGAAGCCCGGGAAGTGTCCCGAGGCGGTGACCCCGGAAGGGGCCACTATGGCCGTGCAGCCCGTCTTGGCCTTGTGGTCCTCGGAGTGTCCCACCAAAATCCCCTCAATCGCGGTTATGGTAATTTCTTTCATGCCTTGCCTCGCCCTTGGCCTTGCCCCACGCGGGCCCTGGCCGGAAACCTTCCCAAAAATCAAATAAAATCTGGTATGATGTCCTACGCCGGTCGGCCGCGGGGAACGCGGGCCGCCTGGCCAGTATATCCCAAAATGGCGCGAGGCGCCCAAAAACGCAGGCCCAACCATGCCCAAGACAGTAGCGAACGAGATACGCGAGCCGCAGGCCCCGCCGGCCTGGCCCGAGGTCACCCATTGGCGGACGCCGGGGGAGCCGGAGGCCTTCCCGGTCTACCGGCTGGGGGAGACGACCACGGTCTTCGACCACGCCTGGCGCCTCCACGGCGAGGGCCGGCTGCCGGTCTGGGGGTCGGTTTTGGCCCGGAGCCAGACCAAGGGCCGGGGGCGGGCCGGGAAGCCCTGGTGTTCCCCGCCGGGCCACGTTTACGCCGCCCTGAGGCTCCCGGGCGCCGCGCCCTTTGACGGCCCCTCGGCCTCCATAGCCCTGGCCCTTTTGGTCACGTTAGCCCTGGAGGAGCTTTTCTCCCTCAAGGCCATGATCAAATGGCCCAACGACATCGTCTTCGAGCGCAAAAAGGTCGGCGGCCTCCTCCTTGAGGCCCGCCGCGGGGCCACCATCGGCGGGATCGGCCTGAATCTCGTATCCCCGCCCGTCTGGGCCCCCCAGGAACCGGGCCTTGACGATGACCGCGGCCACGGCCACGAGCATGCCCACGGGCACGGCCATGACCACGAGCCCAGGCACGACCACGCCCACGCCCACGGGCATGGGCACGGGCCCGAGGCGGGCGGCCAGGGGGCCTACCTGGCCCCGCTGGCGGCGGGGGCATTGCCGATCTCGGAAGAACCGGCCAGGCTTTGGGCCAGGCTGGTCGAAAAAATGCTCATATGCTATAATCTATCCATCGTCAACCCCGACACCCCCCCCTTCGGGGCTGAAACCACCATGGGCATGGCCGCCAAGCGCCTCCTGGGCCTGGGCCATAACGTGTCCGTCCTTTCCCCCTCAACCGAGCCCCCCTTTCGCGGCCGGGTCCTTACCGGCACCCTTGTTGGCTTGGATTCCTCCGGAGCCTTGCTGATCGACAATGGCCAGGGCAACTACGCCGTGTGGTCTGGCTCACTTTTCTTCGAGTTTTAAGATATTTCTATGACCTCTCCAAACAATTTCGACAAAATCCTCTCGAAAATCAAGGGCCAACCGATACTTGTGGCCAACAGGGGCATTCCCGCCCGCCGCATCTGCCGGGCCATCCGGGACCGGTTCGAGGCCGTGGCCGTCATGACGGCGACCGAGATCGACAAGACCGCCCCGGCCGCCTCGGCGGCCCAGGAACTCATGCTCCTGGGGCCGGACCCCGCGGCCTATCTGGACCTTGAGCACATAATTTCCATGGCCAAGCGCCGGGGCATCCGGGCCATCCACCCCGGCTGGGGTTTCGCCTCCGAGGACGAGCGCTTCCCCCAGCTGTGCGAGAAGGCCGACATAATTTTCATCGGCTCGACCTCCGAGTCGATGAAGCTCCTGGGCAACAAGGTCCAGGTCAGGCACCTGGCCAAAAAGCTGGGCATCCCCTCCGTCCCCGGGTCGGTGGGGGCGGTCACCATCGAGGAGGCCAAGGAACTGGTGGACGAGATCGGCCTCCCGCTCATGCTCAAGGCCGAGGGCGGCGGGGGCGGCCGGGGCATCATCGAGGTCAACGACGTCTCCGAGCTGGATGACGCCTTCGCCAAGGCCTCGACCATGGCCCAGGCCTCTTTCAGCAACCCCAGGCTCTACGTGGAGAAAAGGCTGGAGGACGTCCGGCACATCGAGATCCAGGTCATAGCCGACAAGCACGGGAACGTCTTCGCCTTCGACGAGCGCGACTGCAGCATCCAAAGGAACCACCAAAAGCTGATCGAGATCACGCCCTGCCCCTGGCCGGGCCTGACCGAGGAGCTGCGCCTGAGGCTGAAGGGCTACGCCCACCAGCTGGTCAAGGCGGTGGGCTACCACTCGCTGTGCACGGTCGAGTTTCTGGTGACCAAGGAAGGCCAGCCCTATCTGATAGAGGTCAACACGAGGCTCCAGGTCGAGCACGGCATCACCGAGACCCGCTACGGGATAGATTTGGTCGAGGAGCAGATCGCCGTGGCCTTCGGGAGCTCCCTGAGGGTGGACGAGAAAAGGAACTTCCCCTACCAGGTGGCCATGCAGGTCCGCATCAACCTGGAGGACCCCCAGTACGACTTCACCCCCAACGCGGGCCTCATCACCCGCTACGTCTCCCCCGGCGGCCCCGGGGTGAGGCTCGACTCGAACCTCTCGGCCGGCTACGATTTCCCCTCGAATTACGACTCGGCCGGGTCGCTCCTGATCGCCTACGGCCAGGACTGGCCCAAGGTCCTGGGCATAATGGACAGGGCCCTGGGCGAGTACACCATCGGCGGCCTCAAGACCACCATCCCCTTCTTCCGGAGCCTTTTGCGCCACCCCGATTTCCGGGAGGCCAAATTCACCACGGGGTTTTTGGCCCAGAACCCCGCCCTCATGCGCTACTCGGACCTAAAGCCCGAGGCCGAGCGCCTGGGGAGCCTCGTTGCCGAGATCTCCGCCCACGGCTACAACCCCTTCGTCCAGCTGGGCCGCTACCGGACCGCCCAGAGCCCCAGGCTCGACCGCTTCAACCCGGTCCTCCCCAGGCAGGCCAAGGAGGTCAACGACCGCGAGTCCCCCTACCCCAAGAGCGACCGCAAGGCCCTTTTGGACTACCTAAGGGACGTGGGGGGCATACACTTCACCGACACCACCTGCCGGGACATGACCCAGTCCAACAGCGGCAACCGCTTCCGCCTGGCCGAGGACGCCATGGTCGGGCCCTATCTGGATAACGCGGGCATATTCTCCATGGAAACGGGCGGCGGGGCCCACTTTCACGTGGCCATGATGGCCAACATGACCTACCCCTTCTCCGAGGCCAAGGCCTGGAACGAGTTCGCCCCCAAAACCCCCAAGCAGATACTGGTCCGATCCACCAACATGCTGGGCTACAAGCCCCAGCCGGCCCAGATCATGGAGCTGACCGGGGAGACCATCTGCCAGCACTTCCAGGTGGTCAGGTGCTTCGATTTCCTGAACCACGCCGAGAACATGGCCCCGCTGGCCAAGGTCATCCTCGCCCACCCCGAGACGCTCTTCGAGCCCTCGATATCGCTCTCCTGGGGCAAAGGCTTTACCGTCGAGCACTACGTGGCCGTCGCCGAGTCCCTGATGGCCATGTGCGCCAAGAACTCGGGCCTGCCCCTCGCCAAGATACCGGACGTCATAGCCCTGGGCCTCAAGGACATGGCCGGGGTCTGCCCGCCTAGGTTCATGGAGGCCCTGGTCAAGGCCATCCTCAAGCGCTGGCCGAGCCTCGTTCTCCATTACCACCGCCACTACACCGACGGGCTTTTCGTGCCCTCGGTCGGGGCGGCGGCCAAGGCCGGCTGCCGCTTGGTCGACGTGGCCCTGGGGGCCTCGGTCCGCAGCTACGGGCAGGGGGACATCCTGGCCACGGCCGCCTACCTCGAGGAGGAGCTGGGCCTCAAGGTCCACCTGGACCGGGAGGTCATAAGGACGGCCAACTTCGTCCTGAAGCAGATCATGCCCTACTACGACCGTTACGCCCGGACGTACTTCAACGGCATCGACCACGACGTGGTCAACCACGGCATGCCCGGCGGGGCCACCTCCTCCTCCCAGGAAGGGGCCATGAAACAGGGCTACATCCAGTTCCTGCCGCAGATGCTTACCTACCTGTCCGGGGTGAGGAAGATCGTCCGCTACCATGACGTGACCCCCGGCTCCCAGATCACCTGGAACACGGCCTTCCTGGCCGTGAGCCAGGCCTTCCTCCGGGGCGGCCCCCAGGAGGTCACGAAACTCCTCCGGGTCCTTAGGTGGACCAACCAGACCCCCGAGGACCACGTGGACGCCGAGCTGGCCTCCGAGCGGCTCATGATCTACCAGGACTGCAACGACGCCTTCAGGGATCTCCTCCTGGGCCGTTTCGGCCCCCTGCCCCTGGGCTTCCCGCCCGACTGGGTCTACCAAAGCGCCTTCGGCCAGGAATGGGAGGCCGCCGTCCGGGAGAGGCGGACCGACTCCCCCCTTAACTACCTCCAGGACCCCGATCTCAAGTCCGAGCGGGCCATGCTTTTGGATCTCATTCGCCGGGAACCCACCGACGAGGAGTTCATAATGTACCTTAACCAGCCGGCCGACGCCCTCAAGACCATCCGCTTCATGGATAAATTCGGGAACCCCAACAACCTGCCCCTGGACATCTGGTTCGAGGGCCTCAAGTCCGGCGAGAGCGCGACCTTCACCGACACCAAGGGCAAACCCCACCAACTGACCCTCCTGAACATCCAGCCCCAGGACCAGAAGGGCCAGGTGGCCGTGAGATACCTCCTGGATTCCGAGATCATGCTCCACGCCGCCCAGGTGGGGGCCCCCGTGCCCGACTCCGTGGCCGCGAACCCGGGGACCAGCGCCCCCTCCCCGGCCGATCCCTACCAGGTGACCGCCCCCATGAACGGCGATCTCTGGGTCATGTACGTCAAGGAGGGCGATCTGGTCTCCGCCGGCCAGGAGCTCTTCAACATCTCCATCATGAAGCAGGAAAAGGCCGTGCCCTCCAAGGTCGCGGGCATGGTCAAGAAGATCCTGAAGACGGCCGACTTCAAGCGCACCAAGCAGATGGTCCCGGTCAAGGCGGGCGAGCTCATAGTCGAGCTCTGCCCCATCCCGGCCCGCTGCGGCAAATGCAACGAGGCCCTCCCGGCCCCGGACCTGCGCTTCTGCCCCCACTGCGGGACCCTGCTCGACCCCGAGACCGAGGCCCGCAAGGAACCCACCGCCTCGGTCGCCTAGCCGACGCAAAAAAAACCGGGCCCCCTTTCGGGGGCCCGGCTTTTTCGTGGCCTTCAGTGGGGATTGGCCCCGTCCTCGAAGTCCCGGGCCAGGGCCCGGCATTTGGGGCAGGGGTCGTGGGGCAGGCGGACGTAGCGCCCGCCCCGGGAGACCTCGGAGCTGGTGTCGATGACCAAAACGCCGGGGCAATCGGGGCAGTCCCGGAGGGCCTCCCGGCGGCGCTCGTTCAGATACGAGGGCCAGCGGTCCTCGTATTCCCTCGAGACCGGGTGGGTGTCGCTGAAAAGGCGCCTCTCCCTGACCCACCAGCCGTCCCTAAGGACCGAGCCGCTCTGGGCCGGGACCGGCACCTTGCGCCGGGCGTGGATGGCCTCGGCCAGTTTCTTGACGTACTCGATGGTCTCCGGCTTGGTGGTCGGGAAGCCCTTCTTGGGCATGGGCTCCTGGACCCTCGTCCAGTCGAGCCCGGCCATGGCCATGATGATGGCGAGGTTGGTGTACGGGAGGGCCCCCTGGATGGCGTAGCCGCCCTCCAGGACGGCCACGTCCGGGTCGATCAGCGTCGACATCTCGGCGTAGCCCTTGGCCGTGAATTTCATGTTGGTGATGGGGTCGGTGAAGTGGTTGTCCTGCCCGGCCGAGTTCACGACCAGTTCCGCCCCCCACTCGTCCAGGATGGGCCTCACGATAAGTTTGGTCGCCAGCAAAAAGCCCTCGTCCCCCGTCTGGGGCGGGAGGGGTATGTTTATGGTCGAGCCCCAGGCCTTGGGCCCGCCCATCTCCTCGTAGGCCCCCGAGCCGGGGTACAGCGTCCGCCCGTCCTGGTGTAGGCTGATGAACAGCGTGTCGGGGTCGTGCCAGTAAATGTCCTGGGTCCCGTCCCCGTGGTGGCAGTCGGTATCGACTATGGCCACTTTCTTTATCCCGTGGTCCGCCCGCAGGCGCTCTATCATGATGGCCTCGTTATTGATGTTGCAAAAGCCCCGCCCGCCGTGGACCACCAGCGTGGCGTGATGGCCCGGCGGCCTCACCAGGGCGAAGGCCTTTTCGGCCTTGCCCTGGGCCCACAGCTTCCCGGCCGTGATGGCCCCCCCGGCGCTGATCATGTGCGGGACGGCCGCGACCGCGTCCACCCCCAGGGGGCAGACGTGGACCCTCAGGACGTCCTCCGGCGACGCCGCCTCCGGCCGGTACTCCCTTATGCCCGGGAAATCGAACAGGCCCTCCTCCCGCAGCTGGTCGTGGGTGTACAGGAGCCTCTCCTCCCTCTCGGGATGGGTGGGGGATATGGCCCAGTCATAGGCCGGGAAAAAGATCAAACCCAGTTTGGCGCGCTCTGCCTCGTTCATGCCCATCACCCCATCCGCCGCGGCCCGGATGGCCCGGCGGGCGAAGACTTGCCGGCGGGCCGCCAGGGCCCGCCCAAAACACTTGGAACGGTAATCGTCCTTGATTGGCTAGATGATAGCAGATTTTCCCGCGACGCGCCGGCGGCCCCCAGGCGGGACGATAGAAGGCTTTAGGAATGAAATTTAACGTTTTGGACTTAAAATCTACATTTGATGGGAAAGTGGCGACACACGGGCCCGGAACGGACGGGCAAACTGGCCCAACGCCACCTTTGGGCATGTAACTATCCGTTTTCGTTACCTAAATCTTTTATTCCTATGGCTTGTCAAGGGTCAAAAATTTTGTTATCATGTCCTAGATCTTTTTAAGCCGGAAGGCCTTTGTCCCAACGCACTCCCAAGAGCCCGCATAGATATTATTTCGATCGTTTAAGCCCGCCAAGATTGCCCATGTGGCAAGGGCCTAACCGACGCGGGGCTCCCATCCGGCTTGGATCCCCTTGGCGCCCGCGCGCGCCCTGGGGAAAGATAAGCGCCACGAATCCCCAGACACGGCCAGCCGCCAACCACCCGCGAGCTTTCGGGTGGCCACAGAATGGTGAATTATGGAACATCCAGTCATGCTACTGGTTTGGATCTTGGAAAAGATAGGCCTCGGACACTTCGCCCACCAGTACTATTACCTCGTTTACACTTGGTTTTTCATGCTGGTGGTGATAATCCTGGCCCGTTTGGCGGCATCCAAGCTGACTTTGGTGCCCGGGAAACTCCAGAACGTGGCCGAGGCCATCCTGGAGTCCATCTCCTCCTTCCAGGATAGCATAATGGGCGCCCACGGGCGGCCCTTCTTCCCGTTCATGGCCACCCTGATCATATTCGTTTTCATCTGCAACTTTAACGGCCTCATCCCGGGGAGCTCATCGCCCACGGCCAGCCTCAACACCACCGTGGCCCTGGCCCTCCTGATCTTCCTGACCTCCCATTTTTTCGGCATCAAGACCCACGGCCTTAGGTACATCAAGCACTTCACGGGCCCCCTGCCCATATTGGTCCCCCTGATGCTGCCCCTGGAGCTCATCAGCAACCTGGCCAGGGTCCTTTCGCTCTCGCTTCGTCTTTTCGGTAACGTCATGGGCGAGGACCTGGTCCTGGCCGTCCTCTTCGTCCTGGCCGGGGCCTATTTCGCCCCGCTCCCGATGATGTTCCTTGCCCTCTTTACCGGCTTCTTGCAGGCCTTCATCATAACCATCCTGGCCATGATGTACATAACCGAGGCCATCGAGCACGAGCACTGACCCCCCCTTCCTGCCCTTTTGGGGCATAAGGGTCGCATATAATTTTTTCCGGCCCCAAAGGGGCCAAGCGCCACCGTTTGATATTTCCCGGCCCCAAAGGGGGCCAAGCGCCACCGTTTGATTTTTCCCGGCCCCAAAAGGGGGCCAAGCGCTTATTTTTTACCTGCCCCAAAGGGGGCCAAGCGCTTATTTTTTTTCCGGCCCCAAAAGGGGCCAAGCGCTTATTATTTGCCGGCCCCAAAGGGGGCCAAGCGCCACCGTTTAATTTTTACCGGCCCGGGCGGGCCAAGCGCCACCATTTTCCCGCTAGGAGATTCAAAACATGAAAAAGACAGCAGTCTTTCTTTTAACGGCCCTGGTCATGACTTTCGTCTCGGCCGCAGTGGCCATGGCCGCCGACGGTGACAACGTCTCGCCGGCCTTAGGCACCGTTTCCGCCATCGCCATCGCGGCCGGCATCGGCATGGCCCTCGCCACCGTGGGCACCGGCATCGGCCAGGGTTTCGCCATCTACGGCGCCTGTACCGGCATCGCCCGTAACCCCGAGGTCGCCGGCACCATCAGGGTGAACATGATCATCGGCTTGGCCATCATCGAGTCTCTGTGTATCTATGCCCTGGTCGTGGAACTGTTGCTACTTTTCGCGTTCCCGTACTCGGATCTCATAACCAAGTTCCTGCAATAACCCGCCCGTCCCAAAGGCTTCCCAGGAAGATCCCGCCCCCCGCCTTCGGGGGGCTGTCCATCCCCCTTAGGGGATGGGTCGCGAGACCAAGCCTTGGGGGGCCAGCCGGGAGACGATAATGGGGTAAACCTTTCACCATCAATCCGGCGGTAGTCCGGGCGCCACCCGGGCTATCGCCTTTTCTTTAAACTATCCGACTTTTTAAGTTAGCGGCAAAGAAAACGAAGAAAAAACCGTATGTTACCCAATGATTTTCCCGATGACATAAAACCTTTCCTGGCCCCTTCCACCGGGGGGGACATGGGCTACGACTGCCTGGTCTGCGGGGCCAGGCACGCCCCGGATCAACTTCTCTACACCTGCCCCGCCTGCGGCGGGATTTTGCTTTTGACCGACAAGAAACTCGATCGGCTGAAGGAAAAACCGGGCTCGTTCTGGAGAAGGCTCTTCGATCACCGGCTGATGCTAAACCTCCCGGCCCTAAAGGGCGTCTTCACCTTCCATGAATTTTTGGCCCCGAACGTCCCCCTCTCGGACGTCATCTACCTGGGGGAGGGCCACACGCCGGTGGTCAAGGCCCCGCCAGCCCTGGCCAACCTTGTCGGCGCCAATTTCTACGTCAAGATGGAGGGCCAGAACCCCTCGGCCTCGTTCAAGGACCGGGGCATGGCCGCGGCCCTGTCGATGCTGAACCACCTGGTCAGGGTGAAAAACCTGGGCCAGGTCATAGCCGTCTGCGCCTCCACCGGCGACACCTCGGCCTCGGCGGCACTCTACGCCTCAAGTCTGGGGAAATCGGTCAAATCGGCCGTCATCTTGCCCCAGGGCAAGGTCACGCCCCAGCAGCTGAGCCAGCCCCTGGGGGCCGGGGCCGCGGTCTTCGAGCTGCCGGGCGTATTCGACGACTCCATGAAGGTGGTCGAGAGGCTCTCGGAGAAATACCAGGTGGCCCTCCTGAACTCCAAGAACCCCTGGCGGGTCCTGGGCCAGGAGTCCTACGCCTACGAGGTGGCCCAGCGCTTCGACTACTCGCTACGGGACAAGGTCCTCATCGTCCCGGTGGGGAACGCCGGCAACATCACGGCCATCCTCTCGGGGCTCCTTAAGTTCCACAGGGCCTCGGTCATAGACGGCCTCCCGAAGATAGTGGCCGTCCAGTCCAACAGGGCCAACCCCGTCTTCCTCTACTACCGGCAGCCCGTGGCCGCCCGCTCCTACTCCCCGGTGACCGTCAGGCCCTCCGTGGCCCAGGCGGCCATGATCGGGGACCCGGTCTCCTTCCCCAGGCTCGCCGATCTCAGCAAGGCCTACGAGGAGCGGGCGGGCGTGTCTTCGTTTTTCGCGGTCGAGGTCGACGAGACGGCCATCATGGAAGGCATGCTCCAGGCCAACCGCCACGGCCTTTCGATCTGCACCCAGGGCGGCGAGTGCCTCGCGGCCCTCCGGGCGGCCCTGGCCGAGGGCCTGATCACCCCCTCGGAAACGGCCGTGCTCGATTCCACGGCCCACGCCCTGAAATTCATGGACTTCCAGAACGCCTATTTCGAGGGCCGCCTGGCCAAGGAATACGGCGTGGCCACCAAACCGGAACTGGCCAACCGGCCCAGGTCCGTGGATCTAGGCCAGGCCCCGATCCCCGGGCAAGGCAAAACCATGACCGCCGCGGAAAGGGAGGCCTTCGTCTCGACCGCCGCCCTGGCCATCGCCGAGAGCCTGGGCTTATCGGAAAAAGCCTAGGGCGGGGGGCCGCCAGGCCCCCTTGCCGGGAGACCTCGCGGGCCTGGGGCCCGCCCTTCCCTCCCGGCGGGCAATCCCCCATCGGGTTTCGCATATGACCAATTCCCGGAAGGCCTCCCCGAGGCCAACCAGCCGCCCGGAACTGTTGGCGCCGGCCGGGGGGCAAGCGTCCTGGGCCGCCGCCCTGGCGGCCGGGGCCGACGCCGTCTACGTCGGCCTTAACCACTTCTCGGCCCGCGCCTACGCCGAGAACTTCACCTTGGCCGAGCTGAAGGGCTTGATCGAGGAGTCGCGCCGCTGCGGGGTCAGGGTCTACCTGGCCTTCAATTCCCTCATCAAGGAAAGCGAGCTGGCCGAGGCCTTCAAGACCGTCTGCGCCGTCTCCGAGATGGCCCCGGACGCCTTCATCCTCCAGGACATGGGCCTCGCCGCCCTCTGCCGGCAGCACGCCCCGCAAATCCCCCTCCACGCCTCGACCCTGATGGCCGCCCACACCCTGGACGGCCTCTCGACCCTGGCCAACGCGGGCTTTTCCAGGGTGGTCCTCCCCAGGGAACTGAACCTGGGCGAGATAGCCCACCTGTCCCGGAGGGGGGCCATAGGGGTCGAGACCTTCGTCCACGGGGCCCTTTGCTTCTCCTTTTCCGGCCTCTGCCTCATGTCAAGCTTCCTGGGCGGCCGCTCGGCCCTCCGGGGCGGCTGCACCCAGCCCTGCCGAAGGTATTACCAGAACGCCGGCCGCCGCAAGAACTTCTTCTCCCTCTCCGATCTCATCGGCCTTAGCTTCATACCGGAACTCAAAAGGCTCCCCATAGCCGCCCTCAAGATAGAGGGCCGCATGAAGGGCCCCGACTACGTGGGCCAGGTGGTCAGGGCCTACAAGCTTATGCTCGACGCCCCCGAGGATAACCAGCGGGAGGCCTTCGACGAGGCCCTCTCGATATTGCGGCTCATCCCCGGACGCCCGGGCGGCCCCGGCTTCATCCCGGGCGATCCCTTCGTCCCCGGACTCTGGGAGACCCAGAACGCCTCGGGCCTTAAGATCGGGCGCCTGCGGCCCACCGGGAACGGCCAGGGGACCCTGACCCTCCTTACCCCCCTTAAGCTCCTCGACAGGCTCCGCTTCTCCGACGAGGCCGACGACACCCAGGCCTACAAGCTCCGCAAGATGGTCAGGGGCGGGACGGAGGTCGACTCGGCCGACGCCGGGGACGAGGTCACCCTGTCCATAGGCGATCCCGCCTCCCCGCCGCCCGCGACCGACGTCTTCAAGATCGGCTCGGGCAGCCTGGAAAAGGAGCTCTTCGCCTCCGAGCCGGTCAAAAGGCTCAAGCTCCACGCCAAAAACTACAGCCCCCCGCCGGCCCCGCCGACCCCGCCCGGCCTCGCCAAGGACAAGGGGGCCGTGGCCACCTCCCCGGGCCGCTCCCAGCCCCTGTGGCTGTGGCTGGACGGTTTCGACCACATCCAGGAGATGCTCAAGCTGAGGCCCCGCAAGATCATCGTGCCCCTCACGGCCGAGAACGCCAAGAAGCTCGGCCAATACCGCAAGCTCCTCTCGCCCTACTCGAACCTCGTCTGGAGCCTCCCGCCCCTCCTCCTCGGCCGGGCCCAGGAAAAGGTCCGCAAGGAGGCCAAGAAACTCATCGAGGCCGGCCACAGGGATTTCATGATCTCCAACCTGGGCCAAATAACCCTGCTCGGCCGCCTGCACAACGGCCTTAAGCTCTGGGCCGATCACCGCCTCGGCGTCCTGAACCACCTCTCCGGCAAAGCCTTCCACGATCTGGGCGTGACCGGGGTGACCCTGTCCATGGAATGCGACCAGGAGACCCTCCTGAAACT
The DNA here is from genome assembly GCA_031278635.1 of Deltaproteobacteria bacterium. Lineage (GTDB taxonomy): Bacteria > Desulfobacterota > Desulfarculia > Adiutricales > Adiutricaceae > JAIRNQ01. Next base: position 9,321 of record JAITKA010000173.1, on the reverse strand, counting down.
CTCCCAGGCCGCCTTCCCCGGCGGGGTCCTGATGTACCTCTACGGCCGCCCCGCCCTCTTCACCGCCCGCTACCGCCCGCCCAACCTAAAGAGGGGCCCGGTGGTCAGCCAGAGGGGCGAGAAATTCTGGCCCTCCGAGGACGGCGACGCCTTCATCCTCCAGTCGGAGCACAGGGTTTTCATAGGCGGGCTCCTGAAATCCCCCAAGCCCCGCGGCTTCGTGGGCCTCATCGTCGACCTGCGCCAGGAACCCAACCCCGTCGAGGCCGGCCGCCGCGTCCGCAAGGCCATCGACCAGGGCCGCGGCAGCCCCGGCCTCTCCTTCAACTACAAACGCGGCCTCCAATAACGGCCCCCCCGCCGGCTTGTATATTTCGCCCCATTTGCTAAACTATCCATATACGTCGCGGGGGCCGGCCCGGCCGCCGCGACCCTACGCCATGGGTCAAGGTTAAAACGATAGGCCTTCGCCCCAGAGACATGAACCCCCCGGGCACCGGGGGACGCATTAAGGTACGCCATATGGAAAATAGCGAAGTCGAAGCCGTCCTGGACCAAATCCGCCCCACCCTCATCGCCGACGGCGGCAACGTGGAACTGGTGGACGTCAAGGACGGGGTGGTCCAGGTCCGCCTGACCGGCGCCTGCGACGGCTGCCCCATGGCCGAGCTCACCCTCAAGCTGGGCGTGGAAAAAGTGATCAAGAAGGCCTTGCCGGAGGTGAAGGAGGTCGTCGCCGCCTACAAACACGAATCCATGGGTTGCTGACAGCCCACGGATAAAAATTTAAGCCCCAAAGAAGGTCATCCCGCCTTCTTTGGGGCTCTTTTTTTTCTTTAGGCCCGGGGGACCCAGGTTACGCGAGGCCATTTTCGCGAACCCCGCCTTTTGGGGTAACTTGAATGCGTGGGCCCTGCTAGCCTGAAAATCGGTAAAGCGAAAGATTTTTGCTGGAAACTCTCAGGAACAACTAGGCCATCTAATTTGGATAAAAATAATTATTAGGCAATAATTTAAATAAAAATCTCGAAAATATCCTGCATAACTGACTTAATTTGACTACTTAAATCGTTTCCTTCTTCGGTTATCAATAAGCGATTCGGGAAATGCTTTTCGTACCATGCTTTCTTCTTCTCCCAATGAGCGGCATAGGACTCCAAGTCCTTAAACCCGATGTGCTCCCAATAGAACTCCTCGCCACGAAAGATCACCGTGAAGTCTGGTAGGTACATCGTTCCGTCATTGGCGTAAAGAGGCTTTTCGTAATTAAAATCTAGGTCCGCCATGTGAAGCGCGTTGGCAATGAGGGCCTCTGATTTTGAACGCACAAAATACTCCGAAAGAGTAGAGATAACTTTGTATTCTTCATACCAGGCAGTCAGATATGACAAGCGTTCAGGTAGCGGCTTGAACTCAAACACCGATGAATTGATTCTTCTCACCCCGGAACGCTCTACCTTCGCAAGACTCGCTAACGAAGAGACGTCTTCCTGCAAAAACAGCACAAGTTTCTTTTGGGCGCGAGTTACGGCCGTGTACAGCAATTCCATAGACAAGAGCATGCTGCGCTTCTTTGGGATAACGGCATAGACGATGTCAAACTCGCTACCTTGTGATTTATGAACGGAAATAGCGTAAGCGAGTTCAAGATTATCTATGGGCCTTGAATTTGGCTTATCTCCATAGCTGACAGAGTATTGTTCTTTACCTTTAAACTTCACATCGAAACTTTTTATCCTTTTGATGTATTTCAACTTCTTGTTATCATAAGCTTTCGGTGATACAAAGCCCATCTCTCCATTAAATACTTCAATAGCTTCGCCGCTTCTCGTATCCCAGTTATACGCATAAATCGGATTCGATTTAGTATGGTTTACATACTGAATCACCTTATCGAAATACGTGATTCCCTCAAGGCGACATCTATTTGCCCAACCGCCGTTGAGGAGCGATTGTAAAAATAGATTCAGATTATCGGTTCCGAATTCTTCTCCCCTAAATGGAGACAAGACCTGTAAGAATGCCGGATTCATGCGGTACTCGTGGTCTTTATCTTTGCAACAATTTCGCCATGCCATGTTGAAGCCTTCAGACGGTTCAACGGCGAGGTCTTCTCTTAGTTGCTGTTCAATTAGGGCTTTCAAGTCGTCGTAGGTGTTCCAGTATCCGACGGAAAGGTCGTTAGAAACCTTACCTCCTTCCTGGATATTTAGCAAAATCGTTTCCCGAAACGATTTGCTTATATCGGCATCGGATTGCTTTCCTTGAATTAGAATCTCCGCCAAGTCCAAAATACCGGTTCCACTGCTGTCAATTCTGCTTTTTAAATGACGAAGGTTGTGTTTCAAATGACCTAGACATTCCGGAAACAATTTCGCTAACCATTCTATTACATCCGAAAAAACCTTGCCTCTGCCAATTGGGGGTAATTGGTTTGGATCGCCGACGAGAATAAGTCGCTTGACATTAGACCATTTGATAGCGCGAATTAGTGTCGCGAACAGCGACAAGTCAATCATAGAGGCTTCATCAATAATGACCGTTGTAACTTCAGTTTCCTGTTTGCCACCTTTTCGCTTAAAAGTAAAATTCTCGTTCAGCCACCCGTTTCCCGCAAGAAGCGAGTGAATGGTCCTGGCTGACTTAAGTCCGAGTTTCTCACGGATGCGCTCGGTCGCTTTTCCTGTAGGAGCGAGAAGGACAACTTTCGCACCTCTTCCATCAATTTTTTCTATTTGCTCTATAATTGACTTTATCAAAGTGGTTTTTCCGGACCCTGCGGAGCCAGAAATGACACAAAAAGGTTTCCTGAAAAGGTTAGCGCAGGTTTCGGCCTGATTTTTGATCGCGTTTTTGTATTCTTGTTCATGTTCGAGTTTTCCCGCATTCGCCGAAAGCGATATCACGAATTGTTCTTCCGTAACGGGTCGTGTTAGGCGAATATCTGGGCGAGCGACAAGGTTTCCAAGCGTCTCACGTATGATTCGCTCATCTTCGTATATTTCATTAAGATACAGAAACAACTGGGATTTTTCATCGTTACGATATGTCATTGCGCTGGACAGAAAATCCTTATCTACGGTGAATTGATCTCCTTTGAATTCTTTCCACCGCCAATCACGCATCATTTTAACGCGATCATTGACTAAGTTAAGAACGCGCTCTGAAGGAGTAAAAGAATGTTTGCTGTCCCATTTAAGAGCGTCAACGCATAAAGCCCTAAATCTCTCAGCTGAATCCGCTTCAGTCAATGAATCTATATTGTAATTCGGCCACGGGAGTAAACCGTTATCTATCTGGTAGAACGTTATGGTGTCGTCAGGTGTCGTCCCAACATATTGTTCGCAAAGGAGGTATGGGTTTTCGACGATTTCATCTACGCTTGCGGTCACAAAGGCTTCAGTTGTGTTAATTAAATTTGATATTTGTTCGGATGTCAGGTTAAAACGAGGCAAACTTTCCAGCAATAATCTATCCTTTCCCTTGCCCATTAGTTTTATTTTGCGTAAAAGTTTAGAATCGGCATGAATTTTCTTAATAATCATGTCGTATGCGGATACGCTCTCCCCGGATGCCGACTTGACCAAATATTCTCGCGCAAGGTCATTGCGACCGAGGTGCAGCAGGACTTGAGGCAAACCAGGATAGGCTCCACGTGACACCCATAATTCGCTCAATAGCGAAATAAGCCAGGCTTTTTTCGTGGCCCAATTTTCTGAATTATCATCCAAACTTATCAAGGTATCAGCAACACCAATGAATCGCTCTATAATATTTATTAAATCATCATCATTAATTGCGCGTGTAGCATATTTAAATGGGCGTGAGTTCTCAGCAACTAATAAGAGTTGCTCTAAAACTTCCTGATTATCCATATATTTTTCGTATGGAATCCGAAATCCCTTGTCAGGGTACGATGATGTTAACGGCATTTGCCAAGCCGCACCTTTGGCATATTTTAATTTAATTTCTTCTGATACATTTTCATAATAATGTAGCTCACCAATTTCTTTTAGGCGAGCAATACCAATAATTACGTATTTTTTATCATCTTCTAAACTAAAAGGGTTGCTGTAATTTGCATAATAGACAATCAGTGTTTTACCAATCTCTAGAGTTTTGAAATAATCTATTGCTAAATCGACTCTCTTATCATTGTCGTATTTTGCCTCCCCGCCCTGTTTAGCCTTCACCTCATCGCAGTACATTAGTTCATACGGCCATGTGCAAGCGGTAGCTGGAGGTATCGAGAAAACGGCGGCCGTCGCTTTCTCATTAAACCACTCCGGTGGTTTGCTGAAAGCTTTAATCGTTGTATCCCCAAAAGCGTTACAGCTTAATGCGCAAGGCGGAATAAGCTCAAGCTTGGCACAAGATTTACCGGCTACTTGAGATTCCCATAAACTATCCTTATTAACTGCGATAGAGTCACCTGGAAATGAGTACGGGCCAACGCAATAGGTATTGGCCGCTGGGTTTGAACATATCTTCCCATTATATCCATCAGCGTGCCACGGTAGCCGTAGTGTAATGTTTGTTGCCATAAGTCATCTCTCATCGACATTGTAGTTTCGATTTCTCAAAACTTACTCTGACGAACTACCCGGATTCCTAAGAAGCCGGTCGCTTTAGTGTAGCGGTAGCTCTCTCAGAAAATACTAGAAACGTTTTTGGTATCATACCGTATTTACATCGACATTCCAAAAAAAACTTTCCTGGTTTCTTGTTCCTACAGCCACAATGAGACTTCGGGGTTAGCGTAAAAACCCCCTAGTAACACCTTTATCCTATGACTTTATTATAAATTTTGTTAATTTAAAGCTATTGGGAGAAATGGGCAAGCAACCCGAAATGACATGGGGCAATATTAACGAGGGGATAAATTCTCAAGCCTGAAATGGCCAGATAAGCTCTGGGGCCATTATCGAGTTAGGTCGAGGGCATATCGGGGCGGGGCCAGCCTGGGGATCGAGGCCAGCGTCAACGAGTAGGTTTCAGGGTAGGGGCAAAAACCGGGCACTGGCCCTGGCCCCGGACCGACTGCCCGGGGCCAGGGGGGCCCATGGTTAATCCAGGGTGGCGAAGCCGAAACCGGCCGCCTTGGCCTCCCGGAGCTGGGCCTCGGTCAGATCGGCCCGGGTCTCGACGCTCCGGATGAAAAGGGTCCCGAAGGTCTTGGGGAAGGCCAGGGCGTCGAAGAAGTACTTGACCGACAAGGACACCGGGGTGAAGAGGTCCTTACCCTTGGTCGCCCCCACGGCCAGGAGAAAGCCCCTGGCCCCTGGGCGGCCCTCCTTGTTTTGGCCCAGAAGGTAGCGCTTGGACCAGTAGGCCTGGCTCCGGTCGATGACGGCCTTGCCCTGGGCGGGGACGTCGTAGAAAAAAAGCGAGCTGGCCACGACGATCCTGGAGGCCGTCTCGAAGCCCTCGTAAAACACGTCCATGTCGTCGCTTATCCGGCACCGGCCGGTCCTGCCGCAGGCGCCGCACTCCACGCAGCCGCTCAGGTTGTTGAAATCGCTTATGGATAGGGTGGAGAATCCCGCCCCGGCCTCCACCACCCCGCTGCCGAATTGGTCCAGCAGGGCCTTCGAGGTGCCGGCCTGGTTGGGACTTAGGTGTATCCCCAGTACGGGGGTCGCATCTGGCATAATCATCCCGTCGATGGGGCCGCCCCGATTGGGCGGCCCTTATTCTTTGGCGCGGGGCCGGCCATGGCCGGGCTCAGCGCCTATCCAAGGCATGGGTCAGGGCGCCCACGACTTCCAGTCCCAGCGGGCTGTGGTCCTTTACCCAGGAGAGGGGCGTCTTTTTGTTGGCCCCGTGGAAATCGGAACCGGCGGTAGCCACCAGCCCGAATCTGTCGCAAACGCCGACGATGAATCCCGAGAAATCGGGCCCCTGGTCCGGGTGGTAGGCCTCGAGGCCCACCAGGCCCCAGTCGACCCACTCGGGCATGGCCCTCACGAACTCGTCCGCCCCGAGGCCCATGCTCACCGGGTGGGCCAGGACCGGGGCGAAGCCCGACCCCCTCAGGAGGGCCAGGGCCTTTTTGGGGACCGGCCTGACCTTGTCGACGTAGGTCGGGCGGCCCTTGGCCAGGTAGCGGTCAAAGGCCTCGGGGAGGCTCTGGCAGTAGCCGGCCTCGACCATGGCCCTGGCGAAGTGCGGCCGGCCCATCTGGCCGCCGCCGGAAATCTCAAGGAGCCTCTCCCAGCTGAGCCTCACCCCGGCCCCGGCCAGGCACTCGTGGAGCCGCCGGTTGCGCTCGAGCCTGAAACCCTTGACGGCCTCGAGCGACTCCGGGAGCTCCCCCCGGGCCCCGACCCCGAGGCCCAGAAGGTGGGTGGTGCCCCTGTAGTCCAGGCTAAGCTCCAGCCCGCCCAGGGCCAGGTAGCCCGCCTCCCGGCCGGCCCCGAAAAACTCCGGCAGCCCCTCGACGGTATCGTGGTCGCACAGGGCCAGGGCGGCGAGGTTGTTGAAGCGGGCCAGCTTGACCAGGTCGGCGGGCGAATATGTCCCGTCGGATGCCGTCGAGTGGACGTGCAAATCGACCCTTAGCATTTGAGGGCCTCCAACCTGGCCTTGTAGCCCTCGGAGCCCACCAGCAGATCGGCCAGGCCCGTGTGCAATTCCCCCCCCACGTAGGGCCCGAACCCCATCATCAGCCTAAGGAAGGGCACGTTGGTCTTGAGGCCCTCCACCTCGAAGGCGGCCAGGGCCCGCGACATGGCCCCGATGGCCGAGGCCCTGTCCGGGCCGCTCACGATGACCTGGGCGATCATGGGGTCGTAAAATGGCGTTACCTCCGAGCCCTCGGCGTAACCCGTCAGGACCCTAAGCCCCGGGCCATCGGCCGGGGGCCTGAAAACCTTAAGCTTCCCCGGGGACGGCAAGAACCTGACCGGGTCCTCGGCGTATACCCTCGCCTCCAGGGCGTGCCCCCTGGGGCCCGCCCCCTGGCCCCCGGCCGGGCCTATCCCGAAACCGGACAGGATATCGTCGGCCCTCTCCCCGGCGGCCAGGCGCAGCTGCGTCTCGGCCAGATCGACCCCGGTGACCTCCTCGGTCACGGCGTGCTCGACCTGGAGCCTCGGGTTGACCTCAAGGAAGCTGAAGCCGAAGTCCTTGTCGTAAAGCGTCTCCACGGTGCCCAGATGGTCGTAGCCCAGCCGGGCCATGGCCCCGGCGGCCCTCCCGGCCATGTCCGAGAGCCCGTCCCTGGCAAGGCCCGGGGCCCCGGCCTCCTCCAGAATCTTTTGCCGCCTTCTCTGGACCGAGCAGTCCCTCTCCCAGAGATGCCTCGCCCCGCCGTGGCCGTCGGCCACCACCTGGAACTCCACGTGCCTGGGGTTGACCATGAGCCTCTCGGCGTAAACGGCGGAACTGCCGAAGCCGCGCATGGCTTGGGACTCGGCCGTCCCCAGGGCCTTGGCCAGCTTTTCCGGCCCGTCGACCGGGATCATGCCTATGCCCCCGCCGCCGCCCGAGGGCTTGATCATCAGGGGAAAGCCTATTTTACCTGCCTCCCTCGCCTTTTCCTCGACCGTGCCCGTAAGCTCGCCCGTCGAGGGGGCGACCCCGAGCCCCAGGCCTTCCATCTCCCGGCGGGCGGAGACCTTGTTGCCCATCATGGCCAGAAACCTTGGCGAGGGCCCGACGAAAACCAGCCCGGCGGCCACGGCCTTTTCGGCGAAGGCGGCGTCCTCCGACAGAAAGCCCCAGCCCGGGTGGATGGCCTCGGCCTTTAATTTTTTGGCCGCCGCGATAACCCTGTCCTGGTTTAAGTAACTCTCCTTTGGCGAGGCCGGCCCCAAAAGCTCGACCAGATCGGCCTGGCCCACGTAAGGTAACTTCAGGTCAGCCTCGGAACACAGTAATAGGCTTTTTATACCCATTTCCCGTAAAGTCGAAATTAAACGGACGGCCACGGCCCCCCTATTGGCGATGGCGACTTTTTGAAACATCTCCCCTCCAAAATTCTCCCAAACGACAAAAAGCTCAAAGCGGCTTTATGGCCAAAAAACCAAAAAAACTCAAACCGGCTTTATTGCCAAAAACCAAAAAAAAGCCTGGTCCAAAAAAACTTGACCACCTGGCCCAAGCCAAGGCTTGGGCCCGGGACCAGACCAGGCCCTACCCTACTATTTTTACCTATTTTGGCCAGAAACTCAACCTCGGGCCCATATTTTTAGATTAATTTTGGCCTCATTTTTGAATAACTGACCATAGGCTCCCCGGGAGCCCATAAAAAAAAGGCCCAACCGAGAGGTTAAACCATGACCACCATAAATAGCCAAAACCCGGCCCTAAGCCCCAAAACTAGCCAATCCCCGGCCAAACGGGCCGCCTGGCGCGAAGAGATGCTAGGCCAGTTCCTTGAGAAAATGAGAGAAAACCAGCCCGAAGCCGAGCCCAAGCGGCCCAAGAGCCCCAGAATCAAGGCCCAGGGCAAAGGTCAATATCTTGACCTTTACGTCTAAGCCCAAAGGTCAAGGCTTTGACTGGTCAAAGCTATTGGCCTTTTTTTTGACCAGCCTTTTTTGACGAGGTTTGGACCGGGCCAGCCAAACCCCAGCCTAATTCTAGCCTAAGGCCTTGATTCAATAAAATTTGGCCAGCCTTACCACAAAGGCCCTAGTTTAACCTAAAAGCCAAGACCTGGTAAAGAAATCTTTCGCTTAGCCCTTAAGGCCCAGCCTTAAGGGCTATTTTTTTTGTATTTTTAAGTTTATTAAGGCCAATCTAAAGACAGACAAATGATCTCTATTGATTCTACAAAAATGGTTTATTGACTAATGACTATTTAAGGATACTCACTTAACCTTGAATTTTTACTCAAAAACCTAATTAAAAATTGATTCTCCAAGCCCTAGGCCCAAAAAAAAGTTTTTTTAAGTCTCTTAACTGGAAAGTAGCTTTTCATAATTTTATATCATAACTAAATTCTTATTGTTAAGTTTTGAATTTTTTATTGCTTAATAAGTTTTATCTAATTTTGGCCTTCCTAAATTTTCCAAAGAGTTTTTTTACCTGATTTATTCTTTGTTAATATAATTGAGAATCAAATAATGGAATTATATAATTTCTAATACAAGCCTTAATCTGATTTTTAGTTTCGGGAAATTTCGAAAAAAAATCTTTGAACTCTATTCGATTTATAGAATAACCCTTAATAATCAGATACTTATGAATATTTTCCTATAGAAAAAAAATTTTATAAAAGGCCTTGACTTTTTGACTGATCATGTTTATAATGTATTCTAGATTCATTTGCGGTTCTTTTTACAGAGCCATTAATTTTGTCTTTTCCATAGTTTA
>JAITKA010000075.1 GCA_031278635.1 Deltaproteobacteria bacterium | reverse complement strand
AGCCTTGGGGGATTCTGGGGCTTTTTTTCGGCCTGTTTGTTCTTTTTGGCCGGATCGACCATGGTCAGAGAGACCCGGCTCAGCTCGGGCTCGACCTTCAGGACCCACACGGCCACCTTCTGGCCCACCCGCACGAAATCGGAGACGTTTTTGACATAGCCGTCGGTGATCTGGCTCACGTGGACCAGGCCGTCCACGTGGACGCCCACGTCGACGAAAGCCCCGAAGGCGGTCAGGTTTGTGACCACGCCGGTGAGGGCTTGGCCGGGGGTCAGGTCCTCGATGCCGTTGACCCCCTCGGCGTACTCGTAGGGGTCCCATGGCCCGCGGGGGTCGCGGCCGGGTTTTTCCAGCTCGGCGAGGATGTCGTTCACGGTCGGGAGGCCCACCTTCTCGGTCACGTAATCGACCGGCTTGATTTTTTGGCGCAGTTTGGGCTCCCCGATGAGCTTGAGGACCGGGACGCCCAGATCCGAGGCCATTTTCTCGACCACCCCGTATGACTCGGGGTGGACGGCGCTCCGGTCGAGGGGGTTGTCGCCCGAGGCCAGCCTAAGGAAGCCGGCGCAGAGCTCGAAGGCCTTGGCTCCCAGGCGGGGGACCTTCAGGAGCTCGAAGCGGTTTTTGAAGGGGCCGGACTCGTTGCGGTATTTGACCACGTTTCTGGCCAGCGACGGGCCCAGGCCGGAGACGTAGCCGAGGAGCTTTTCCGAGGCCGTGTTCACCTCCACCCCGACGCTGTTGACGCAGCTCACCACGGTGTCGTCCAGGCCGTTTTTGAGGGCGCTTTGGTCCACGTCGTGCTGGTACTGGCCCACGCCTATGGACTTGGGATCGATCTTGACCAGCTCGGCCAGGGGGTCTATCAGCCTCCGGCCGATGGAAATGGCCCCCCGGACCGTCAGGTCGAGATCCGGGAACTCCTCCCTGGCCACCTCCGAGGCCGAGTAGACCGAGGCCCCGCTCTCGCTGGCCATGACCGTGGGGAGGCCCTCGGGGAAGCCGGGGAGCGAGCCCTGGAGGCTTTTTATGAACTTGTAGGTCTCCCGCCCCGCGGTCCCGTTGCCGATGGCCACGACACCGATGGAATGTTTCCGCAGAAAACCCAGGATCGATTTCCCGGCCCTCAGGCGCTCGCCCTCGGAGGCGTGCGGCTGGATGGTCGCGTAATCGAGGAGGCTCCCGTCGGCGGAGAGGGCGACCATCTTGCAGCCGGTCCTGAAGCCGGGATCGATGGCCAGGACGTTTAGGCCGCTCAGGGGCGGGGCCATCAAAAGTTCCCGGAGGTTTTTGGAGAAATAACCTATGGCCTCGAGATCGGCCTTCTTTTTGGCCGCGAGGCGGGTCTCGGTCTCCATGGAGGGGCACAGTAGGCGTTTGTAAGAGTCTGTCAGGGCCTTTTCCACCTCCGCCGCCGCCGGGCCGTCATTTTTCACGAAAAGGTCCCTGATGGCGGCCAGGGCCTCCTCGGGGTCGGGCTGGACCTGGACGATGACGAAACCCGAGGCCTCGGCCCTCATGATGGCCAGGTAGCGGTGGGAGGGGATTGTGGCCACCCTTTCCGAGTGGTCGAAATAATCCCTGAACTTTTGGGCGGGCGCCTCCTGGCCGGCCTTGACCCGGCTGGAGATCGTGGCCCCGGAGGCGAAGAGCTCCCTCAGCCTGGCCCGGGCCGTCCCGTCCTCGGAGATCAGCTCGGCGATGATGTCCCTGGCCAGGGCCAGGGCCGCCTCCGGGGAGTCGGCCTGGGCCCCGCTGGCCATGGCCGCCCCGGCGGCGGCCACCGGGTCCAGACCCGGCGCCTGGCCCATGAGCTCCAGGGCCAGGGGCTCCAGGCCTTTTTCCCTCGCGGCCATGGCCCTGGTTTTTCTCTTGGGCCGGAAGGGGAGGTAGGCGTCCTCGAGTTTGGCCATGGTCTCGGCCGCCCGCAGCTTTTCCTCGAGTTCCCCCGTCAGGAGCCCCCGCTCGGTCAGGGAGGCGAGCATGGCCCCCAGGCGGTCGCTGAGCTCGCCCAGGGCCTTTAGCCTGTCGCGCACGGCTATGATCTGGACCTCGTCGAGATCGCCGGTCATTTCCTTCCGGTAGCGGGCGATGAAAGGCACCGTCCCGCCCTGTTCCAGTAATTCGGCCGTCCTCGCGACCTGGGTCAGGGCCAGTCCAAGCTCCCTGGCCACGGTTTCGGCGAAATTCCCTTCCATCCGGTCAAACCCCCAAAACGACGCCCGCGAGGGGACGCGGGCGGTAAAAAATCCACGCGGGCGGCGGGCCGCCTACCGCGCGGTCGGTTAAAAAGGCCTCGGCGGCGCGGCCTGGGGCAGGCGGCCGAGTTTTTCCAGCGTGTCCGAAATCCTGGTCAGGGCCAGGCGATAGGGACGGATCTGCGAGCTTAGGAAGGCCAGCCTGTAGTAGGCGAAGGCCTTGTCGAGGTCGCCCCTCCGCTCGTGGTAAAGGCCAAGGTTATAGAGGGATGGGCCGTGCTCGGGGTTCAGGCCAAGGATCTCCAGCCAGACGGCCGCCGCCCCGTCCCAGTCGCCGGTCCCGGCCAGGGAGGAAGCCCGCCTGGACATGGCGTCCTTCCCGGAGGCCAGGTAAGCCGGGCCGTAGTCCGGGCCTATCTGCTGGGCCAGGCGCGCGGCCAATGATTTGGACAAAAGGCCCAGGGCCCCTTCCCGGTCGGGCGGGCCCTCCCCGTCCCGGCCCTGGCTTTCCATGAAACCCCCGTAACTGCGGCTGAAGCTGGACGCGGTCGTCCCGGAGGCGACCACGCCCCCGCCCCGCGAGTCGGTCAGCGACCAGTCGACCGAAAGGCTGGCCTCGGTCATGGTGGCCGGGTACTGGGAGGTCTTGTACCTGGGATCTTTTTTGGGGACCTCGTCCCAGCCGGCCAGGCCCTCCGGCCACCTGGAATCGTAGCGGTCGGACACGGTGACCGTCTCGCTGCCATCCCTACTGGAGTAATCGAATTTAGTGGCCCCGGAGAGGACCAGCCTCCGCTCGCCCCGGCCGCCAGCGGGCGTGAGGGCGGCCAGGGCGCCTCTCAGCTCCGCCGCTCCCTGGCCGGAGAACTCGCCCAGCTCGACCTGGGCCAGCGACAATGCCGGCTGCCTCGCGCAGCCTGCGGCCAAAAGGGCTAGGGCGGCCAAAAGCGGGGCCAGGGCGGCGAGGCCCGAAAGGGCCCCCGGGCGTCTATCGGTTCGTTTCGGCATAAGCGATTTCCCTCAGAAAAGGCCCCCAGCAATCCTGGGCGATTTTAATTCGCCCCGTCGGCCACTCGCGCTTTCTCGTCCCCGGCGGGGGCGGCGGGAAGAGGCCGAAATTCACGTTCGAGGGGCAAAAATCCCTGGCTTCGTTACCCGGGCCCAGGTAGGCCAGGAGCGAGCCCAGGGCCGTGGCCCTGGGCGGGAGGACCGGTTCCAGCCCACGGGCCAGCCTGGCCGCGTTCTCCCCGGCCCAAAGCCCCTGGGCGGCCGACTCGACGTAGCCCTCCACCCCGCTGATCTGCCCGGCCAAAAAAAATCCCGGCTTGGCCAAGAGCCTCTGGAACGGGTCCAGAACCCTGGGGGCGTCCACGTAGGAGTTTCTGTGGATGGCCCCGTAACGGGCGAATTTCGCCCCCCTCAGGGCCGGGATGAGCCTTAGGACCCTTTCCTGGGCCCCGACGGTCAGCCTGGTCTGGAAGCCAACCAAATTGTAGTGGGTGCCGGCGGCGTTCTCGGGCCGCAGCTGGACCACCGCCGCCGGGCGCCGGCCCGTCCTGGGGTCGGTCAGCCCGACCGGTTTCATGGGCCCGAAGGTCAGGGTCCTCGGCCCCCGCCCGGCCATGACCTCGATGGGCAGGCAGCCCTCGAAATACCTCTCGCTCTCGAAGGGCCTGGGCCTGACCCGGTCGGCCTCCAACAGGGCGGCCAGAAAGGCCTCGAACTCCCCCTGGCTCAGGGGGCAGTTTAAATAATCTCCCCCGGGCCCCTCGTCGTAACGGTTGGCGGCGAAAAGCTTCCCCATGTCCAGGGAGTCCCTGGTCACTATGGGGGCCAAGGCGTCGTAAAAATGGAGGTTTTCCCTCCCGGCCAGCCCCGAAAGGGCCTCGGTCGTCTCCGGCCCGGCCAACGGCCCCGTGGCCACGATGACCGGCCCCCCCTCGGCCAGCCCCGGGTCGAATGGCCTCTCGGCCTTTTCCCTCACCAGCTCCACGAGCGGGTCGGCCAAAACCGTTTCCGTCATCAGGCGGGCGAAATCCTCCCTGTTGACGGCCAGGGCCCCGCCGGCCGGGACCCTGGTCCTCTCGGCCGCCGCCATGGTCGCCGAGCCAAGCCTTCTCATCTCGGCCTTAAGGAGCCCCACGGCGCTGCTGGCCTCATCCGAGCGAAAGGAGTTGGAGCAGACCAGCTCGGCCAGATTCCCGTCCCGGTGGGCCGGCGAAAAACTCCCCGGCTTCATCTCGAACAGCCTGACCGAAACCCCGTTGGCCGCAACCCTCAGGGCCGCCTCGCAGCCCGCAAGGCCGCCGCCGATTACCGTTACCACCGCCACTGGCCCAGCCGTTACCCCCAACGATCCGAAGGAACCTAGCGGGAGCCCCCCGCCGTCCCCGGTGAAATTTCTCCCCGATTATAACCCAAACCGGG
>JAITKA010000062.1 GCA_031278635.1 Deltaproteobacteria bacterium | reverse complement strand
CTATCTTACGATGTCCCCCGCGAGCGGGGCGGCGGGGCGGTTCAGTCCGCCCTGCCGTAGCGCCGCTGGCGGCCGTGAAAATCGCAGAGGGCGGCCAGGAAGTCGCTCTCGCCGAAATCGGGCCAAAGGGTCTCGGTGAAATAGAGCTCCGAGTAGGCCAGCTGCCAGAGGAGGAAGTTCGAGATCCTTTTGTCGCCGCCGGTCCGGATCAGGAGATCCGGGTCGGGGAGATCCCATGACCACAGGTTTCGGGCCATCGAGCCCTCGTCTATCGAGTCGGGGTCGAGTTGGCCGTTTTTGGCCAGGATGGCCAGCCTTTGGGCGGCGCGGACCAGCTCGGCCCGGCTCCCGTAGGAGAGGGCCAGGGTCAGGGTCAGGTCCGAGTTGCCGAGGGTCAGCCTCTCGGCCTCGGCCAGGGCCTGGCGGGCCTCGCCGGGCAGCCTGTCAAGGTCGCCCATGGCCCTCAGGCGAACCCCGGAGGAGAGGAGCTCCATGGTCTCGGAGTCGATGTAGCTGACCAGGAGCCCGAAAAGGTTGTCGATCTCCTCCTTGGAGCGGAACCAGTTCTCGGTGGAGAAGGTGTAGAGGGTCAGGAAGCGGACGCCCTGCCGATGGGCGGCCCTTAGGACGCCCCTGACGGGCTCGGCCCCGGCCTTGTGGCCCTCGGAGCGGCTCAGGCCCCTGGCCTTGGCCCACCGGCCGTTGCCGTCCATGATTATGGCCACGTGGTTGGGGCCTTTGGGCAAGTCGGTCCCTGGGTGGGCGAGCCCGCTGGAGGGGCCGTTTTCGGGGTCCTGGCCGGGGTTACCGGCCCGGCCGGGATCGCCTGACCGCGGCGGTTGGTTGTGGGTCATCTATGAGCGACACCTTTGGTCGGGTTAAAACGGGCGCGGGCCCCCCATTGGGCGCCTTGGGGGCGGGGGGCGCGGCCCGTCACGTTAGGCCGATTCGCTTGAATATCCCGGCCGCGTGGCGGCCGAAGCGGTGGGGGCCGAATATCGACTCCAGTTCCCCCGGCTTCAGGCGATCGGCTATCTGGGGGTCGGCCATGAGGAGGGCCTTGAAATCCCCCTGGCCCGAGGCGGCGGCCATGGCCTTGGACTGGACCAGGGCGTAGGCCTCCACCCTCGAGAGGCCCGAGCGGCAAAGGGCCAGGAGGATCTCCTGGGAGTTGTAAAGCCCGCCCGTCAGGTTAAGGTTCTTGAGCATCCTTTCCGGCTTCACGACCAGGCCGGAGACCAGGCCCGTCAGGCGGCTCAGCATGAAATCCACCAAAACGGTCGCGTCCGGGGCTATCAGCCGTTCCACCGACGAGTGGCTTATGTCGCGCTCATGCCACAGGACCACGTCGTCCATGGCCGCCTGGGCCAGTCCCCGCACGACCCTGGCCAGGCCGGTCAGGTTTTCCGAGAGGACGGGGTTTTTCTTGTGGGGCATGGCCGAGGAGCCCTTCTGGCCCTTGCCGAAGGCCTCTTCCACCTCGCCCACCTCCGTCCGGGCCAGAAGCCGTATCTCCACGGCCAGGCGCTCGGCCGAGGTGGCGATCAGGGCCAGGGCCTGGAAGTAGTGGGCGTGGATGTCCCTGGGGATGACCTGGCTGCTGATGGGCGTGGGCCTGAGGCCGAGGCTCGCGAGGGCCCGGGCCTCCAGTCCCGGGGAGAGGGAGGCCGAGCTGTAGTTGCCCACGGGCCCGGAGATCTGGCCCACGGCCACGTCGTCCGCGGCCGCCTCAAAGCGGCGGAGGTTCCTTTTGAACTCGGCCACGAAACCGGCCAGCTTCAGGCCGAAGGTGGTGGGCTCGGCGTGGATGCCGTGGCTGCGCCCGATGACGGGGGTGTCGCGGTGCTCCAGGGCCCGGGCCGAGAGGGCCGCGATGAGCGCGGACAGATCCTCGCGGATTATGGCCGAGGCCCGGCCCAGCCTCAGGGCCAGGGAGGTGTCCAGGACGTCCGAGGAGGTCAGCCCGTAATGGAAAAAGCGGGCCGCCGGGCCCACGCGCTCCTCCACGTCGGTGACGAAGGCGACCACGTCATGCTTGACCTGGGCCTCGATCTCGGCGATCCGGGCGGGGTCGAAGGCGGCCTTCCCGATTATCTCGTCGGCCTCGGCCCGGGGGATCAGCCCCATCTCGGCCTGGGTCCTCACGACGGCCAGTTCCACCTCCAGCCAGGACTCGTATTGGCCGTTTAGGCTCCAGATGGAGGCCATGGCCGGGCGTTGGTACCGCTCTATCATGAAAGCTCCTAAATAATGGTCGCCGGGGCCTAAACGGCCAGGGCGCGTCCCGGGCCGTTTAGGCCAGCCGGCCGATCAGGCTGACCGGCCAGGCCTCCGTGACGGTGACCATGGCCAGGGAGCCCAGCAGCCGGGCCGGGCCGTCGAAATTTATGACCTTGAGGTCCCTGGCCCTGCCGGTGAGCTGGCCGGGGTGGCGCCCGAAGCCCTCGACCAACGCCTCCACGGTCTTGCCGACGAGGGCCTGGTGCCTTTCCAGGGTAATGGTTTTCTGGATGGCCTGCAGGTGGGCCAAACGCCTCTGTTTTTCCTCCTCGGGCACCTTGCCGGGAAGCGAGTTGGCCGCCGTCATCGGCCGGTCGCTGTACTTGAAGGAAAAGATGGAATCGAAACGGACCGTTCGCAGGGCCGAGACGGTCTCCAGGTACTCGGCCTCGGTCTCCCCGGGGAAGCCGACGATGACATCGGTCGAGAGGGCAAGGCCGGGGCAGGCCTCCCGGAGGGCGGCCACCAGGCCCAGGTAGCGCTCCCAACCGTAGCGCCGGCCCATGGCCGCGAGGACCCGGTCGGAACCGGCCTGGAGCGGCAGGTGGAGATGCTCGCAGAGGTTCGGCAGCCGGCCGAAGAGATCCACCAGGGCCTGGGGAAAATCCTTGGGGTGGGAGGTGGTGAACCTGAGGCGCCTCAGGCCGGGAATCCGGGAGACCTCGGTTAAAAGGTCGACGAAATCCTCGCCCCCGCGGTGCCCGGGCCGCCCGTAGGAATTGACGTTTTGTCCCAGGAGGGTGATTTCCATGCTCCCCCGGCTCACCAGGTCCCGGGCCTCGGCCAGGATCTCGCCTTTGGGCCTCGAGGACTCGGGCCCCCGGAGGTAAGGGACCACGCAGTAGGCGCAGTAATTGTCGCACCCGCTCATGATGGTCAAAAACGAGCTGACCGGGGCGGGCCCGGCCCCTGCCAGGGGTATCTCAGGGAAGCCGGGGCCCTGGCCCGACAGGACCACCGGCGGGCCGCCGGCGGCCAGGGCCTCGGCCGCGGCGGGGATCTCGCCCAGGCGGCCGGGACCCACGACCAGGTTCAGCCAGGGCACCTCGTCGATTAGCCTGCGCCCCTCCTGCTCGGCCACGCAGCCGCCCACGCCCAGGATCAGGCCCGGGTTTTTCTTTTTCAGGGCCCGGAGCCTTTTGAGGTGGCCGATTACCCTCCGGGCCGCCTTCTCCCGGATGGAGCAGGTGTTGACGAAAATGAAATCGGCCGATTCCTGGCTCTCGGCCATGGCCCAGCCCCTTTGCCTCATCAGCGAGCCCAGGCGCCCCGAGTCGTAGACGTTCATCTGGCAGCCGTAGGTCACGATGAATAGGTTTCGGGTTTTCTCGGGGGTTTCCACTCTAGTCCTCGGCCCCGCCTTAGCCCCGGCCGGGCGGGGTTAAGGTTTAGGCGTAATATTTCCTGCCGATCAGTATGGGCTTGGCCGAGGGCCGCTTGGCCAGCCGGATGATCAGGCCGGCCAGGGCGACGGCGAATATCAGGCGCCCCACCAAAAGGCCCCACAGGCTGCCGCCGATGGAGGCCAGGATGGCGGTGTCCTCCAACAGCGAGTGACAGATGGCCATCAATATGATGGAGCCGTAAATGTCCTCCTTGGGGACGTTTCCGGTCCTGCTTTCGGCTATGATAAGCCCGCCCCCGTAGCCGAGGCCCAGGATCATGCCGAAAACGGTGATCATGGTGGCCTTCGGGCCCACGCCGGAGAGGCGCATTATGGGGCTAAGGGCCAGGGTGATGAGCTTTATCAGGCCCACCTTGCGCATCCCGGCCATCATGAGCAATAAAACCCAGACGATTATGAAAATGGCCAGCATGGACTTGACCGAGCCCAGCAGCCAAACCCCCCAGGGCGGCACCGGGTCGGCGGTGAAAGCCACGAGGAGCTGGGCCTCGCCCTGGCCCAGATCCAGGAGGGCGCAGAGCCGGAAGGCCAAAAACCCGAACAGGATGGCCGAAAGTATCCTGATGATGGTCACCCTCAGGGGCGAGACCCCGGCCCCCCGGCAGACCCCGCTTTCCACGGGGAGGTTATGGGCTATGAGGATGATGGTCCCAAGGACCGTCGCCTGGCAGACCGTCATGGGCCCGGCCAACGGCAGCACGTTGAGGTAGACGATCAGGGCCGTGTAGTTATTGGTCAGCATGGCCGAGACCCAGACCAGGGCCATCTCTTTGGGTAGGCCGATGACGGTCATGATTGGTTCAAAGGGCAACGAGAAGTAGCCAAGAAGGTTGAACCACATCAGAAAACGGACTATGATTAAAGCCGGGACGATAAGCTTTAGCTGTATCATCCAGGCTTCGAACGCCAGTTTTAGCGTATTAAGGAAAAATGTTTTCATGTCAAAACGTTTATATTATAAATCCGCTCCCTTTGGGATATCCTAAACGGTCATCTAAAAGCGTTCGTTAACCTTTAAGCGATAAATCAAACAACGGTTAATGTTTACCAGCCAATTGAGCCAACCTTACGCCCGATTAATCTCATTACGGTTAATCCCGAAGGCCAAGCCCGCGCCGCGGCGCGGCCATGGCGTGAGTAAAGATTATACGCGCTGTCATTTTTAAAGTCCAGAGCCAAGGGTGACCGGGCGACCGCCCTTACCCCGCCACCGGCCCTAAGGGGCCGGCGAAATGTGCTATAATCCACGGGACCGCGGAAATCCCCAAAAATAGCGAAACCGGCTACTTTTGTCGCCCATGCCCAAAAGACCGTCCCGGGCGGACGGATCGTGATTTCCCGGGGCGCCCAAAGCTTTTCCCAAGGCGGCCCCCATGCCCCATGCCACGATGATACGAGATCCCATAGGGAGCGATGAGGCCCTTTCGCTTTTGGGGCGGGAAGCCGTCTCTTTCATGGACGGGCCCGCCAACTCCAACCGCTCGCCCGACATGCCCGAGAGGGCCTACGGCATCCCTTTCCTGGGGGTGGCCGCGGGCGACGACGGCTACTGGGACTCCATAACCCAGGTCGCCGGGGAGAGGCACTGGCGGCCCCTGGAGGCCTTCGCCAAGGCCTTCCCCGACTCGGGGGCCCAGGCCCGCGATCTGTCGGTCGTGGTCATCGTCTGCCCGCAGACGGACCGGACCATGGCCGATCACAAGGCCGCCGTGGGCTTTCCCTCGGAGCGCTGGATCAGGAGCCGTTTCTTCCACGATCTAATCGTGGGGGAGCTTTGCGACCACCTGGCCGGTTACCTGAACGCCCTTGGGTACATGGCCATGGTCCCGGACCACCTGGCCGACTTCGCCACCTATCCCCATCCCCGCTTCCAGATCGCCTCGACCTGGTCCCATCGCCATGCCGCCTTCGCCGCCGGCCAGGGCACCTTCGGCCTCTGCG
Organism: Deltaproteobacteria bacterium; assembly: GCA_031278635.1. Taxonomy (GTDB): domain Bacteria; phylum Desulfobacterota; class Desulfarculia; order Adiutricales; family Adiutricaceae; genus JAIRNQ01. Next base: position 42,275 of record JAITKA010000062.1, on the reverse strand, counting down.
ACGCCCTGATAACCAAGGTCGGCAAGGCCCACCGCCTGGGCACGGTGATCGTCAACCGGAGGTTCCGCCCCAGCCCCAGGCCTTACACTGAGCCCTACGAGTATTGCCTTTACTTCGCCAAGGGCGGCTGCAAGAAATGCCTGCCCCGCTGCCCGGTGGGGGCCCTGAGCGAGGCCGGCCACGACAAAACCCTGTGCGGCGGTTTCCTTAACTCCACGACGCCTATAATCAACGGGAGGTTCCCGGACCTGGAGGGGGCTTACGGCTGCGGTCTCTGCCAGGCCAACGTTCCCTGCGCGACCCGGATTCCCGGGCCCCTTGCGGCGAAACGCGCCGGGTAACGCCCATCGGCTTGGCTAACGGGGGATTGGGGGGAGGAGGTCGTTCTGGCGGGTAAGGCCCCCGCCGCCCTACTCGGCTTTCGGGGCGGCGGTTTTTTTCGCCCTGGTCTTGGTCGTCGCGCCGGCCGTTTTGGTGGCCGTTTTGGTGGCCGTTTTGGCCGCCCTGGTGGTCGTTTTGCCGGCCGTTTTTGGGGTTTTGGTCGCCCTGGTGGTCGTTTTGCCGGCCGTTTTGGTGGTTTTGGTCGCCCTGGTGGTCGTTTTGGCGCCCGTTTTGCCCGTTTTGGCCGCCCTGGCGGACGAGGACTTGGCGTAGTCCTTGCCCTCGTACCAGGCCGGGGGGGTCTTGCCCCCCTCGACGTGCGCGTTGGTGGGGCAGGCCGGGTTGGGGCAGAGTTTTTGGCCTTTGGTGGCTACTTGGTTGGACTCGACTAGGTAGGGACTGTCGCATTCCGGGCAAGGCTCTTTCAGGGGGGTCCCACGGAGGATGACCCGGCAGCCGGGGTACTCGGAGCAGCCGTAAAAGGGGCCCCGCCTGGAAAACTTTTCCAGGATCGAGCCCTGGCAGTCCTGCCTCGGGCAGTCCAGGCCCGTGGGCATCGACAGGGCGTAGGTGCACTTGGGGTAGCCCGAGCAGGCGATGAACCAGGTGCCCCGCTTGGTTTTCTTGACCAGCAGAAGTTGGCCGCAGTTGGGGCAGACGGGGTCAAGGCCCTGGGGCAGGTCCGGCGGGGTCTCGTCGGAGACCTTGGTTTCCCCGTTCTCGTCGGTGGTCAGGGGCTTGGTGTTGCGGCACTCGGGGTAGCCGCTGCAGGCCAGGAAGGAGCCGAAACGGCCTTTTTTCACGACCATGGGTTTCCCGCATTTCTCGCAAAAAACCTCCTCGCTGAGCGAGACCGGGGCGACCGGCTGGGGCACGCCCTTATCGTCCCGCAAGAAATCCGTGGTCTGGCCGCAGTTGCCGCAGGAGAGATAAAAGCCGTTCCTGCCATACCGTATGGACATCTGCCCGGCCTCGTGGCACGAGGGGCAGGGGACGTCCACGGGGATGCCGGCGATCTTGACATTGGGCATGTTGGCCTTGGCCGTGGACAGGTTGTCGGCCAGGGCTGAGTAGAGCTTTTTCAGGACCTCGATGTGGGGGGCGTTCCCGTCCTCGATCTCGTCCAGGTCCTCCTCCAGGTCGGCCGTGAAGGCCACGTCCATGATCTTCGGGAAACAGTCGACCAACAGATCGTTCACCACCATGCCCATCTCGGACGGCTTAAGCTGGCCCTTGCGCCCCTCCACGTATTCCTTGTCCCTTAGGACCGAGATGATGGCCGCGTAGGTCGAGGGCCTGCCTATGCCCCTCTCCTCGAGTTCCTTGACCAGGGTGGCCTCGTTGAAGCGGGCCGGCGGCTGGGTGAAGTGCTGCTTGGGGACGATCCCCGACGGCAGGAGGGTCTGCCCCTGGGTCAGGGGCGGCAGGATCCGCTTGTCCTCCTCCTTGTCCGGGCCATAGAGGGCCAAGTACCCGTTAAAGGTGATAACCGAGCCCGTGGCCCGAAAGACGTAGCCCTTGGCCCCGAGGTTGGCCGTGGTTTGCTTGAAAACGGCCGGGGTCATCTGGGAAGCCACGAAACGTCGCCAAATTAGATCGTAGAGATCCCACAGATGGGGGCTAATCTTACCCCTGAGGCTCTCCGGCGTCCTTGAGACCGAGGTCGGCCTCACGGCCTCGTGGGCGTCCTGGGCGCCTTTTTTGTTCCGATAGTGGTTGGGGCTGGAGGGGGCGTAATCGGGGCCGAACTTGCCCTTGACGTAGTCCATGGCCTCCGCCCCGGCCTGGGGGCTGATCCTCACCGAATCCGTTCGCATGTAAGTGATAAGGCCCACCGAGCCCGAGGGCAGATCGACCCCCTCGTAAAGCTCCTGGGCTATTTTCATGGTCCTGGCCGGATCCAGCCTCAGGCGGTGGTAGGCGGCTTGCTGAAGCGTCGAGGTGGTGAAAGGCGGGTAGGGGGAGCGCTTGCGATCCTTGGCCGTGACGTCCTGGACCGTGAACTCCTGACCGGTCACGGCTTTCACGACCACGTCGGCCTCCCCGGCATTTTTCGGCTCTATCTTCCCCTCGCCGAACGAATGGAGCTGGGCCTCGAAGGGCAACCCCTCGCTCTCGAAATGCCCTGTGACCGACCAGTACTCCTCGGCCACGAAAGCCTGGATGGCCCTCTCCCGCTCGACCAGAATCCTCAGGGCCACCGACTGGACCCTCCCGGCCGAGAGCCCGCGCTTTAATTTGTCCCAAAGTATCGGGGAGATGAGGTAACCGACCAGGCGGTCCAGTATCCGGCGCGTTTGCTGGGAGTCGAAACGGTTCCGCGACAGGGCCCCTGGCGAGTTAATGGCCGCCTTGATGGCCTGCGGGGTCAGCTCGTGGAACAAAACCCTCTTGAAGTTGTGCTTTTCGAGGCCCAGGCTATCGGCTATGTGCCAGGCTATGGCCTCGCCCTCCCTGTCGGGGTCCGGGCCCAGAAACACCACGTCCTTGCCCTTGGCCGCCTTCTTCAGCTCGGTTATGACCTTCTGTTTTCCCTCGATGGGCTCGTACTCGGGCGTGAAATCGTTCTCTATGTCCACGCCCAGGCGCTTGCGGGGCAGATCCTTGATATGGCCCACCGAGGCCACGACCTCAAAGTCCGGGCCCAGGTATTTTCCGATGGTTTTGGCCTTGGCAGGCGACTCGACGATTAACAGGTTTTTTGACATACGATTTCCCAGACACACCGTTACGGTACCCGAAAAAGCCCGACCAAGGGCACCTTTCGGGGTAAGCTCGCCCGTAATTAGACGGGCTCAGATCTAATATCACATTTAGCGAGCTTTATGCAACAGGCATGGCCGATTAACCCCTGGCCACGGCCCCATGCCTGACCCCACCCCCACCCGGAAACGGCCCATTTTCAGGGCAAAAATGGCCCCCGCCCCCTTCCCGGTAGAGTTGGTCCCCGAGGCCGGCCCCACGGGGGCCCCCCGCCCGAAGGGGCGAACGCGCTTATTTATTTTTTTCGGTCGCAAGGAAAAGGGCGCCCCGGCCGGGGCGCCCTTGGGTGTTTGGCTACCACATGGAGGGGGAGGCTCCCATGTCGAGGGCCTCCTTTTTGGGGATGAAAACCGAGGCCGGGCCCGTTGAGTAGCCCCAGGAGTCGTAGGCGCCAAGCTCGATTCGGAGGCCCTCGGGGGTGAGGTTGACGATCCCGCCCAGGTTTTGGAAATCCGCGCCGGCCCCGGCCCAACCCTTTGGCAGGGGCGAGGACTGGCCGTAACCGCCAGGCTCGCATTTGGCCTCGCCGTAAAATTTGGGAAGGGTTCCGCCGCCTTCCCTCATCGCGCAATAGGCGTTGGCGAGGTATGGCCACAACCGCCGGAGGCTGGCATTGAGGTCAGGAAAGATATCTTTCAACGTCAGTAATTTTGGCCCGCTGGTATCTATGTTAAAAGTTCTGGTCCCATTAATCGGATGGAAATAACCACTGCTGATATTAATTAGAGAGATTATGGATACGATATTTTTATTGATGGAAAGTATTTTGAACGAGGACTGGAAAATAATCGTGTCAACCATTGTTTGGGGACAGGAATCGGAGTCGCCCAAAAGATCGTCCAAGGTCTCCAGGGATTGCCTTGCCGCGTCGTCGAACATTTTTTTATAGAGGCCCTCGATGAACCCGTCAACCTTGGGGTCGCCCACGTTAACGGGATAATTTATGGAAACGTAGGCCGTTTGGTCGCACTTAACCGATTTGATCCTTAAACTCAAGGCCTTGGCCTTAACCCCGGTCAGTTTGGGATCGTAGGCGTTGGGCAGGCTTAATTTATCGAGCCGGAAACCTTCCCCATCGTCGTAAAGGAAAGACGAAAAGCCGTCAACCCCGCCTTCTTCCTCGTCGTCGGCGCTGGTTGGCTGGTTATAATCATAATCGTCGGAGGTATATTTTTTTTGGTCGATAGAGTATTGGGCCAAAGCCAAGCCTTGGCCAGCGAAAAAAATTATTAATGCGATAAATAATAATTTTTTCAAAATAAAAACCTCTTTAATTATGAATTAGGTAAATAATTTTCCCGTTTATATGAAAATAAACGGGTGCTTATGATATAATTATATAAACGCACTATGCATCTTTAAACATGATACAAAATGAAGAATCGATGGACGGTTCCGTCTCACCCCATGGCCATGATTTTAAGGCCATGCCCGATGGGCGGCCTCAGACCTCCACTTCCCGGCCCTCTATGGCCAGATCGATGGCCATGGAGTGATCGCCCCTGAGGAGGTTGGTGTAGGCCTGGGTCCTTTCCAGTATGTCGTAAAGCTTCTCGTCGCCGTAGAAGGGATCGTGGTGGAAGAGGAAGAATTTCTTGACCCCGGCGTGGAGGGCCATCTCGGCGACCTTAAGGGGGCTGGAGTGGCCCCAGCCCTCCTTGGTCATGCTCTCCAGGAACGTGTACTGGGTGTCGCTGATGAACACGTCGGCCATGCGTATGAACCGGGCCAGGTCGGCCTCGGAGTCCTCGGAGCCGGGCTGGGTCCCGACGAACTCGTAGTCGGTGGCGAAAACCATGATCTTGCCCTTGCAGGTAATCTTGAAGGCCAGCGAGCCGCCGGGATGGGGCAAGGGCATGGACTCGATCCTGAAGGGCCCCAGGGTCAGGCCCGCGGGCGGGAAATCATGGAAAGAGATTTTGGCCTCGGCCTGCACCAGGTTGACCGGGAAGAGTTTCGGGTCCGATTGCTGGAGGGCCAGGGCCTCCTGGATTTGCTTGGCGTCCTGGCCGTAGACGTCAAGGACGGTGCCGCGATTGTAGAGGGGGGCGAAGAAGGGAAAGCCCTGGATGTGATCCCAATGGGTGTGGGTCATCAGCAGGATGAGGCGTAAGGTTTTTTCGGTCTCGGAGAACCGCGAGAAGTCAATGTCGTGGTATCGGGTCTCGACCAGATACCTGAGCCTCTCGGCGTCCGGCTCGAAGCTTTCGTCGTTCAGCTGGCGGCCCAGGGCGTTTATGCCGGTGCCCGCGTCGATGATGATAATGTCGTTCCCCTCCCTGACCTCCAGACAGGGCGTGTTGCCGCCGATCGTGGAGACCAACCTGTCCGGCAGGCTGTCAAGAAAGGAATTGAGCTTGGACGGATCCGGCTTCCTCTCTAAGGCCACCAATATAGCGGCCTTGAGTCTTTCTTTAAGCGAGTTCGGGGTTGGCGGGGTAGGGATCGAGCCCCTAACGCCCCAGAATTTAACAATCATACGGAACCTTACTCGCCCTTGGGGAAAGGTTTTCTTAGCGCCTCCGTAAGTGGCGTAAAGACTTTTTAGTTTGGTTAAAAAAACGGGCAGAAATATCTAAATTAGGCGGTCTCGATTACGCATTAGCCTGTTTTTACAACCACAGAAAAAGGCCCAAGGCATAAAAACATCGGTTTTCGTTAAAGAATTCTAAGCTAGAACTAAAACTTAGAAGGGTAGAGTAAAAACCTAGTTATGATGATTCTATACTTTTTGACCTGTGTACAACATTATATCAAGAAGTAATCTTAGCAAACGTGAAAAAAAAGAGCAACAAAAAATAACAAGCGTGTCGGGGAAACGTGAAGGGGCGACCGAGGAACGTTTCGACCCCATCGGTATGTACATCCAAAGGGACGTTAAGCATATTGAAGCGATAACACGGGAATGAACCTAGAGCCGTAATCCCCGTTAGGCGGATTTTGACTCAGTCAAGGAAGCGATTGACTAAACCGGGGGGTTAAGCGGGAGGCTTTTGCCACTGAATAATTTTTTTCGCCGTGTTTGCCGCAAAAATCTTTACAATGCCCGATACCAGGCCACGATAACCTGCCATCTATAATCCATCGGTCAAAAGTAAGCGCTTATATATCGCACAGTCCCATGAACCGACCGCCACATGGCCCCCAGGCGGGTAGGGGCCGGCCCCCACCCGCCCGGGGGCCTTAAACGCCAAAACGGCAAGCCGCCCCGCTCGGGGAACGCCTTGCCGCCGGACGTTTGGGCGCGTGGCCAGGGCGGGGGTTTCCTGTCCCGGCAAGCGCCTGGGCCGACTTATTTCGCGAAGCTGACCGCCCTCGTCTCCCTTATGACGGTGACCTTGATCTGGCCGGGGTAGACCATCTCCTTTTCCACCTGGCGGCAGATGTCGTTGGCCATGGTCGAGGCGGCGTCGTCGGTCACGAGCTCGCTATTGACCATGATGCGGATTTCCCTCCCGGCCTGGATGGCGTAGGATTTGGAGATGCCGTTGAAGGAGTTGGCTATGCGCTCGAGGTCCTCGAGGCGCTTCACGTAGGTCTCCATCATCTCGCGCCTGGCCCCGGGCCTGGCCCCGGACAGGGAGTCGGCCGCCTGGACCAGGACGTCCAGGATGGTCTCGGGGGTGACGTCCTCGTGGTGGGCCATGATGGCGTGGACCACGGCCGGGGACTCCCCGAAGCGCTTGGCCAGCTCGGCCCCTATCAAACCGTGGGGGCCCTCGACCTCGTGGTCAACGGCCTTGCCGATGTCGTGGAGGAGGCCGGCCCGCTTGGCCTGCTTCACGTTTTGGTCCAGCTCCGCCGCCATGATGCCGCAGAGGAAGGCCACCTCCATGGAGTGCTGGAGGACGTTTTGGGCGAAACTGGTGCGATATTTCAGCTTGCCCAGCAATTTGATGAGCTCGTTGTGGATGCCGTGGACGCCCACGTCAAAGGCCGCCTCCTTGCCCACCTCCCTGAGGGAGAGCTCCATCTCCTCGGTGACCTTGGCCACCACTTCCTCGATGCGGGCGGGGTGGATCCTGCCGTCGACGATCAGCCTCTCCAGGGCCTGGCGGGCGATCTCGCGCCTGTAGGGCGAAAAGCTCGAAAGGAGCACGGCCTCCGGTGTGTCGTCTATGATTACGTCGACCCCGGTCACCGACTCGATGGCCCTGATGTTTCGGCCCTCCCGGCCGATGATGCGGCCCTTCATGTCCTCGCTGGGGAGGTTGACCACGGAAATCGTGTGCTCGGCCACGTAGTCGCTGGCATAGCGCTTGACGGCCAGGGCCAGTATCTCCTTAGCCTTCTTGTCGGCCATCTCGCGGGCCTCGGCCTCGATCCGCCTGATCAGCCTGCCGCCCTCGTGCCTGGCCTCCTCCTCCACGCTTTTTATCAGGATATCCTTGGCCTCCATGGTGGTCAGCTGGGCCACGCTCTCGAGCTTGTTGACCTGCTCCGCCAGCAAACGGTCGAGATCCTCGCCCTTGTCGAGAAGGGCCTTTTCTTTCTTGACCAGCTCGGCCTCGTTTTTGGCGGCCTCGGCCTCCCGTTGGGCCAGGGCCTCGGACCGGCGCTCGAAGGTCTCTTCTTTTTGGTTGAGCCTGTCCTCCTGTTTTTTCTGCTCAAGCCGGCGCTCGTTAAGTTCCTTGTCGCATTCGCTTTTCATCTGGAAAACCAGGTCTTGGCCTTGAAGCTGGGCCTCCTTTTTTATGTTGGCCACGTCCCTTTCGGCCTCGCTCACGAGTTTCCGAGAATAACTAGTTAAGTCTCCTATTTTAGAGTTAAAATATCGATTTTTCCACCATTGCCCGGCAAAAAAGCCCGCAACTAAAACGATGACTATAGAAATAGTCATCAGAAGATAATAGATTGTCATTTCGGCTCCGCATATATATATAATCCTTCCAAGTTCGCCGGAAAAATAATCAGGTCCCCGCCCGTTTGGGTGGGGTTTATGAAAAAGGCCGGCTATGTTGGGCGGAAAAGACTGGCCCGGGCGAAATTCACTCGCCCAGGCGTTGGTCTATATCCATGGCCATCCTATCGACCCGTTCCTCGGCCTCATCGAGCGAGGAATTCAGCTCGCCAATGTCCTTTAGGCATTTGGCGAGCCTTCGGGCCAAACGGAAGGCCACATGGGCCGCTAGGTCCATCTCGTTTTTCAATCCCGGAAACTGATCCCTGACCAAGGCCGTTTCCTCCTCGGCGAGGGAGGCTATCTGGTAAACGACATCGGGCCGGTTGCTCTTGAAGCGGCAGGGGCGGTCAAAAACCATGACCGTCACGACCTCGAGCGGACCTTTGCCCGAATCGATATCTGCCCCGGCTTGGCCGGCGGTTCCGACCGTGGCTTTGGGCGGTGAATTGGTTGGGTTTGAGTTCATTTTTTACGATACCGGCGAAAAGCGCCTAGGACCATGAACTTAATTTCTCGAGAAGGGTGTCGACCCTGGAGAGGGCCACCTGGCGGTCTTTGATCAGGTCTTCGATCTTGGTTTTCGCCGATTCCTGGATTTCGGTCAAGGCCTCGTTTTCCTTCTGGATTTTTTCCAGATCGGCCGTGGACCGGGTTAGGGTTTCCTCGGCCTCGGCGAGTTTTCGTCTCATGGCCTCCACGGCCCCCTCCGCCTCGGCCAACTTTTGGGCCTGGGCCTTGGACTCGTCCTCGGCCTCGGCCAGCTTTTGGCTCAGGGCCTTGGCGCTATCCTCCGCCTCGGCCAGCTTTTGGGCCTGGGCCTTGGACTCGTCCTCGACCTCGGCCAGTTTTTGGCTTAGGACCTTGGATTCATCCTCGGCCTCGGCCAGTTTTTGGCTTAGGGCCTTGGATTCATCCTCGGCCTCGGTGATTTTTTTGTTCAGCTCGGCTTTGACGCTCTCTATCTCGGTAACCCTTTCGATGAGGGCCGAGATTTTATTCTCAAGAAGGTCAAATTTACTGAAGTCCACGGTGTCCTCCCGGCAGAAAGCATCCCCTAAGGCCACATGCAATATAGCTGACAGTGTTTAGTGGGTTAGAGTTAAGGGGCGCGAATGCCAACCCCGCGTATATAGTCATCCCCCCGTATTTTACCGCGAAGGGCTTCAGACGAAAAGTCTACGAATTCAGTCCCGGAAAGCGCTAAACGTTAGTTTAACGGATAAATGACCGCGATGTTTTTTGCCTTTCGGCATGAAATAATTTTTTAAACGGATAAATGGCCACGATATTTATGCTTTAAACTTTTTCGGCATGAAATAATTTTTTAAACGGATAAATGGCCACGATATTTATGCTTTAGATTTTTTCGAAATGAAATAATTTTTTAAACGGATAAATGGCCACGATATTTATGCTTTAAATTTTTTCGACATGAAATAATTTTTTAAACGGATAAATGGTCATCATATTTATGCTTTAAATTTTTCGGGCATGAAATAATTTTTTAGGAGGAAATTAGTTATTAAAAAAATTAAATATTGGTCAGAGAGTATAATTACCGGCTATTTTATCACAATCAATCAGGCGCTTTTTCGTTAAGTCCTTTCGTTAAGTCCTGGGCTGGCTTGAAAGTTGGATAGATACCAATGTCGCATTTTACTTTAGTATTTTATGGCCTCAAATGCAAAATTAAGCCAGCGCTCTGAATTTATGCCTAAATCGTAAAATTAAATAACGGTTAGTGAGCGGCGTTAAGGGTATTAGAACGCTATGTTATTAAATTTATGTTATATTTTAGTTGCGTAATTTATTTTTAGCAAAAATTTAAGTCCCTTAAGGAGTCCGCACATGTGAAACGCTAAAGGGACAGCCAAGGCAGAACTTAAATATTGGCCAGATTAGTCCCGTAATAAATTAAACTTGTCTTATTCTTATTTAAGCTTGCCTTAACAAAAATAAGAGAAAAAATAGAACTTAATAAAGTTCAAGGTATAGTTAATATTGGGTATGAGCTGTATTAAGCTATAAATTAAAGTAAAAAAAATTGGCGTTAATTAGCAAAAAAGATCCGGAAATTATTTTTACCTAACGTTAATTAGTCAGATGGCAAGGAGATAAATGGCCGTATCGTCGGATTAAGCGTTAAAGACTACTTTAGTGGCTATCCGACAGGTCTTTAAGGCCCCCGATTGTCGTTACCGTTCAATACGGCGTAACCGGCCATCCAGGCCGGGGCGGCGATCGGGCCTCCCAGGGGGCCCCCTAACGGACGGGAGCGGCGAATGTTAGGGCCGCGCGGTGGGTAGACCCCAAGCGGGCGGGCGGCCGGAAGGTCCCTCGTGGAATGATTATAACACATTGCATTTCGAAATGTCGTTTTTTGCAGATAATCCAACGATTAGGCAAAAAGGCAATCTGGCGGGAATCGCGTCGCCCCTTAAGGTGTTATACGGGGCGCCTGTCACAAGCATTTGTGGCTCGGTAGGGAAACAGTGGGGTCTTAGGGGAGTCATGAACCGAAACGTTTCCTACCCGTTTCGGCAACGTACCGTCAACATTCCATGAACGTTCCGTTAACGTTAGGTCAAGTGGCCGCGGCTAGGTTGGATAAGGCCACCTCAAGCAGCATCTCGGGCTTCGAGCCGTTGGCGGGGAAACTGGCCTCGGAATGGTGGAAGACGAAATTGACCCTGCCCGTGCGGGTGGGGATGGACCAGCCGCTCAGGGCCCTTTGGAAATTATCGACCACGGCGTCGAGGTTCTGTTTCTCGCCGGCCGGGGCGGCTATGGCGAAGAGGCCGTAGGAGACGTGCCCGATTTCCCATTCCTGGGCGGAATAGGTCAAAAGTTCCTTGGCCAGCTCCTTTAACAGCTTCGCCGTTTCCTGTTGGCCGAAGCTCAGGGCGTAGCGGCCCAGGCCGGAGACGCTAAGGAGCGAGAGGGTCACGCCCTCGGTTTTCCGGGCCTCAATCAGGCGCTCGAGCCGCTGGATGAAAAACGTCCGATGGGGCAGGCCCGTCTGGGCGTCCAGGTGGTTCAGTTCCACGACGCGGTTTAGGAGTTTGAACTGCTGGTAGTGGGAGGACAGCCTCAGGGCCACGAAATCGAGGAAATGGATGGCCTCGTCGTCCAGGAGCTGGTCGGATTTGCCCATCAGGATAAGCGAGCCCCTGACCGCCTCGTTGTAGATGAGCGGCCAGGCGTAAAAACTGACGGCCTTTTTCAGGGGGTCACCGGGGTAAAAGACGAAGGAAAGATCCTCGACGGTTTTGATGGAGGCGATGGCCAAGGGTTGGGCGCTGGCGTGGACGTAACCGGCGAGGCCGGAGGCGATGGGCTGCCTGGGTTCCAGGTTCTGGGGGAAGGGTTGCCCGGCTATGATGACGAAATGCTTGGGATCGCCGGTGAGGATCTCGGTCAGGAAGCCCCATGAGAGCTTGGAAAAGTTTAGGACGAACTTCAGGAGCTCCTGGGGCCAGGGGTTCTTCTCGTCGTCGTAAAGGAGGATTTCCTCGAGCTTCCAGCAGAGGGCCAGGGGGTTGGCCCGGGCCAGGTCCTTGCCGGGGGAGGGGGGAGGTTTGGGCTCGGAGCGGTTGTTTAGTTTGTTAATGACCTTGTCGAAGCCTTGGCCCATTTGCTTTAAAAGGCTGCCGCCGCCGGTTGGGGGGTTGTCGCGCTTTGAGCTCACGATCGCTCCTACTGGCCGGGCTCGCCGCCCGGTAAGACACGGTGGCCGCCAATGGCCCCGAAGGGGTCACGGGCGCCCGCCAAGGGGCAGAGGGATCTCCATCTGAGGCTCCTGACCGTGGTCAAGAGGGGGATCGGGGCCTAGGTGAAAGGGGAAACGAAAAGCGAACGGAAAGCGGCCTTCCGCGGCCTGGGCTAAGGCCGCGGAAGGGTAAGGGATTCCATCGGGGCCTTTGGCCCGTCAGGCGTCGTCCGGGGCGGCCTCGGCCTCGGGGGCCGGGGCTTCCTCGGCCTTTGGCGCGCCGTCGGGCGTTTCCTGGGCCTCTTCCGGGTTCTCGGAATCGGCCTTGGCCTTCTGGATCTCGGGCAGGACCTTGACTTTGAAGGTCGCGCTCACCTCGGGGTGAAGCCTCACGGACACCTCGAAATCGCCCAGGGTCTTGATGGGCTCGGCCAAGCGCAGGCGCTTGCGGTCCACGGTAAAACCCTGTTCCTCGGCGGCGGCCACGATGTCGGACGGGGTCACGGCGCCGTAGAGCTTGCCCTTGTCGCCGCACTTGCGGGTCAGGCTCAGCACCAGCGAGGAGAACTTGGTTTTAAGCTCCAGGGCCTGATCCTTGGCCGCTTTGGCCCTGGCCTCGAACTCGGCCCTTTTGCGGGCCAAGGCCTTAAGGTTACTATGGGTGGCCTCCAGGGCCTTGCCCGAGGGGAGCAGGAAATTGCGGGCATAGCCGGGGGCGACCTTGAGCACCTGCCCGGCCATCCCCAGGTTGCTCACGTCCTTGGTCAGAATGATTTCCATCGGTCCCGACCTCCGTCAATACTGGGTGGACGGCACCATGGCCGTGTAGGGTAGTAAGGCCATGTAGCGGGCCCTTAAGATGGTTTTTGTCAGCAATCTCTGGTGTTTGGCGCAGTTGCCGCTAATGCGCCTAGGCACTATTTTACCCCTCTCGGTCACGAACGGCCTGAGGGTTTTGATGTCCTTGTAATCCACGGAATCGATATGGTCCGCGCAGAAGCGACAGACTTTCCGGCGATGGTAGGGTTTCTTTTTGCGCCGGTCGCGGCGGGGATTCTTATCGTCCGAACCACTGTAGTCAGCCATGATGGTTCTCCTTTAATACGTCCCGTCGACTGAATCGTCGTCGGAAGCTTCTTCAAAGTAACTTGATTCCTCGCCGAAAGGGTCACCCATCAGCTCGTCGTCCATGCCCAACTCTGGGGCTTTGGCGGACTTTTCCTGGGCTTGCTCTTTTTCTTTTTCCTTTTTGGCGGCTTCGCTGGCCATGTTATCGAGGACGGCTTGGTATTTTTCCTCGGTAAAGTTTTTGTCCAAAACTATGGTCAGATACTTGAAGACCTGTTCGTCGATCTTAAGGTTGCGCTCCAGCTCGAAGGCGAGCTCGGCCTTGGACCTGTAATCGTACAGGATGTAATAGCCGAACAGCTCCTTCTTGACCGGGTAAGCCAGCTTTTGCCGACCCCGCTCCTCGAAGCGGACTATTTGCGCCTCCCCCTTGGCCAGGATGCCATCGACTTTGGCTTTGAAGGCCGTCAATTGCTCCGTTGACAGGTTCGGGGAAAGCAGCATGTAAGTTTCATACCTTCTGGTATACATGGTCACTCCTCATGGACCTAAGGCCCCGCTTGAAAAACGCTCGCTTTTCCGTCGGGGCGAGAGTGGCCGCCCCAAAGAGCGGCATGTGAAACGCACATACTACACAAAAGTCCCAGTTTTGTCAAGGGCCCCTGAAATCTTATTCCTAGGGGACAAAAGCGCCATATTACTAGGCAAAGTCGTCAAAAAGCCCGCCGATTGGCCGCCAGATTCGCTATTTTTGCCCCAAAATTAGCCAAAGGCCCCCCAAGCCTAAAACGCCCTGACCGACAGGAGCCTCGCCAGCCTCTCGGCCGCGTCCTCCAATATGGGCCCGGCCATGGCCATGGACTCGTCCAAGCCCATGGGCCCGGGGGACATGGACATGACGGCGGCCACGTTTTTCCCGTACATTTTATGGTAGCCCTCGCCGAGCGAGGCCGAGAGGCAGACCGTGGGCACACCCAGAATCCGCCCCCGCTCGGCCACCCCCACGGGGGCCTTGCCCCAGACTGTCTGGCCGTCGCTCCTGCCCTCCCCGGTGACTATGAGGGAGGCCCCGGCCGCCTTCTCGTCGAATTTCCCCTCGCTTAAAACGACCTCCACGCCCGGCCTAAAGCTTGCCCCCGTGAAAAGCCAAAAGGCCGCCCCCAAACCGCCCGCGGCCCCGGCCCCGGGGACCCCGGAGACGTCCCGCCCGGTCGTTTCCCTGGCCACGGCGGCGAAGCGGCCAAGGGCCCGGTCCAGCCTTTCCGCCATCCCTGGGCTTGCCCCCTTTTGCGGGCCAAAGACCATCGAGGCCCCGTCGGGCCCCACGAGGGGGTTTTGGACGTCCGAGGCGATTACGATGGGTATCCCCGAGAGCCGGTCGACGTAGCCGTCGCTCTCGATTTTCGCGAGGCCGGCCAGGGCCAGACCCCCGGGCCCAAGCTCGTTTCCCCCCTCGCCCAAAAACCTAAAACCCAGGGCCGAGAGCATGCCGCTCCCGGCATCGTTGGTGGCGCTCCCGCCCAACCCTATCAAAAGTTTTTTGGCCCCCCTGGAGACGGCATCCCGGATCTGCTCCCCGAGCCCGTGGGAACTGGCCGCCGCCGGGTCAAGCTCCCCCGGGGCCAGCCTGCCCAGGCCGCAAGCCGAGGCCGCTTCCAAAACCGCCGTCCTGCCGTCGCCCAAAAAGCCGAAAAATGCCTCCACCGGGCGGCCCAAAGGGTCCCTGGCCACGCCATGGATAAGCTCCCCCCCGGTCAGGTTGACCAAGGTTTCGACCGTGCCCTCGCCCCCGTCGGCCACGGGGAAAAGCCGGTACTCGGCCTCGGGCCAGACCCTGGCCAAACCCCTGTGGATGCTTTGGGCGGCCATGGGGGCCGATAAACTTCCCTTGAACGAATCGGGGGCGATGACGACTCTCATCGGGGCCTCCTCTAACCATGACCCGTTGGCTCAATTTTGATATCACATTCCACGGCCATTAGGCAACGGGAAAGGACACCTTTGCGCCTTCGCCCTTGCAAGGCAAGGGCGACCGCTTGGCCAAGCCCCTGGTCCCGCGGGGGGAGAAGCCGGCCCCGATAAAGACAAAAAGCGCCCGCGATAAAAATTGGCGCCCCGGCGAATGAAAGTCGTAAGCCCCCCGTACGGAGAATATCGACACCGGGCGTCGTTTTACCCGGAACGGTGATTACTTTTACTTGGATTGAGGGGTTAAAGGTGACAGAGCGTATTTCAGGGCCTTAAATCCCCCCATTCAGGGGACGCAAGCGTACCGCTAACGCCGTTGGCCATAATAATCCGCATATCGTTTTTTGGGTTGACAACTTTCATGGGAAAATCGGCCTGGTCCCAAAGCCGGTCCCTAGGCTTGGCCGATGACTATCAGGGTAGCGGTTCCGTCGGTTGACGATATGCGCTTAAATTAAGCGCGATAGACCTCGATAAATTACATTGTTCATTTTTAAGCCGTCCGTCCAGGGCCAGTTAAAAGAGGCGAAAGGGAAGGAGTGCCCCGCCGGGTCCGGGGAAAGGCAAAAGGCGGCGTGACCTGGGTTCCGTGAGTATTACTTAAAAACGTCTCCGCGCAATCACGCCAGGCTTTGCCGTATTGCCTTGCGATATGGGCATCCACGGTGAAACGATACAATCCATTCCGCGGGAGAATAACGGGTACGTTACCGCCGCGAAGGCTAGAGGCGTTTGGCCATTCCCAGGAGCCAGGGTGAAATGCCATCGGCGGACGAGGTAAGTAAAATCGGGCGGGGTTTGTATGGGCTCGCTGGGGGGGGCGATGATGAAATGTATTTACCACCAATACAGTCACGGCGCCCGGCTCATGGGATCCGGGCATTGTATCGAGGGTTTGGGTGGTTGAAATATTTTATCGCGCGGATTGCCGTGAGGGTGGTTGACCCGCCGGTGGCCTTTATGGGGCCACCGGCGGGTTTTTTGGGGGGTTACTTGGTTAGGGGTTTGTGCCCGAGCCCAGGGTTTGGAGATCCAGGGTCATGGCGTCTTCGCTCAGCGTAAAGCCGGTATTGACGGCCTCGCGCCAGGAGATGACCGAGCTGACCTCGTTGTAGCCTAAGGGAAGCTCCTTCTTAAACTCCTCGTTCTCGACGGTTTTGGTCTTGATGGACACATGGTCGGTATAGGAGATGGTGACCTCGGTGTTCAGTTGGTTAGAGGTAAAGGTGCCCCCGGTGACGAGAAAGGCCGTGCCTTCCTGGTCAAAGGGGATGGGCGTTTCGGAGGAGAAGATCGAGTATAAGTCGGGGCTGGCTAGGCCGGTGAAGGAATCCAGGATATAAAGGTAGCTGCTGCCCAGCTCGCCGCAGAAGCTCGCCACGCTTTTGGGCTCGAAGGTCGTAAAGGAGATTAGGGACTTTCCGTTCCCCAGGCCCACCAGCTTGGGCTGGTAGAAGTTGAGCTCAAACGAGTGCGTCTGGTTGGGGAAGAGTATCCGGCTCATGTCCAGTTTACGTTTGTAGCCTGGGACCGAGGGGTTTTTGATGGCCTGGGCCAGGGCTCCGTAATTCTGGACGGTGACGCCGTCACTCATTTTCACGTATCCGTTACTGAAGACTTGTATGCCGGTAACGTCGAAGAGGCTGTTGACCACCGGGGTCCTGTCGGTGAAGAGGAGGCGTCCGGTGGCGGAATCGGTTTGTTCCTTGATGCCGTAGAGATATTGCTCGTGGTTTTCCACGCATTGCGTGGTATTTATCGACGAGCAGGGGGTCAGGTCCTCGATTCCCCAAAGCCGGCCGGTCGCGAAGTAGATCCAGAGCTGGCCGAGGTTGTCGTAGGTGCCGTTGACCGCCCCGGTTACCGGGCGATCGGTGGAGACGAAGCGCTCAAGTTGCCACTGGGTGGGGAGAAGCGGGGCGTAAGTGGATTTGTCCACCGTCCTTAGGCGGTAAACGGCTCCCCGATCCAGGCAGGTGCTGGGGTCGCGGCTGATGGTCAGGCCGTAGTAAACGGCGTAATTGTTCCAGACGTCGTCCGTTTTGTCGGCGTCCTGGGCGATGGGCATGAAGGGCTCGTTGAAAAAGCTTTTGCCGTCCTCGGCGGCGACGTAAAGGTTGGTTCCGGTGTTAATCTCAACCCCGGTCGCGGCGTCCAGGACGATTAGCCGGGCCCGTTGGTCGCTGTACCCGTCATAGGGCGAATTGGTCCCGTAATTAATGCCGCCCGAGGCGTCGACCGTGTCGGTGACCGGCCCGCTGGGGAGGACCGCGTAAAATTTACCGTTTGAGGCCACCACGGTGGGCATGCCGACGGTTAGGCCCAGCTCGCGGGAGGAGTATCTCCATAAAAATTTAGGCGCGGACTCGGGGTCGGTTACGTCAAGGCAGAATATCTCGGAGTAAAAGGGCCCTTCCCCGCTACCGGAGTTGGGGTTTTCGATGGGACGGCCGCCTAGCCTGAGTCCCCCGATGATGACGGTCCGCCACTCACCATCGATCTTAATGTCCACCAAAAGTGGCTTAAGATCGACCGTAAAGGCGTGGGTGTAATTGGGATCCGCGAGCCATTGCAAATGGGGCAAGATCGAGGCCGGTATGTAGGCCCACATCTCGGCCCCCAGATCGTGATTGGCCCCGCGCTGGATCAGGTTGTAGCCCACCTGGCCGATGGCGATGGAGCCGTAGAAGCCAAGGTTAATGGCATGGAGCATGCCGTCGTTGGCCCCGAAATAGGCGACCTGCCGGCGGGTGCCGGCTTCGGTACGGTACCTTAAATAGCTTGAGCTACCGTACAGGATGTCGAAATTGGAGGACGGGGCCCCAACCACGATGGGCTTGGAGTTAATGACGTCCCCGAGTCTCCAAATCACCTTGGCCGGGGTGCCGCCCCAGGGATTGTCCACGGTCCTGGTGCGCCAACCGGGGACCTCGGCTCCCTGGACGTAATTGATCAACTTCGCGGTCATGGCGGCCTTGGTGTTTTGCGTGTTGGCCGGCACGACCAGGTTACTGGCGTAATTATCGTGGAGCAAGTATTTGTTCAAAATGGCGGTTGATTGCGCCGAATTGTTAAAGGGCGTTAAGGTGTTTGAGCCCGGGTAGCTGAAATATATCAGCCTTTTGCCTTGGGTTTTGGTGGCCGCGGTCGCGTAGTTCCGGCTACCCGCGAGAAGGTTCGCCCCGGTGGGATCGAGCTCGGCCAACCACCGCCCGGCATCCCAGACGGTCTTTAGCTTATGTATGTTCGTCGGGGCCCCGTCCGGGAGGGGCAGGGGCTCCAGCTTCCCGGTGCCGAAGGTGTCGCCGCAGCGGGTGATGGCTATACCTTCGATGTAGCAGTTGGGCTGGTCGGCCTCGGGGAGGGTGTTGGACACGCTGTTGAAGGTCACGACGTAATCGCCTTGGCCGCTCCCGGTCGCCAGCGTCAGTTTGCCGTCGCCGTTCGTGTCTTCCCTCAGGTTATCCCACTTATCCACGAACAGCCCGTAGACGGTGCCGACCCAGGCGAGTTTCTCGGCATTGTTTTGCGGGTTAACGTACTGCGGGTAGTAAGCGGTATTCAGCGAGATGCCGCCGCCCAAAACGGTGTTGGTCGAGGCCGAGGTGGCCGTGCCGGTGGAGATGGAACGGGCGATGGCTACGAAGGCGTTTTCCATTTTAGAGGCGAGTTCCGACAAATTTTTGGCCTGGAAGAAATTTCTCGGGGTGCCGTCGGTGTTCTCCCACTCGCCGGGATCGGGGATGCCGTTACGGTTAACGTCATTAAACCCGCCGTATTTCGCGGCCATCCACATGGTCGAGGGTAAATTCTCGACGTTTTTGTCGGTGCCGAACGCGAAAATCCTGGCTTGCGATTTAAGGCTAGTGATTCGCTTACCGCAACCGTAAGTGCCGCTGGTCGAGCCCCCGACGTACGGGCAGTCCCTCGGGGTTAGGTTATTGGAAGCGGGCGGGGCGTTCATGGTGAGATCGAGATAGGTATTGTCCCGGGTCGTCCCGCTTATGTTGTAGCCCATGGCCATCCCAAGCCCGGTTCCCGTGGTCTGCCAGGAACTGGCGACGCGGATGGCTTTTACCTGATCCGGCCTGATCTCGATGAAATCCTCCTTGGAGTTGGCGGTGGCCGGGTTCTTGAAAACGTAATACGTCCCGGCCCTCAGTTCCCCGCTATCGAGGCCCACCTTGGTCGAGCCTCTCATGTTGGCCGGGGTGGTGGCGTCTGTCAGTAAATCAATCTCGTAGGTTATCTGGCCGTCGCCTTCCCAGTCGTCGCCCATTTCCTGGTCCGAGAAATTGACTTTGATCTTGGCGTGGAAAGTCATCCCGTTACGGTCGGAGTCCCATTCCAGTACGAAGTAATTAAGGAAACCAAGGAATTTACCGGAAGCGCCCGCGGTGATGTTCGTAGGCATGATGGTCACGCTCTTGCTGTCCGACACGTTAAAGGTCAATTGCGGGAAGGCCGAGCTCATGGAGACGGCGAAAGTGTTCACGCCGTTGGGGACCTTGTTTTCGGAAGTCGATAGGTTGAAATCCCTGATGTGCGCGTAATACGCCGCCGCGGCCACGCTGTAGGTGCCTTGGGCACTGGGGAGCTCGGGGCAGATACCGCTGACGTCCGTTAGGCTGGAAAGCGATTTGGGGCCACAGAAGTTCTGGGAGGCGGAGGAGTAGATGTAGTTAACCTGCCCGGTAGTGTTCAGGCCCTCTATCTTGGTCATGGAGTCCAAATAGGTTTTGTAATTAAAGGACTGGGGAAGGTTTGTCCCCGATGGCAGCGTGGTTCCCGGGATAAGGGGTCGACTGAGATCCGTGTTGAAACTGTTACCGTCGTAGCTGGAGGCGACATCGCTTATGAGCAAAATAACCGGCTGAACGCAGTCGGAGGCTAATATCCCAGGCTTTCTGGAGTTCCATGCGTTAGTGGCGTAGGCGAACCGCGTTAGGTTGTTATTGGTGCTGCCGCTTTCGTCGGACTCGGTCTCCTTACTGTAACTTTGGGTCGGGGTGGTTAGCCCGCCCAGGTAGCGAACCGCCTCGAAGTACATCTCGCCTATGGGGTTGCCCCAGCTTTTGTGATTTTTGTAAAACTGGGCGTCAAGCGGGTTGGAGTTTATGGGACGGCCGGCGATCATGAGGTTATCGAGGTTTTTGATCAAGCCATTGGCCAGAACCTGGCCGGTCTGTATATCGATGGCCGGTACGTACTGGGTGGAGACGTTCGAGGGCGTCTTGCCCATGACCGGGCCGATGTGGTTTCTAAGTATGCCGCCCTCTTTATGGGCGTCATAATTGCCGAAACCACCTGTCAAAAGCCCGAAATACATCATGGTCGAACCTTGGCCGTAGCGCTGCAGTAGTCCCCTGGGCTTCCAGACGTCGTCCGTTTCGGCGGACGTGGCCCCGGGGAAACGCTCGCAGCCCTCGGTTTCGCCTATGTTCCCGGTTTGGCAAACCTCGACGTGAATGTTATAAATCTGTATGGTTCTATTCACGTTAGATTTTAAAACCTTATCGTCGGGTAGGGGCCGGTTAATCAGTACCCAGTCCCAGTAGCGGGCATAGGGTTCGGTTACTGTAACGCTTTCATTGACGTAATCGGTGCCGCCGATGTTGAAACTGCTCTTGTCGGCGTTTTGTAAAACCCTTAGGGCCGGAAAATGTTTGTTGGCTGAGCCTAAGTCACTGCCCCTGGCTATAAAGTGAGCTTTTTTGCTAACGGGTTTATCGAATGGCGTGAATTTTCTTACGTCATAGTATGCCGATAGTGGCGTCACTTCCATCCAAGTGTCGTCGGAACGGACTTCCGTGCCCCAAAGGGTTGAGTCGGGCGGGACGAAAGAGCCTTCCAGTACCGTCCTGGCGGTGGTGTCAACGCTTCTCTTGCCGCCGTAAAGGATCTTGCGGATGGCGTCCATGCGGCTGGTGGCGATGAAATTAAGCCAATTGCCGCTAAAGGCCCGGACCGAGCCCGAGCCGACCTTGGCCGAGGTCGTGGGGTTATAGCAAACCCCGAAGCCAGAGCGGGGGGAAACCACGTAGTCCTTAAGGCTGGAAGGCCTGGAGTTGGCTATTTCCCGTTCCGTCTGGTCCTCGATGGCCTGGCCCACCCTGTAGAAGTAGCCGGCCGCGTCCCCATAGGCGTAGTAGGTGCCGTTAAGCCCTTTATAGGTGGAACCGCTGTAGGCGTAGCACGAGTTGCTGTCAAAGTAGCCGACGTACTCCACCATGGGGTTAAAGCCCGTGTCGACCCGGCCGTCGCCGTCAAGGTCAACCAGGGCCGGGTAGCCCTGCTGGAACATCTTGAGGTCTTTGGAGACGACCAGCATGACCTCGGGTATGGTCACCCCGGACACGGTCAGCGGGCGGTTTTGATATTGCTCTTTGATCGGTTGGTTTGGGAAGCTGGCGGCCAGGGAGGTGCCTTCGAACCCAATGAGGGTGGCCAAAGCCACTAATAAAGGGAGCAAAACGACCAAAGAGATTTTTTTACTGCTAAAATTAGATTTCATTTGTTGACCTATGTTGACCTATGGGGCTAAAAGTCCTTAACTGTTTAACGCGACCCAAATAAGGCGGCCCAAATGCGGCGACCCAAATAAGGCCCAAATAAGGCTGCCCAAATGCGGCTGCCCAAATGCGGCGACCCAAATAAGGCTGCCGAAATACGGCGACCCAAATAAGGCGATGGAGCCTTCGCGCGTTTAAAAAAAAGGGCGGGTCCGCCCGATAAAAAAACTTACATGAGTTCCCTGTAAATGGCCGTGATGATGGAGCGGGGCTCCTCGAGTGAATCGGCCGTGGCACCGGGAGGGGTGCCGTTGACGGTTACCGTCAAGCTGATCTTGGCGCCGGTTCCCGCCGACTCGTCATACGGGTCGGAGGCGTCCAGGGAAAAACCCTCGCTCACGGGCTCCTGCTTATCCAGGGCCACCGATGCCGTGGCCACTACCTTGTCGGCGACCTTAAAGACGAGGTGGGGCTCCGTGCCGTGGCTGGGGTAGTCGATGACCTCCAGGTAACGGCTCTCGTAGTCGAAATTCGCGGAGTCTTCCTGAAGCTGGAACAAATTAAAGCGATCGTCGTTGATTTCCACGGTGATGGGCATTTGTTGGCCGGTCGTCACCTTCAAAACGTCGGAAGGTTTCCCCAGCTCGGGATGGACCAATATCCGGCTCAGCAAGGTCGCGACCTGCACGGCGCTATCGGCCACGTTAAAGGCCTGCCGACCGACCCGGTTGTGGGAGCTAATCGTAAGATCCGTACGGCTACTGGTCAAAACGTAGATTCCCATCAATATGATAAGAACCAAAAAGACCATGGTGAAGGTCAATATCATGCCTTCCCGGGATTTTTTTAAGTCGATCATGTCTGGCCTTTTAGGCGACCCACCCGCCGCGAAAACGGCGGCGGTGGTCCTGGTTTGGATCTGGCTCCGGCATTATTGGCCAACGAAAAACGTGGCCACGGTAAAACCTAAAAAGAAAGCGAGGTGATGGCCCCACTGTATAAAAACGAATGGGACCCTAGATCATCATTCCATCCGATGGTGATTTCCACCTGACAGCTGCGGACGGTCGGCGAACCTGGGAAAAAGGCCACCTTGCGGGAAAAGATGTTACCGGGGTCGCAAGTGTCGTCGCAGGTCTGGCCCAGCCGGTTAAGCTTGTCGGTGGTCACCGTTCCCCCCTCGCTTTCGGCTATGAGTTCCTCGTAGAGGAGGCTTTTTAGCCGCTCCATCTCGGCCTCGGCCAAAAAGGTGGCCGCGGTGATGTTGTCTGACATGTTGGCGCTTTTTATGGTGGTCGTCTTCATCTGGATGGCCGCGAGGCATCCAAGGCTCAAAATGCACACGGAAATCAGGATTTCGATCAGGGTAACCCCGCCGCGAAAACCCGGCCTTGCGCGCGAGGCTGGGTTTGCCAGCCCGAAAACCCTTGGGCCTGACGCCCCACCGGTGATTTTTTCCATCTTGGCCAGCCTCCTTAGATTACGATTTCGTCCCTGCGGGTATCGACCCGGCCTGACTCCGCGCTGAGGGATACCCTCCAGCCGGCTTGCTTCTGGCCGGCGATCCCCTGGTAATGAAAAAACACGCTAAAGGGCCTGGGATTGGAATAAACGTGACTGTCGGGCATGAAGATGGCCCAGTAAAGGTCACTGACCACCGCCTTCCCGTCGTAGGGCGCGGAAGAGTCGGTTTTGGTCACCAGGACGTTGTCGTTACAGGTATGGGAATACGTGTGGGCGGTCTCCCAGGCGTCCACCACGGCCCCCTTATACTTGGCCACCTGCAACTTTATCCCGCAGCTCGCCCCAGGGCCGCCGACGCAGTCCAAGACCACCCGGACCGGTTTTTGGTTGACCACGGCCATCATCCTGCCCCGCTGAAAGATCGATTCCAGGTAACGGGCCTCGGTCCTGATGCGGGATGATTTGAGGTAATAGCCAAACGAGGGCACGCCTATGCCGACCATGATGGCCACGATGGCGATGACGACGATTATCTCGATCAGGGAGAAACCAGGCCTGGTCTCGCCCAGGCGTCGCCGGGTGGGCTTTGGGTCTAAAGCGATCATTAAATTATCCTCGGATAAGCGGAAAATCGCCAAGGCTTATTGAATCAATGTATTTTTGTGGCGAATACCCACAAAACAGGGCAGAGCGTACACCAAAAGTCACTTCTGGTGGTTCCTTAGATAGACGTATTCAGACAAAAAGCCCCGCCTAAAGTTGTCGGCCACGGTGCCTTTGTCCCGGTTGAACAATTGCGGCCTATAGCGGTTGTTGCTGCCGGTCCCGTAGGAGGCCTTCGAGGTCATGGCCAGGGCCACGGCCTTGACGTAGTCGTCCTTTAGGTTGTTGGTGCTGATGTCCGGGTCTTCGTCCAGCAAGCTTGGATCGACCGTATGGACCTTGAAAAAGTAATAGAGCTGCAAATCGTCGATGTTATTGGCGACGACCGAGGACTTTGTGGCCGGATCATCGAAAATGTCATGAGCGTTATCGTGATTGGCAACCATCAGGCGGTTATTGGCTTGATCTAGGTAATAAGTAAGTAGGCTTACGTCCTTAAAGTTGTAAACCGTGGAGCCGACGACCGAGAAATCCGTGGGTGGCCCGCCGGGACCGGTAAAGCGCCCCCCCGGCTTGTAGCGGATTTCATCGGCGCTGGCGGATAGGGTCTCAAGGAGACAGGCATCGGTGCCGTTCACCAGGACGATGATATCCCCGGCCACCACGGTCGAGGGCAACAAATCGGTGTCCAGTTTCAGCTCGCTGGTGCTGTTGGACTTGACCACCCCAAGGGGCGACGGGTATTCCATCTCGGCCCTAAAGACCGTGACCGAGTCGGCGGTCGTGTTTTTGCCGTCGAAACCAAAGATGGCCCTGAAACC
This sequence comes from Deltaproteobacteria bacterium, assembly GCA_031278635.1. Classification (GTDB taxonomy): domain Bacteria; phylum Desulfobacterota; class Desulfarculia; order Adiutricales; family Adiutricaceae; genus JAIRNQ01. Next base: position 18,083 of record JAITKA010000062.1, on the reverse strand, counting down.
GGGGTCGGCGGTGTCGGTGTTCTTAAACCAGCCCGGGCTGGTATCGACCGCCACGTAGGAGCCGCTCAAGGTCATTTGGGTGCCCGTGTAGGCCTGGATGAGCGAGACGTTGGGCCCCAAAACGTTAAGGCCGTTCCCGGCCATCCGGAGATCCCTGCTCATGACGTAGAAGGCCACCCTGAGGTTCTGCTGTTGCTCGACGTAGGCTTGGCTCAAAAGGAATTGTTTGGTGTTGGATATGTAAAAAGAAAAGCATACCCCGGCCACCATTATGAATATGGCCAAGACGATTAGCATTTCCACCATGGTAAGACCGGCCTTGGATTGGCCCAGTCTCTTTAGGCCCATTGAAAAAAGCTTGCTCACTTACTTTATCCTTACGGCGTCATACGAAAATGGCCGGAAACGAAACGCGGGATGGGACATTCGTTCGCTGACGGATTGGCCAAAGGCTTGCGGCGGGATCGGCCGCGCTCGAATCGGCGTGGGCAATTGTTTGCCTTTGGGTAAATAAAATTTCTTTTGTTGGTTTATATTTAAAAAGAGACTATAAATTTTGCTTTATCGACAAAATTTCTAACGATTTAGGGTTAGAGTGTGAAATATGCCCTAAAACGCATGAAATGGGTGACTAGTTAAAAATAACCGTTTGGGCGGTCTTCTGACCGGCCACGGAGACCGTGGCCTCGTTGTCATCCCACTTGACCTGGAGCTCCGGGGTTTGGTAGGTCCGGTCGACGCATTGGCCCTGAAGCCTAAAACTGTCCGTGGTACGCAGGGACCATAACCTGATGCCGGCGTAGCTGCGGCATAATCCCGTGGCCAGCTCGTTGGTGAAATGCTCGTAGACCCGCCAAGCCGGCCCCCGGTAATCGACCACTTTCTCGAGCTGGCGGTTTTGGATAAGCTCTTTCCTCAAAATGGCCATGTCGGCCGGGAGCCTGGTCTTGGCGTAGGAAGTCTCTTTGGGTTCCCCGGCCACCGCCTGGCTGGGACCGGGAGCGGGCACCGCCGAGGCCCTCACGTAATAGGCGCAAAGGTAACCGACCGCGATGATTACGAACAAAATAGGGACTATCTTTAATATCAACCTACCGGTAACCTTGGCCCCCGGTTGCCCTGGGAAATCGAGGGGATCGGCCCATAGTTCGCGATCCCTTGAGGCGAAAGAGCCGATTCTGCTGGCGAGCGCCGAAAACCTGCTCGGCGGGGGGGCGGGGTGGGGTTTTGGTAGGCTAAGGTTTAAGTTGGCTGCCACGGGGTGAAAACGTTCCATGCATTTGGGACATCTAAACCATATTTTTGGGTTCCGGGCAATCTTATCGGAGAGGTGGTCGCCGATTTTTAAACCTGTTTTGCAATTTGGGCATATGACCTTGGGCATCCTTGAGTTTCCAACCCTTTTCGATCTGAGATTATAACTAGACATTTCAGACCTTTATCATATCACCGACTATCGGCTCCATGATTGTTTAAGGCCGTTGGCCTAGCGGAAACGGCAATAAATTTTGGTTTCGGTACGCAAGATATCATATGCGAAAATAAAAGTAAATAGCTTTGCTAATTGAAAAAATTAAGTCGGTTGTTTGACGAAATTTACCTTTGTCAGCGACAATGGTAAGGGGGATACGACACTATTTGAGATTCTTCCTCGGTAAGGCGATCTTAGTTTCAATGATTTTGGGGCATTAAGGTTTACGATCCCAATGACCAAAGCCCAATGACCCAAGCACGATGTCCTAAGCCCAATGACCACTGACCCAAGCCCAATAACCAAGGGCTGGCCAAGGGCTGGCCCAGGGCTGGCCCAGCCAAAAGAAAGCCACGGCGAGTGAAGGATAGTACCCAGATAACTTATCGAGTGTCTATGACGTTAACTTTAACCGTTAAATTTTCAGAAAAACTTCGTTAGCTAATAAAAACGTACTAGAAAATTTAATTAAAAATTTAAGTATACAATGCGTTCTCGGCTTTTTCGCCTTCCTGATTCACGTAAGATCTAAAATCATGCTCCTCACCGTTAAAAAATTAGGACCATCCGTCACATTTAAATGGAGCGCCATTCGTTACCGTGGAAATTACCACGGCTTTCGTTCCACGGGGTAATCGTTTTTACCATGCGCGATGTTTTTTAAACGCCCATGCCTCAAACGTTCACCGCCTTCCACCGGCCTAACCGCCCCATTGGCCAGACCGTCAACCAAAACCCTCTCGTTTTAAAGAATCATAACCGTTTGATTATAAAAATTCTAAAAAAATTTCATTTTGACTAAAAACAACTTAGTTTTGGTCCAAACGACCTTTCTTTTACCGCCAATTAACCTACCCAGTTTGCCGCTTTCATCTCCGCTGGTCAAAATTTCGAAAAGGCGGCAAGGCGTAATTTGACGTTTAGCTGCCAATTCAATGTTGCAATATTTATGCCACTATCTCATCCGTCATAAGGAAAGTCTGAAAATTCCCCATAAGGGCAGCTAATTAATAGGCCTTTGAGGATAATCATTCCCAAGGCAACCTTTAACATTGCCGTTACTAGCCAGCTTTCCGCCTCGCCGTCGTTGGCCACAAGCCCGCTTTTCTAATCCCCGGCACGATGGCGCCTTCCAAAAGGCGTTTATGCGGGGTCGCTATCCCGAAAGGGGCGCCGAGGGGCAAAGCCACGGCGGGCAAGGAGCCGGCCTTGCCGCCGAGCCTCAACGGGGGCAAGCCCGGGACCTCGGCGCCCGGCCCAGGGAAGGGAAGTTCACCGTCGAGGCTCGATGGAAAGCCCAGGTTGTATCGTATCGGCAAATACGCAGCCGTTTTTGACCGTTACGCCTCAAAATCGCCCAAAATGGTCCTTGGTTACTACGATACTTGTTAAAAGGTCCCTATCTATCTAACGCATGCAACATGCCAACCCAAAAGTGGGGGTATTTTCCCCGCCTTGGGGCGGGAGAGGGTAAGCCGTAAGCCTAAACGTCGCGAAAAGGCCCTTCCTGGAACTGGTTGACGCGACAGGTTTTTCCGGTCGATTGCCTTGCAAAAAAACCTAAAACGCGAAATTAACGAAAAAATTAAGCAAATAAATTCAGATAGTTATGAACAAAATTTTTGAAATTTAGGTTTTTTTGCAGACAGGGCAAAGTTAGCGTTAACCAAAAGTTAAGTATATCAACCACTTGACTAGGTCCGAACTAGCGCGTAGGAACCCGTGGTCAGGGGGGTAAAGCCAATAGCCGTCTTACGAATCTTATAAACGGGTTTAAATTTAATTAAAGTCTAATCTAAAACATATCTCATTAAAGATATAAATGCTTTAACGATTCCAGTTGAAATGATCAGGCCATGATTTTAGATGAAATAATTTCTATCAGTTAGCTTTAATTTTTATATTGTAATTTTATTTGTTTAAATTATCGAAATAAAACAAAGATCTTAATTTTGGAACGTTTAGGTTTAATAAGCAATTTTTGACTTAACCGGAGCCTGCGCTAAAAAACGGGGCGGCCCAAGCCTTGGCTATGATATAATCTGGCGGCGGACACCGTTGGCCCCCATGGTGATAATTGACTCGCGTCAGTCCTTTATTGATCACTATTAGACCACGTGTCCAATTTTATTTCAATATCAATATAATTATAGCTAGTGGCTACAATTTCTATCAGATAAGTTTTCTGAGAATGCCTGCGTTGATTGTAATTTTTATTTTCATATTTTTACTTAAAAACTTTATTTTTTTAGTTTAGTTAAATTAAACCGGAAAAGTTTGATTTTTATTTTTGTATTTTTTACTCACCCACGTTAATGGCTTTACCTAAAGTGCAAAATTAGCCTAACCTATCATGACGCTTGACGCCTTTATTGAGTAATTATGTAGGTTTTGGTTACGGCCCAAAAGAGCCGCCCTGGGGCGCCATAACCCCCAAGGCCACCCTTACGCCCTGTCTGGGCCAATTTGGCCCACTTTTGTCCGGGAACTTATGCGGCCGGCGAGGCATGTCGTTTTTTTTGTTCGATACAGGTTTACCAATCCGGCAAATATGATAATATATTTTCCAGGGGCGGACGAAACAAACAGTCCGCTGAGTCATGTAAGAGCCCACCTCCCTATTATTTAGTTTGATTTTTTATCGCGATTAAGGCTAGCATATTATGCTTAAAAACATATACTGGCTAGTGTAATAATTTTTTGTACCTTTAAATAATTTTATCGTGGGCCAATTTTGCATTTCGTTGCATTTTTAATCTGTCAAAATATCGCAAGTCAAAATAATAACTTTTAATAATTTATATGGTTATAATCATATAGAAATTGGCCTGATATAATTTTTTATGAGGCAATGTCATGGATGATTGGCTTAACTTACGGGGTGACAATTCCGGGAAACAAAAGTCATTGCGGGGCCCTTTGGTCCTTCTGGCCATCCTGATCGTTATCTTCGCCGCCTTCTTTTTGGTCTACAAGGCCGGGCAGGCCCGCCTTAAGGCCATGCGACCGTCGGGCCAGGCCCAGGCGGTCACCACGGTTGCCCAGAATGGGGTACCGTTGGCCCAGGCCAACTCGCGCCCGGGGCTAAGGGCTTAGGTGGCCTTGGGGCATAAACCGCCGCGACGGCGCGGCATTCGACCCTTGCGGGTCCGTTTGGGAGACAGGTAAATGGCTTCAGGGGTCAGAAGGCTAAGGTCGGGGCTAAGCCGCAGACGCGGCCCGATCGTTATCCTGATTATCGTCGCCATTTTGGGGCTCATCGGCTTTATGCATTGGCGCGCGATCAAGGGTCAGCTGGGGTTGGGCGAGATCGCCGAGACGGTGGAAAGCGAGCCGGCGGCCGACTCCGGCGAGAGGATCTACCCCCAGCCCATCAGCGACGAGGATTTGCCAAGGGCGCCCGTCGGCGAGGCAATGGACGCGGGGGAGGCCGGGCTTGACGCCGCGGGGGGCGCCGGGGAGGCGGCCGTACCGGCCCTGGCCGGCACGGCGGGGGAATCGTCGATACGGCAGATACTGGAAAACGTCATGGCCTCCTGGGTCTCGGCCCTGGTCAAGGGCGACTTCTCGGACTTCCACAAGATAATCTCGTCCTCATGGCAGCAAAAGGACAGCCCGGCCCAGCTGAAGACGTCCTACGGGGTGCTGTCGCCCTACATCGACGGCCTAAAGCTTTTCCCGTCGAGGGGAAAGCTGGTCTTGCTGGAGTCGAGGCCCTTTTCCCTGGAGGGCGAGGAGGTGGCCGACGGGGTACCCGGCATCAGGGATAACCTTGGCCCGGAGAGCCCCTGGCTGGTCAGGGGGGAATGGCGGGTCAACAAAACGGCCCTGGGCTTCACCCTGGTTTTGAGCCTGGAAAACGGCCAGTGGCTGCCCACGGGCCTGAAGGTCGAGATTTTTAACTGATTGGCCGGGGTTTAAGCCAAAAAAAACCCCCCTGGCCGGCGGCCGGGGGGGTTTTTTCGCGCGTGGTCGTCAGGCTTTGGCGCCGCCGTTGGCTTGGTGGTTCTGATAGGCCGACAAATCCAGGAGGCCGTGGCCCGAGAGCGTGAAGACGAGGCAGCCGGGGGTGCCCTGTTTCTCGAGCTCCAGGGCCAGGAGGCAGGTCTTGGCCAGGGCGTGGGCCGACTCGGGGGCGGGTATGACGTACTCGGACCAGGCCAGGGTCTGGGCGTACCTGAAGCAGTCCTCGGAGTTGATGGCCGCGGCCTCGATGACCTTGGACCTCAGCAGGGCGCTGACTATGGGGGCGGCCCCGTGGTACCTTAGGCCGCCCGCGTGGATGGCCGGGGGCTGGAAGTCGGTGCCCAGGCTGTACATGGGCATCAGGGGGGTGAAGCCGGCGGTGTCGCCCGCGTCGTACTTAAACTCCCCGGCGGTCAGGGTGGGGCAGGACTCGGGCTCCACGGCGATGGCCCTGATCTTTTGGCCGGCGAGGATGTCCTTCACGAAGGGGCCCACCAGGCCGCCGAAGTTGGAGCCGCCGCCGTGGCAGGCGATCAGGTAGTTGGGCTTTTCGCCTATTGAGGCGAGCTGCTTTTTGACCTCCTGGCCGATGACCGTTTGGTGGAGGATGACGTGGTTAAGCACGCTGCCCAGGACGTAGTTGGTGTCGGGCCGGGAGGCGGCCTCCTCGACGGCCTCGCTGATGGCCAGGCCCAGGGTGCCCAGGGCGCCGGGGTTGGCCGCCAGGGCCTTGCGGCCCGCGTCGGTCTCCTGGCTGGGGCTGGGCAGGACCTCCGCCCCCATGAGGTTCATGATGACCTTGCGGTAGGGTTTTTGCTCGAGGCTGACCTTGACCATGTAGACCCGGGCCTGGATGCCGAACTGCTTGGCGGCTATGGCCAGGGCCGTGCCCCACTGGCCGGCCCCGGTCTCGGTGGTAAGCCTGGTGATGCCGGCCTCTTTGTTGAAGTAGGCCTGGGCCATGGCCGTGTTGCTTTTGTGGCTACCCGAGGGGGAGACGCTCTCGTCCTTATAATAGATGCGGGAAGAGACGCCCAGGGCCTTTTCCAGGCGCCTGGCCCTGACCAGGGGTGTGGGTCGCCAGATCGACAGGGCCTCCAAAACGGGCCCGGGAATCTGGATGACGCTCTGGCCGCTGACTTCCTGCTCGATCAGCGCCTGGGGGAAGATTCCGGCCAGATCCGATGGGGAAACCGGCTGGCCGCCGGGGGTCTTGTAGGGGCCCAGGGGCTCCGGCAGATCCGGAAGGACGTTGTACCAGCTCGTGGGCAGCTCGTTTTTGGGCAGAATGATTTTGTTTTCGATCAATGGCATTGGGACCTCTTCGGAAATTACCTGACCAAAGGCCGGCGGGCGGGGGCTATGCCCACATTGGCGTGAACGCGGAGCCTGGGGCGATGGGGTAGCTGTTTGGGTTCGTGGAAACGTGGCCGGCCGGAAGGCCGGGGGCCCTGGAACGGGCCAAATTGGCCGGTAGGGCCAAGGCGATCGGGGAGCGGGCTCGCCCGGAAATGTAACACAAGATTGCGTTTTAATCCAGCGAAAAACGCCCCGGCCCTAGACAATTGGCTAGAAACGTTTTTTAGTTTAATATTTACGCGCCTTTTTCGCACAATCCCTAGAATCAATGGCGCATGTTTGCCCGAAGCGCGAAAAACCACCCATAGGGGGCGCGCCGACTTCCCCGGGGCCTAGCCGAGGAAGTCCTTCAGTATGTAGTCGGCGGCCCCGGGGAAGTCGTCGCGGATGACCGTCCCCTGGGGGGCCCGGTCGCGCTCGGCCTGGCCGTAACCGGTCAGGACCAGTATGGGGAGCCTGACCCCGGCGGCAAGGCCGGCCTGGAGGTCGATGAGCTTGTCGCCGACCATGTAGGAGCGGGCCGGGTCCAGGGATAGATCCCTCGCGGCGGCCAGCAGCATGCCCGGGGCGGGCTTGCGGCAGGCGCATTTCTCCACGTTGGGGTTATGGGGGCAGTGGTACCAGCCATCGATGGTCACGCCCTCCCTGGCCATCAGATCCTGGTCGATGGCGCGGTGGAGCTCCAAAACGTCCCGCTCGGTATAATAGTTTCTGTTTATCCCCGACTGGTTTGTGACCACGGCCAGGGCCAGGCCGGCCCGCTTAAGGCGGCCCAGGGCCTCCGGGACCCCGTCTATCCACCTGAAGTCCTCGAATCGGTACATGTAATAGTTGTCCCGGTTTAGGGTCCCGTCCCGGTCGATGAAAACGGCCGGGCGGGGCGCCGTTGCCCCTTCGCCCATGTCAGGCCTCGCCTTCGCTAGGCCCCCGGCCCGCCGCGGGCGGGCCGGGGGGAATTTCACTTGGCTTGGATCATGTCGGTCAGGATTTGGCCGACCTTTTCCGCCGGGGCGTCGCCGCCCACCTCGAAGGGCAGGTTGGCGCCCTTGGACAGGTATTCCCGGACGGTGCCCTCGATTGCCCGGGCGGCCTCGCTTTGGCCCAGCCAGGTCAGGAGCAGGGCCCCGGAGAGGGTGGCCGCCAGGGGGTTGGCCTTGCCGGTGCCCGCGATGTCCGGGGCGGAGCCGTGGACCGGCTCGAACATGGCGAAGCCTTCGCCCAGGTTGGCCGAGGGCGACAGGCCCAGGCCGCCGATCAGCGACGAGGCCAGATCGCTCACGATGTCGCCGAAGAGGTTGGGGCAGAGGATGACCCCGAAATCCATGGGCGCCCGTGGCAACTGATAGCAAAGGTTATCCACGTTCATGCGTTTGAGGGTTATATCGGGGTAATCCGCCGCCACCTCGTTTACCTGGGCGTCCCAAAAGCCGTAAAGCTGGGGAAGGGCGTTGGCCTTGCTGGCCACGTGGAGGTGACCGTCGCCCCTGGCTTGGGCCATGGCGAAGGCCCTTTGGGCTATGCGCCGGGAGCCAGGGCCGGTAATCACGCCCAGGGCCGCGGCCATGTCGCTTGTGGGGGAGATGGTGAGGCCGAGTGCGCCCCCTAGCTCGTACAGTCCCCTTTTTACCTGGAATTTACCCTTGATGTCGCCACGGTCGCGAAAGCCCAGGCCCATGTAAAAATCCTCGGTGTTTTCCCTGACCACCAAAATGTCCAGGGCGCGGCCCTCGGGTATGGTGTTTATGGGCACCCTGACATTGGGGAAGGACTTGGCCGGCCTGAGGTTCACGTATAGGTCGAAGCGGAAGCGCAAGGCCAGCAGAAGCTCTTGCTCCAACGGCCCCATCGGTACCCTGGGGTCCCCCACGGCGCCCAGCAAAAGGGCCTTGGCCGAGCGCAGCTCGGAAAAGGCCGACTCGGGCAGGGTGACCCCCGTCTTGAGGTAGTGGTTGGCCCCGTACGGCAGCGCGTTTATCCTAAGGCCGAAGCCAAACCTGCTTGCCGCGGCTTTCATGACTTTAAGGGCCTGCTCGGTGACCTCGGGCCCTATGCCGTCCCCCGGGAGGACCGCGATATCGTAATCCATGGAAAAAACCCCTTACCGATTATGCTTGATTGGGCCAACCCCAGGCCCGCCGAACTTTGGCGGGCGTTTTCGACCGCAAAAGTTTACCACTTTAAATTGGGCATTACAATCAAGTTTTAGAAACCAAACGGTATCTTGTCGGTTTAGTTATGGCTAAAGGTCCCAACCTGGGGAGCGGGGACTTTCGCTTTGGGAAAATATAGTACGCTTATTTAAACATTAGCGCTTTCGTTAAGAAAAAATTTTTTTCTTTGGTATGATCTGGCCCCATTCCTTTGGCCTGGGCCGGGAGGGCCTTTTGGGATTGAACCGAAAGGCTTTAAGTTGTATGGTAGCGCCAGGATGGGCGGGATCGTCCGCCCGGATGGGCGGGATCGTCCACCAGAAAGGGCGGGATCGTCCGCCCGGGTGGGCGGGATCGTCCGCCCGGATGGGCCTTGGAAAAAAAATTGCCCGGCTTGGGAAATGGCCGGGATTAAAGGGGTAGTTAGGAGTCGCCCGATGAACGACAGGGAATTATTGGAAAACGTCATAAGCGGCAAGCCCGCGGAAAGGGTGCCGGTGGGTTTTTGGTTCCACTTCCTGAGCGACGCGGAAACGGCCAACGGGCTTTTCGACGGGAGCGTCTTGGAACGGAACGTCGAGGGCCACAGGGAGTACGTCACGGGCTTCAAGCCGGATTTGGTCAAGATCATGACGGACGGCTTCTTCGCCTACCCGCTTGCCGGGGGGGCCCGGGCCGTGAGGGAAATAGGGGACCTGGAATTGATCGAGCCCATAGGGCCCGGGCATAGGTGGGTCAGGGATCAGGTGGGGCTGGTCAAGGCCGTGACCGGGATGAAGCCCGGGACGTTTTATTTCTTTAACGTCTTTAGCGCCTCCACCACCCTCCGTTTCATGGCCGGGAGGGAAAAGCTGGTCGGGTGGCTCCAAAAGGAGCCGGAAATCACCCTGGCCGCGATCGGGCGCCTGAACGAGGGCCTAAAGGCCCTGTCGCTGGCCGTCATCGGCGAGGGGGGCGCGGACGGGCTTTACCTGAGCGTCCAAAACCCCGACATCACGAGGCTGGGCGACTGGTTTTATGCCGATCGGCTGGCCCCCGGGGAGATGGGGCTCCTTGGGGCCACCAACGGGGCCGGCGGGCGCAGCATCCTCCACGTTTGTGGCTACGCGGGCGTCAGGAATAATTTTTTGCCCTACCGGGACTACCCGGCGGCCATATTCAGCTGGGCGGCCAACGTCGAGGGCTTACCCCTGGGGGAGGGCCGGAAATTCTTCGGCGGGAGGGCCGTCCTGGGCGGCTTCCCCAACACCCCGGGCTCGATTTTGGAGACCGGGGACAGGCGGGAAATCGAGGGCTTCACCAAAAAAATCCTGGCCGAGGCCGGGCGGGAGGGCGTGATCGTCGGGGCCGATTGCACCATCCCCAAGGGCATCCCCTACGAGCGCCTGGAGTGGGTCAGGCAGGCGGCAAGGTAAAGCCCCCAAAAAAACCCAGACCCCGGCCTGGTTTTTTTTTGGGTGGTCAAAACTTTCGGGTCAGGCGCTCGGCGATGATTATGGGTATGGCCGTCAGGACCAGCATAACCGTGGACAGGGCATGGATTTCCGGGGTTATGCCCCTTTTGACCGCGGCGTACACGTATATGGGCAGGGTGACCGACTCCGGGCCGTGGTTAAAGAAGCTGATGATGAAATCGTCCAGGGAAAGCGTGAAGGCCAGCATGCCCCCGGCTATGATGCCCGGGCGGATGAGGGGCAGGGTCACGCGCCTGAAGTGGAAGAAGGTCGAGGCGTAGAGGTCCCGGGCCGCCTCGTCGGTATCGTGCCCGAGGCTCTCGAGGCGGCTTTTGACCACAAGGGTCACGAAGGAGATCTGGAAGGTCACGTGGGAGACGATCAGGGTGACCATGCCGATATCGAAGATCGAGCAGACCATGCGCAGGGCGTTAAAGGCCAGGGCCAGGGCCACGGCCATGATTATGTCCGGCACGACCACCGGGAGGTTTATGACCAGATCGAAGAGGCGGTGGAGGCCAGGGGACCAGGGGGCGCGGTAGAGGCCGATGGCCAGGGCCGTCCCCAGGATGGTGGAGGCGATGGTCGAGACGGTGGCCAGGATCAGGGTGTTTATGGCCGCGTTTATGATGTACTCGTTTTGGAAGAGGAATTTATACCATTTGAGGGTAAAGCCCCGCCAGGCGAGGCCGTAGATGGCGTCGTTTACCGAGAACACGGCCACGGCGACCGAGGGCGCGTACATGAGCACCATCCCAAAAACGGCGATTAGGGCCACAAGCGGCCTTTTCTGTTTCATTCCAATCCCTGGGTCTTGCTAAAGTTTATGGCCGGCGGGCCCCCCGGCGGGGCCGCCCGCCGTGGGCCTCAGTCGAAGCCGCCGAAAATCGAGGAGCCCCCGCCGTTCCCGTCCCGGCGGCGCCAGCGGAAGACGGCCAGGCTCATGAGGGTCAGGAGCATCAGGGCCGCGGACAGGGCCGCCCCGAAGGGCCAGTCCCTGGCCTGGGCGAACTGCTGCTGGATGAGATTGCCGATGAGCATGGTTTTCGCGCCCCCCAGGATGTCCGTGACCACGAACATGGCCATGGAGGGGACGAAGGTCACTATAATGCCCACGTAAAGGCCGGGCTTGGTCTGGGGCAGCACGGCCTGCATGAAGATCATGTAGCGGGAGCCGTAGAGGTCCTTGGCCGCCTCCAGGATCTCCCAGTTGATGCGTTCCACGCTGGCGTAGAGGGGCAGGGCCATGAAGGGCAGGAAAGTGCTGACCATGCCCAGGTAGACGGCCAGGGGCCCCGGGTAGAGGGAGGCCCCGTCGCCTATGAGGCCCAGGACGGCGGCGATTTTGGCCGGGGGCATTTGTGGCCCCAGGATCAAAAGCCAGGCGTAGGCCCGTATGACCACGTTGGTCCAAAAGGGGATGATCAGGAGGATGAGCCAGTAGACGCGCTTTTTTGGGGGCCTTGTGGCTATGTGGAAGGTCAGGGGGTAGGCCAGGGCGACGCACAGGACCGTGGTCACGAGGGCCACCCACAGGCTCCGGGCCATGATGTACAGGAAGGCCGGGCTCCAGCCGAAGGTCGTGTAGCCGATGAGGCGCTTTAGGTTCACGGCCGTCGCCTGGAAGACGATCTCGCCGTACTGGCCACGGCTGGCGAAGGCGAGGCAGCCCAATAGAAGGCAGGGCACGGCCAGAAGGAGCGTGAGCCACAGGAGCGGGGGGCCGGCCATGGCCAGGGACCTCAGCCGCAGGCGCCAGTAGGTCGTGAGCTCGCCGAGCCAAACCACCGTCCTCGGTCCCTGGCCGGGAATTTTGGGGGCGCCGTCATGGCCCATGTCCGCCTCCTTGGGGGAATAAAACGCCAAAAGGGCCCGGCCCAGGCAAGCTGGGCCGGGCCCGGGAAGGGCGGGGCAGTATCAATTTTGGGCGCGGTTTTCCAGGGGCACCAGGTAATCGGGGGGAAAGTAGACCCCGACCTCCTGGCCGCTTTGGATATCGAAGGAATTTCTCGCCTTGACCAGGATTGGTTTTTCCAGGGAATCGTTCCCGGCGTCCTTGACCAGCAGGAGGTCAAGCCCGTCGCCGTTAAACACCCTGTCCCTGACGTAACAGCTGAACCAGTTTGGCTCGCCGGTCTTGGCCTTCTCGTGGATCTCGATGCGCTCGGGCCAGATGAGGATCTTGCCCTCGTCCCAGACCGGCTTGTCGGTCACGTCCATGGGCCCGTACCTGGTGCGGTACAGGGCCCCGTCCCTGGAGGCCTCGAACAGGTTGGTCGCTCCCAGGAACTCGGCCACGAACTTGTTGTCGGGTTTGGTGAAAACTTTCTCGGTGGTCCCGAACTGGATGATCTGGCCCTCGTTCATGACGGCCAGGTGGTTGGAAAGCCGCTTGGCCTCGTTCTGGTCGTGCGTCACCAAAACGAAGGTGGTTCCCAGCTCTTTCTGGAGGGCCCGGAGCTCGTCCTGGACCTTGGTCCTGAGATGGGCGTCCAGGGCGCTCATGGGCTCGTCCAATAAAAGCAGCTTGGGCTCGTTGACCAGCGCCCTGGCCAGAGCCACCCTTTGCTTTTGTCCACCGGAGAGTTGATGGGGGAATCGTTTTTCCAGGCCGTCCATACGGACCAGGGACAGGATGTCCCCGACTTTTTGGGTTATTTTAGACTTTGCGGTCTTTTTGGCCTGGAGCCCGAAGGCGACGTTGGAAAATACGTCAAGGTGGGGAAAAAGAGCATAACTCTGAAAGACGGTATTGATTGGCCGCCTAGAGGCGGGGTACCTGGTTATGTCTTCGTCGTTTAGGAAGACTTGGCCCGCGTCCGCGAGTTCCAAGCCTGCGATGATCCTCAAAAGAGTCGTCTTCCCACAGCCAGAAGGGCCAAGTATAGTTAATACTTCGCCCTTTCTTACGGAAAGATCGACATCGATAAGAGCCCTATGGTTACCGAATGTCTTGGATATGCCACTACACAGTAACGCAACGTTAATCTGGTCTGTCAATTCCTCTCATATGCCTCCCTTCAACCCGATAAAGTCTTGGAACTACTTTTTTTTAGGGGCCGACCCTGGAAATAAATGAACGCGGATGGGGGTGCCTTGCCCGGTAAAACCGGGTAGGTCGGGTTGTGGCTGATTTTTAAGCGCCAGCCAGGCGCTAAACGTTCAATTATCATACCGGGGGCGAGTAATTCCGGACCGGTTCTTATCCCCCCAAATAGGGATAGAAATCGTAAGATAACATTAGCGGGGCTGAAGGTCAATGATTATTTTTTTTCCCCAACCAAGCCTTATAAATCACTGCCGATACTGGTAAAATTTAAGGCCCTTCGCCGGCCGGGGAAGGCCCTCGGCTGATTTGTTCAGTCAAATCGGCTCCCAAGGCGACGCGCCCGCCGGCGCGAAAGAAAGCGCCAGGGCCCCGCGCCGGCACAATTTCCAAGGCCCAGGCTTCGTTGCCCCCAAATATATTTCCCGGCGTCCCCCCACCCACCGGGGGGGGACGGGAGTCCCGACATTGCCCAAAATGGTTGCCCTTCGCGGTTTCCCGGCGGGCCGCCCGCCGGGGGGATAATTTCTGCGTTTTTGTCGCCTTTTCCCAGCTGGTGGCGTTGAAACGTTCGTTCGTGTCCTTGCCGGGGGGCGTAATTTTTTAGTTTTATCAGCCTATTGGGAAAAAAGGCGTGGTTTATCGGCCGCGGTATTTCACGCTTTCCCCCGCCCCGACCGGGGAGGAAAAAGCGTGAAATACCGGGGCCGTGGATAGTCGCTTTTTTTGAGCCTATGTCATGTCTTTAAGCGTATATTACCGAAAGAAATAACGAAAAATTTGACTGGCTACGTTTTTGAGCCTGTTATGCAGTGAATAGAGATTGAAGTTGACAACCAAGCCACCGAGGAGTACCTTAAGGGCGGTTCGGCAACCAAGGAAGTTCGGTCAAAACCGAGGCGGACCCGCCGCTGTGAACGGGGACGGGACGTCGCCATGAGCCAAAGCCCGTGGGGGGTTCCCCGGGCCATTGGCTGGTCACTGGGGTCATTCCCCGGGAAGGCCGCGACGGAACCGGTCGATCCGTGAGCCAGAAGACCTGCCGGGCCGGGGCCTTTATGGCGGCGCCCCGCCTTGGCCCCCGCTTCCGGGCGGTTGATGGCAAAGGCCTCCCAATCTGACCAATATCCGGGCGGCCCATGGCGGCGGGGTATTTTTCCCGCGCCCCGGGCCCCCAGGTCTGGAGAGGGGTATCATGTTTAAACTGGAAGCCCATAACGCCTCGTCGCTGGTGGAAATAAGCGCCGGGTTGACCACTTTCTTTGCCATGGTTTACGTCCTGACCGTGAACCCCATCATCGTGAGCCAGGCGGGCATGCCCCAGGCGGCCCTATTCACGGCCACGGCCCTGGGGGTCATCGTGGCCACGCTCGTCATGGCCTTCGTGGCCAACCTCCCCTTCGCCGTCGCCCCGGGCATGGGCCTGAACGCCTTTTTCGTCGTCGTGGTCACCCAGATGGGTTTCTCCTGGCAGGAAGCCCTGACCGCGGTTTTGATCTCGGGGCTGGCCTTCGTGGCCCTCTCCGTCTCGCCCCTGCGGGAGAAGGTCCTAAGGGACGTCCCCAAGGCCCTCCAGCACGGCGTCTGCGGCGGCATTGGCCTCATGATCGGCTACATCGGGCTCTACAACAGCGGCCTTATCAACCTTAACCCCCAGACGGGCCCGGGCCTGGGCGACATCTCCTCGGGGCCGGCCATGCTGGCCCTGATCGGCCTCCTGATCACCGGCCTCCTCCTGGCCCTGAGGGTCCGCTTCGCCATCCTCGTCGGCATCATAATCACCACCATCGTGGGCATCCCCATGGGGGTCACGGACGTCTCGGGCCTCTCGGACGGTTTCGTCGGGGCCCCGCCGGCCGTCGGCGAAATCATGTTCAGGTTCGATTTCTCCGTCCTGTCCTCTTTCGATTTCTGGAGCGTGGTCCTGACCCTACTTTTCATGGAGGTGGTCGACGGCCTGGCCGGCTTCCTTGGCCTTTTCGGGGTCATGGGCGCCGACGGCGATCGCTACCGGCACAAGATGGGCCGGGCTTTCGTGGCCGATTCCATTGGCGTGGTCGTGGGGGGCTGCCTCGGCCTTTCCCCCAACACGACCTACGCCGAGAGCGGCGCGGGCGTGGCCTCGGGCGGGCGGACCGGCCTCACGGCCCTGACCGTGGCCGCCTGTTTTTTCCTGTCCCTTTTCGTCTCCCCGCTTTTCATGATCGTCCCCTTCAGCGCCGTGGCCCCGGCCCTGGTCATGGTCGGCCTCCTGATGCTCGAGTCGATGACCAAGGTCTCGTTCAAGGACTACACCGAGGTCTTCCCGGCCTTCCTGGTCCTGATCCTGATCGGCCTGACCTGGCGCATCTCCGACGGCCTGGCCGTGGGCTGGATCGTTTACGTCTTCATGAAGGTCATGGCCCGGAAGACCAAGGAACTGAACGCCACCGTTTGGGTGGTCGCGATCATCTTCGCCCTGAAGATGTTCTTCGCGGCCAGGGGCCATTAGGCGGCCTTCATGGCCACAAACTAGGCCATGGCTACTATTGTCGCCATGGCCTAGTCTAGGGGTGATTTTTTGTATGGTTAGTCGTAATATATTGGTAATTTTATTGTTAAATATAAAATTAACCTGCCAATTTATTATAATGTTGTGTAATAAAATTTTAAAAACATAGTCATAATTCTATTGAAATAGTCACGTCGCCTTTAATTGTAACAAAAAAATTTAAAGACTACATGTAAATAATCATTCACGACCCAATGCCATAGTACACATTGGAATATATCATTGACCTATTGAGGTCTAAATAAAAAAAAGTTCACGATATCACTCCACCTGACCAGTGATCGAAAAAGAAGAGCCAAGGCATCGGGCAAGTTTAAAGCCGAAAATTCAAGAGCTTTAGACTTTTTAGAACATATGTTGCCGTTTTTTGTAGCCATGATAAAACACTTGACGAATTTTGCCGTCCATCGTATATTTTTCCGTAAAGCTTGAATTGTCACAAAGTGGCCGATACGATTTATCCAAATGATAGCCGGGAGTCCTGGTAAGCTGTAAGAAGTTGAGCCACCCAATGTTTAGATTATAAAAACTAAATTAGTATTATAATCTTATTTTTCTAAACTTTACAAATGCTCACCGTGAGTAGATCTTTTCGGAACCTTATGACAAACTAAGGCGTCTAAATTTCGACGAAACTGCATGATAAGAACAATATAATTTATAAAATTCTGGCCAAAGACACTTTAGAATCGAACTTTAGAATCGAACTGGCCAAAGCCGACATGGGTGCCTTGGTTTTCCATGCCACAGCATAATGGCATTTGAGAGAGAATTTTTACCCGATGATGCCGGTTAAATCCGAGAAGGTATCTTAGGTGATTCGATAGTTACTTGAAAGTGCTAACGGTGGAGGGGTGATTTTGGAAATAATCCCTCGAAGCCAGTAAGAATTTAAATCTTGGGTGCCTAGTTATTGAAATTTGGCATCTTTGTAATAATTTAGTTGCTAAAAGGCAAAGATAATATCAAACGTGAGAACCCAAGCACTGATGGTCCTCAGTTAGCCCTCATTTAACCTTTAACAAGCGCATAAAAACGCTTCGGCAAATAGATTGGAGGCAAAATGTCAGACGAAAGAAATAAATTGTTTGAAACCATTGAGGCCCACAAGGATGGTATCAACTGGATTCTCGAAAAACAAGCGGAACTGCGGGCCGAGTTGCTGGCTTTTTACAAGGTAGACATAAGCGAAATTGAGTCTGCCTTGAGCTTCCTGGATGATGAAGACGCCCCCACCGAAGGTTTTGGCAAAAAAGCCATAGAGACGGCGTATAAAACTTTCATAGAACAATGGCTCAGATCTTATAACCTCATCACCCCGGCCAGTCTCACTAACACGGAAAATGAGTGATGGCGACGCCTAGCGTGGCTTTCATCAGTCAGCATCTGCGACCGCTGGATCAACTGCTTACCGGACGCAAGGAATTGCGTAGGGAGATGCTAGCCTATCTGGTTTCGCTCGGTGAAGTCTGGGCAAAAATGCCGCAAGAACTAGCGGCGGACGAGCGGGTCAGGTTGCTGGATCAAGTTACCGCTAAATTCATTGACGAAATGCTTTACTCCATGTCTATGCTTGACAGGCGGTATGATGAGTTGCTGAATGAATACAACAACACTGAGTTGTCCAAGTGAGTTGTCCAAGCTAGAATCGACGCTAAAAGAACCATACTAAAACAACATCTTATCTATTTAATGTTTTTAAAAGTATCTTATAATCAGCTTTAGAAATATCTTTAAATTTACTGATTTTTCTTACAGCTTTGTAAATATCATCTGTAGGAGATAACTGAGCTGAAGATATAGATGTGCCTATAGCTATATAAAGAACTATAAATATCCACAGCTGTCCAGGAAAATCTGGGAGAGAGCCGGAAACCACCGAAAACAGTACTCCTATGCCGGCCAAAATGGTCGGTTTCATTTCCAACCCCCCCCTGACCTCTTCCGGGATGCTGTCCAAGAACCTGGGGATTTTTTGACCCCGCCCGGCTATCTTGGTAGGGTGGGTTTTAATTCGAAAGCCCCATGGGGCTTGGCTTTTAGGTGATCATGGTTGTGAAGCTCCAAAGGCATGGCATCTAGGTCC
>JAITKA010000169.1 GCA_031278635.1 Deltaproteobacteria bacterium | reverse complement strand
CACGCAGAACATCAGGATCAACCTGGCCACCGACCAAAACGGCAACATAACCACCACCGCCGGGGACATCGTCGCCGCCATAAACGGCCACGTGACGGCCAGGACCCTGGTCACCGCCGAGACCCCGGCCGAGGAGAATGGCCTGGGGGTGGTCGAGTCCATGGAAAAGACATTTTTGGACAGAAGCGGCTACTTTACCATGGTTACTTATAGGGATGGGGAAGAGGCGGAGTTCCACAAGGTGACCGTTAACCCCGAGGATAAATTGGAAGATATCTTGAAGCAAATTGGCTCGACCTTCGACGAGGGCATACCGGGCCTTCGGGTCGAGGCCATAACGGACCTCCACGGCATGGACACAATTAGGATCATCGCCGACGACGGGATCCAGTTCGGCTACGCCGGGGACAATTCCGGGGCGCTGGCCGTGTTGGGGCTGAACACCATCCTGACCGGGGACACCGGGGCCAACGTGGGCGTGAACCAGCTTTTGATCGATAACCGCGACTACATAAACGCGGGCCACATCGACTCCAACGGCGTCATCGCCGAGGGCGACAACGTGAACGCCCTGGCCATGTCGGATTTAAGGGACGAGAGGTTTTCCTACTACCACCTGTCCTCGGCCACCCTGGGGACGGCCTTTAACACCATTTACTCCAACATCGGGGCCTCGGCCCAGGGGGCGACCCGGAACTACGAGTTCACCCAGGGCGTCTACGATCAGCTCCAGAACCGGGTGGACTCCATCGCCGGCGTCAACCTCGACGAGGAGCTGGCCGACATCCTGAGGTTCCAATACATGTACCAGGCCTCGGCCAAGATGATCTCGACCATCGACACCATGATGGAGACCCTATTGGCCATGAGATAACCGGCCGTCCCGGGGCAGCCGGGGCCAGGCCAAAAGACGGTTCCGCCCGGCCACGGCCGGGCGCGAGGGCGGAAAATGATCTACCGGACCAGCCAGCGGGGCACCTACCGCAACATCACCAGCAACTTGGATTTATTAAGCTACCGCATAGCCCAGCTCACCAACAAGGTGGCCTCGGAAAAGTCCATCAACAAGCCCTCCGATAACCCATCGGGCGCGGCCGCCGTCCTCAGGACCAGGACGGTCATAGCCGACATCGCCCAGTACTCCGAAAACATAAACTACTCGAACACCTGGCTTACCAACACCGGTAACGTCATGGGCTCGATCAAAAGCACCCTGGACGAGATCTACGCCAAGGCCGAGCAGGGCGCGACCGACACCTACACCGCCGACCAGAGGAAGATCATCGCGACCGAGATAGACGCCCTCTTCCAGTCCATCATCCAGTTCGCCGACTCCAAGTTCGGCGACAACTATTTGCTGGCGGGGCAGCAGGTCGGGACCCAGCCCTTCAGCCTCCAGATGATGGCCCAGAACGTCATCGCCGGCTGCGAGAATTCCGATCTCTTCACCGGCTGGGTGGAGACCGTCGGGAGCGGGGTATTTAACCCCAGGCCGGATCTGCCGACCGAGAGCCAGAAGTTTTTGATAGAGGTCGTCCAGGCCGGGGGCATCGACTCCAAGCTCTACGCCGAGCAAACCCAGCTGTCGTCGCTGGAGCTCATGGGCCAAAACGCCTTGGGCGACTATACCCTGACCCTGACCTCGAAGGGCCAGGCTTACAACCAATCGACCATCAGGCTCGTGGCCGGGCCGGCCAACGACAACGTGACCGGGACCGTGGGGACGTCGGCGGCGATAACGTACAACTTCAGCTCGTCGAGCCCCATATCCGTCGTATACGCCTACGGGGACGCGGCCACGGCGACTTACGCCCAGTATTCCGCCTCGACCAAGACCGTGACCGTCTTTCTCCAGACGGACGGGGGCGAGCCGCCCAAATCCTCGGCCGTAGTCACCGCCCTGACGATCGCTAACGCCGTGAACAGCCTGACCGTGCCCCCGCCCCCGAATAGCCTTTACGCGGGGGTTACCTCCGGGGGCACGGGCCACGTGGACCTCGGGAGGGGCCCGGGCGGGGTGGCCGCGAACACGAAAATCACCTTCAACCAACCGACCTCGGTCGAGGTCAACGGGAACGAGATAACGGTATACCTGAGGACCGGGACGGATGGGCAAATCGTGGCCACGGCCCAGGAGGTCATGGCCGCCATAAACTCCGACCCCGAGGCCTCGCTGATGGTCGATGCCTCGTTGGCGGGCTCGGGCTCGGCCGGGGTGGCCGGCCTGCAGGGCTCCCCCCAGGCGCTTATCGCGACCGACCCCTATACCCTGGCGAGGGTCGTGACGGAGCTGCCCGGGACGCATAACGATCTGGTCTACTATGTCAAAAACGAGGCCGGGGCCCCCAAGGGCGACGCGGGGAACGCCTACTCGGTCATTTACGAGCTGGCCAACCCACCCTCGACGACGGTTGGGACCACGGCCGTGTTCAGCGCCTCGACCTCCGCCATCATAGTCACCCTGGGAAGCAGCGCGGCCGCCTTCGGCGACGCCTACGCGAGGATTTATTACGACGGCAACTCCCCCGGCTACCATAACGCCGCCGAGGCCTACAGGCTGGCGCGGCTCGAGGCCATCACGGCCAACGCCCTGGACGTCCAGAGCGCCGTCACCCGGCTAAGCGACCAGCAAAACCTCCACATCGGGGTCAAGGCCGCCGACGGCAACTCGGGGCTGGGCAAGGTATACCCTGGGGGGCCGTTCCGGCTGGCCGAGGGCTACGACCAGGCGGCCCTGGTCAGGGTCAGCCAGGACGGGGGGCTCACCTGGGGCCCGCCCATGGCCTTTAACCCCAGCGAGTTCCAGACGGGCGGCCTCTATTACAACTCACAGCTGGGCCACGCCTCGCTCACGACCAACCTGCCGGGGGCGGCCAACGACGTGGTCCTGACGGCCAATTACATGGGCACCTGGGGCGACGACGTGAGGCTCGAGTACCGGGCCCCTGAGGGTCCGCCCTACCAGTCCGAGGCCACGGTTTCCGTGGGCCCCCAGCCCTGGAACGTATGCGTGACCCTGGGGGCCAACGCCGCCGGGCAGATCACCACCACGGCCAACGACGTCGTGGCCCTCATAAACAACCACGCCGAGGCCAGCCAGCTGGTCACGGCATCGCTGGCCAACTACCACGAGGGCGGCCAGGGCGTGGTCACGCCCATGGACTGCCAGAGCCTCTCCACCGGGGAGCCCTACGAGATAGGCGGCCGGACCAGGATAACCCCTCTGGGGTACGCGACGGCCGCGGTCGATTTCGACTACACCGCCCCGGCCCAGGCCTGCCCCAACCTGATCTTCCAGGCCCTCGACCACGGCGCCGCCGGTAACGACATCGGCGTCCGCTACACGACCTCCGCCGACGCCGCCGTCTATGGCCCGGGCGCCCAATACCAGGACAAGGTCACCATCGGCTACGAGAAGGACGCGAACGGCCGGGACGTGGTGGTCGTGCACCTGGCCACCATCGAGCTGCCCTCCTGCCCCGACCCCGAGTCCGACCGCGAGGCTTACGACCAGTTCAAGTCCCTCTACCCCGTCTACAGCTGCACCGAGGACCGGGCCGTCACCTCCACCGCCGGGGACGTCCTTGAGGCCCTGGTGGCCAAGAACCTGGCCGAGCCCGACACCGCCCTGGTCTGGGCCTCGATGGAATACAAGGACGAGGGCTGGGACTCCACGGCCAAGGTCGGCCCGACCCAGAAGACCGTCTACCTCTCCGGCGGCGACGACAGCCAGGACGCCTCCGATCACGGCATCGCCCTCAAGTTCGTGGCCGACGGGACGGCCCTCCAGGTCGGCGACGTCTACGAGATCGGCGTGGGCTGGTACAACGGGGACACAAACAACCTGGACATAAACGCCATGGAGGGCTACCGGACCACCACCAACGTGACCGGCGACGCCCTTTTGGGGGCCAACGGGGCCGACGATAACGTCCTGGACACCATCCAGCGCCTAAGCTGGGGCCTGACCCACAACGATAGCGAGCTCGTGGCCCAGGAACTCCCCAAGCTCAAGGCCGCCCTGGAGAAGGTCACCACCATGGAGACGAACATCGGGACCCGCATCATCCGTAACGAGTTCGTCCTGAACAACCTCGAGCTTAACAAGTACGCCGCCGAGACCATCCTCTCGGAGACCGAGGACGCCGACTTCACCAGGCTGATAACCGACCTGAAAAACTCCCAGCTGGTCTACGAGGCCGTTCTCGGGGCCACGGGCCTGACCACCAAGCTCTCCCTCCTCAACTACCTCTAAAAACGAACCCGCCCATGGGCGGTCTTTCCCCCGGGCGGTTTTACGCCGCCCGGGGGATTTTTTTTTGAGACGGGAGGATTTTTTAGTATAATCCCAAAAAACGCATGGCCGCCCATGGCAAAGGAGAGACAGTATGTTAAACGATAGCGAAAGGGATCTATTCTACACGATCTTTTTTAACCTTGTTTGGCACATCAACAAGAAGCACCGCATAGTTAGGCAAAGGCCCAAGCCGACCCTCACGGACCTGAAGGCTCCCCTGGAGGAGTTCATGGAGGTCCGGGACGCCATGTGGGAGAACCCGGCCTGGATCGACGAGTTCCTGGGCGATGGGGCCAGCGGGACCGAGACCGACGAGCAGCGGGAGATCATCGCCGACTGGCGGGCGCGTTTCATCAAGGACACCTTTTACGTCGTAAAGCACACCGCCAAGCACACCATCGTCATGATGCGAAGGGAGCCGGTCAAGCTCTACGCCGTCACCGGGATTTCCAACCACATCTCGCTGTCCAACCCGTCCAAATTGCCCTTCCTGCTTGAGATGATCTTGCTGCCCTTCAAGGGCAAAATAATTTACGACAGCCTGCTGCGCTCGTATAACGTCTCCCTCGGCAAGGGGATCATCGCCAACCTAAAGATCGAGTACAAGGAATCCAAGAAGGAGTTCGGCATCATCCACAGCCTCGACACGGATCCCACCAAGGCCTAGGGCCTTCCAAGGGCTGACCCCCCCGGGGGGGTCAGTCGGCCCTGACCAGGGCCAAGCCCCCCCAGAAAAAGATTTCGTCGTTTTTGAACACGATCCTGTTTTCGTCGATGACTTCCACCTCGAGCTCTCTCCCTTCCCCCGGCGAAACGATAAACCAGCGCCCGTCCTCGTTCCTGAACGATATTTTCCCATCCTTGCCCCCTTTCCCGGTCCCGTCGCGCAAAAGCATCTTTTCTCGCGTAATGGTGATCCTGAGCTTGTCGAGGGGACCGAAGGCGAAGAACGGGCGAACCGTGCCCGCGTCGGGATCTAGCTTCCAGGTCCCGATCAGCGGGTTGCCGAAGCCAACAAGGGCGACGAAGGTTATCGTGGCCGCCACGCACAGAAAGCAAAGGGCGGCGAAAAAACCCCACAGGATTCGCTTGTTCTTTGGGGGTATCCCGGGATAGCCAAGGGGGGTGACGTTCTCGCTCATGGGATCTCGCCTTTCCGGTAAGGGTCATGGCCTTGGCCATGACTATGCCACAATCCCGGGGCTTTGGCAACGGTGGGGCGCCCAGGGAGAAGCGCTGACCCCCCCGGGGGGGTCAGTCGGCCCTGACCAGGGCCAAGTCCCCCCCGAAAAGGGCTTCGTCGTTTTTGATCACGATCCTGTTTTCGTCGATGACGACCACCTCGTTCTTTTCCCCTTTCTCCGGCAAAACGATAAACCAGCGCCCGTCCTCGTTCCTGGACGATATTTTCAATTCCGTGTCCCCTTTCCCGGTCCCGTTGCGCAAAAGCATCCTTTTTGGCGTTATGGTGATCCTGAGCTCGTCGAAGGGACCGAAGGCGAAGAACGAGAGAACCGTGTCCGCGTCGGGATCTATCTTCCAGGTCCCGATCAGCGGGTTGCCGTTGCCAACAAGGGCGACGAAGGTTATCGTGGCCGCCACGCACAGGAAGCAAAGGGCGGCGAAAAAACCCCACAGGATTCGCCTGTTCTTTGGGGGTATCTCGGGATAGCCAAGGGGGGGGATGTTCTCGCTCATGGGATCTCGCCTTTCCGGTAAGGGGTCATGGCCATGGACATGACTATGCCACAATCCCGGGGCTTTGGCAACGGTTGGGGGGGGTCAGGAGAAGGCGTGGGGGCCGGAAACGGGAAAGGCGCCGGGGACGGAGCCGAAGTGGGTGACCAGGCGGCCTTGTCCCAGGCGGTGGACGGCGAAGCCAGGGGCGCCCAGGGAGAAGCGCTGGCCGCCCTGGGGGCTCAGGTCGAGGTCGATGGGCATGGAGGCGGGCGGGGCCACGGAGGCGAGGATCTGGCCGGGGCCCCCCAGGCGGAGGCGGGTGGCCATGGGCCGGTGGAGGTGCCCCGAGGCGAGGGTCAGGTCGCGGGGATGGCGGGAGAGGGCCGAGAGGAGCCGGTCCCGGCCGGCGAAGGGCTCGTCCATGGCCCCCAGGCCGGAGACGAAGGGCGGGTGGTGGCCGAAGACGATGACGTGGGAGCCCTGGGGGTCGGAGAGCTCGTCGTTCAGGAAGCTTAGGGCGGCGGGGCCGAGGTTCCCGCCGTGCCTGCCCTCAAGGGCGGTATCGAGCATGACGAGCCTGAGATCGCCGAGGCGGGCCGAGAAGGAGAGATCGGCCCCGCCCCTGGCGGGGCAGAGGCGGCCGAGGCCGGAGCGGAGCTCCCCCTTGGAGTCGTGGTTACCGGGGAGGGCGAAGACGGGGACGGTCCAGCGGGCGAAGAGGGCGGCGATGAAGGCGTAGGCCCCGGCCTCGCCCCGGTCGGCCAGATCGCCGGTCATGACCAGGGCGTCCAGGGGCGGGGAGAGGCCGAAGAGGTAGGCCTCCAGGGCCTCCAGGGCGGCGCAGGTATCGGCCACCCGGTAGGCCGGTTCCCTTTCGGCCAGGATGTGGAGGTCGGTTATCTGCCCCACGAGGGTGACCTTGTCGGCCATGGCAAGGGTTTCCTTCAGGGGGCCACCCGCGTCTGGCAATCGGCCGCCGGGGCGAAGAGGAGGAGCTCCTCGGGCGGGAGATCGACCCCCACCGTCTCGCCGGGGTTATGGGGGCTCCCGGCCAGCTCGAGCTTTATCGAGGCCCCGCCGGCGAGGCGGACCACGAGGCGGGTCTTTTGCCCGATGAAGCGCTTGGAGACCAGGGTGCCGCGCATGCGGCCCGGGGCCACCGGGGCGAGGCTGGGCTTGTCGGGCCTGAAGTAGACGCTGACCTTGCCGCCGTGGCCATCGCCGGGGCGGCCGTCGCCGTTTTTCCTGAGGGCGGCGACGGGGATGTCCGCGGCCCCGGGGAGGCGGAGGAAGTCGCCGTCGAGGTTCCCGATCAGGTGGTTGGAGCCGCCCATGAAGCCGGCCACGAAGGGGGTTTTGGGGTGGTGGTATATCTCGTGGGGGCTCCCGGACTGCTCGACCCGGCCGTCCTTCATGACCACGATCATGTCGCCCAGGGCCATGGCCTCGTCCTGGTCGTGGGTGACCATGACGGTGGTGACGCCCAGCTGGCTCAGGAGCTCGTCGAGCTCCTCCCTGAGGCTCACCCTCAGGATGGCGTCCAGGGCGGCCAGGGGCTCGTCCAGGAGGAGGACCCTGGGGCCCGAGGCGAGGGCCCGGGCGAGAGCCACGCGCTGCTTCTCGCCGCCGGAGAGGCCGTCTATGCGCCTTTTGGCCCTATCGCCGAGTTTGACGAGGGAGAGCATCTGGGAGACGACCGCGGCCCTCCCGGCCTTGGGGCTCTTCCGGGCCGCGAGCCCGTAGGCCACGTTCTCCTCCACGGTCATGTGGGGGAAGAGGGCGAAGTGCTGGAAGACCATGCCGATGCGCCTTTTCTCCACCGGGACGTCGGTCACGTCCCTATCCCCCAGAAATATCCGCCCGCCGGGGTCGGGGCTCTCGAGGCCGGCTATAAGCCTAAGCGTGGTCGTCTTCCCGCAGCCCGAGGGCCCCAGGAGGGCGACCTTCTTGCCCGCCGGGATCTCAAGCGAGAAGGGGTGGACGACCCTGTGCCGGCCGAAGCTCTTGGCCGCCTGGCACAGGCGGATGGGCACGGGCTCGAAATCGACAAGGCATCCGGACTCGGGCGCGCTCGCCCCTGGGTTTTGGTTCATGGCAATTTTCCTCTTTTTCCGGTTATGGCTTCGCGCCAAAAGACCCTGGCCAGCATGGCCGGGGCCTTTTGGGCTATGACCAGCAAGGGGACGATAAGGACGAAAAATATGAGCGTGTAGGCCGCGCCTATCTCAAGGCGCATGGCCGAGTAGCTGTCGGCAAGGCCCACGGGGATGGTCTGGGTGAAGGGCGTCTGGAGCATCCAGGTCACGTTAAACTCCCCCAGCGACAGGGCCAGGACCTGCAGGGCCCCGGCCAGTATGCCCGGGGCGGCCACGGGCGCGACTATGCCGAAAAACCTCTTGGAAAACCCGGCCCCCAGGGTGGCCGCCGCCTCCTCGTAGAGGCCAAGGGGGATGGTCCTCATGACCGCCGTGACCGAGCGGACCATGAACGGGAGGCAAAAGACGGCGTGGCCGCACATGATGAGAAGCGAGCTTTTCCTGAACCAGTCCACCCCGCCCCAGGTCAAAAGGATGCCAAGGCCTATGGCGAGGCCCGGGACGGTCAGGGGCAGGACCAGGGCCTCCTCGAGCCCGGCCATGAACCTCGATTTCCCGTGCTTGACCAGGGCGTAGGCGGCGGGCACCCCGGCCAGGGCGCAGACGGCCAGGGTCCCCAGGGCGATGAGGAGCCCCCGGGCTATGGTGTCGCCGTATAGGCTCAGGACTTTGCCCACCCATTCCAGGGTGAGCCCGGACCCCAAACCCCTGGCGGCGTTTTTCATGACCGATATGGCCATGATGTAAAAGACCGGGGCTATCAAAAAGAGGCAGCTCATCGCCGTCAGCCCGAACTGCACGTACCAAAATACGCCTTTCCTCAAACCATGCCCTCCATTCCCCCCGAGAGGAGCATGGCCCTTTCAGGCCATGCTGCCCTCGGGCGCGATGCCGCTCAGGAGCCGGACCGCCCAGAGGATGGCCCAGGTGATAAGGCCCAGGATCAGCGAGAGGGCCGCGGCCACGCCCAGGTTGGCGAAAAGGGTGAACTCGGAGTAGATGACGGCCGGGAGGACGTTCACGTCCGTCGCCAGCGTGTAGGCCGTGCCGAAGGCCCCCATGGAGGTGGCGAAGCAGATGGCCCCGGTCGAGAGGAACGACGGCCAGAGGGCCGGGAGGGCCACGTCCTTGAGGGCCTTGAAGGGCCCCGAGCCGAGGGTCCGGGCCGCCTCCTCCCTCGCCTTTTCCAGCTTCCCCGCCGAGGCCATGACCGTCAGGACCACCCTGGGGATGGAAAAATACAGGTAACCCATGAAAAGGCCCGGCGCCGTGTAGGCGAAGACGATCTTGTGGCCGAAAAGGGCCTGGGAAAGGAGGCCCAGGAGCCCCAGGCGGCCGCCCCAGAGGATGACCATGAAGCCTATGACCACCCCGGGGAAGGAGAGCGGCAGGGTCAGGACGGCGATCATGGCCTCCCGGCCGAAAAACCTGTTGCGCTCCAGGAATATGCCCGACATGCCCCCCAGGGTCAGGGCGGCCAGGGTCACGGCCATGGAGAGTATGGCCGTGTCCCTGAGGCTCCCCAGGTACCTGGGGTTGGAGAGGACCTCAAGGTAGACCTTCCAGCCCGATGGCGAGGAGAGCGAGACGGGCACCAGCTTCCCGATGGGGAGGACGAAGAAGGCGCAAAAGACGATAAGGGCCGGGACGGTCAGGGCCAGGGATACCTTTCGCCCGGCCAAGTCACTTGACCTCGGCCTGGTAGCGGGCGGCGAAGGCCGCCTGGACCTCGGCCATCTTGGCGTAGTCTATGGGTTTGACCCTGGCGTAATCGCCGTCGGGCAAAAACCTTGCGGCTATGTCGGGGGTCACGAACCGGGCGTGGACCGGCCGCAGGTAGTTCTCGGCCCAGAGTTTCTGGCCCTTGTCGCTCAGGACGAAATCGATGACCTTCTTGCCGTTCTCCTGGTGGGGGCCGTTTTTGACCAGGGTCATGACGTAGGGCACCAGGATGGAGCCCTCGGCCGGGATGACGAACTCGACGTTGGCCTTGTCGGTGTACCTGGCCCGGTAGGCGTCGAAATCGTAATCCAAAAGGATGGGGATCTCCCCCGACAGGACCCTCGCGTAGGACGTCTGCATGGAGACTATGGGGTCGTTTTCCTTGAGTTCCTTGAAGTAATTTATGGCCGGGTCGAAATTGTCGAGGCTCCCGCCCAGGGCCTCGTTTATGGCCACGGCCCCCACGTAGCCCACGAAGGCCGAGCCGGGGTCCAAAAATCCCACCATGCCCTTATACTGGGGGTCCAAGAGGTCCTTCCAGGACTTGGGCACGGGCTTGCCCTCCAGGGCGTCGACGTTGACCATGAGGCCCAGGGAGCCCGAGTGGATGCTGACCCAGTTGCCGTCCGGGTCCTTCAGGTTGGCCGGGACCGACTCCCAGCCCGGGCCCTTGTACGGGGTTATGACGTCCTCGCGCATGGCGTTGATGGCGAAGGATATGCCCAGGTAACTCACGTCGGCCACGGGGTTGCCCTTCTCGGCTATGAGCTGGGAGACCGACTGGCCGGAGTTTTTGTTGTCCATGGGGACGGTTATGCCCGTCTCCTTTTTGATCAGTTCCAGCTGGTAGCCCCAGCCGGCCCACTCCGGCGGGCAGTTGTAACAAACGGCCACGGCGTCCTGGGCCATGGCCGGGAGGGCGTAAAATAGGCAGATCAACGCGAAGGGCAAGGCTTTTCTCAGCATCTGGGAGCTCCTGTGGCTTGGCTTGGCTTGTTTGGGGAAAGGATAACGAGCGGGACGGCCGCCCGGGCCAGGCCGGCCCGGTAGGCCCTATGGTGAAGTTTACGGGCCGGACGTAAAAAAAACGTCCGATCCCCGTAAAGTTTTTATAAAATCCCCACCGGCCCATAGGGCCGGTGGCCGACGCGTCAATAAATAACCTTGCGATATCAGGGGATTAGGCGGGGGGCGTTTTGACTTGCGGGCGGAAAAGGAGGATAATACTGGGGTGCGCTCGTCGGAAGTGCCGATTAAACTTGTATTTTCGTCAACGGGCCCGAAATAAGCCAATCAAACCAAGGGTTTTCCGGGCCGGGCCAGGTTATTCCCGGGGGCCGCTTCCGGCGGCCCCTGGCAACGGAGGGAACGGACGTTGGCCAGAGAGAAATTTATCGTGACCGGCATGAGTTGCGCCGCCTGCTCGGCCAGGGTGGAAAGGACCGTGGGGGCCCTCCCAGGGATCAAATCGGTCTCGGTCAACCTCCTGAAAAACTCCATGGACGCCGTTTTCGACGAAAACGTCAGCGACCCGGGCAAGATCAGCCAGGCCGTGGAGAAGGCCGGCTACGGGGCCAGGCTGGCCTCCGCCGGGGCCGCCACCGGGGCCCCGGCCGGGGCCGCCGAGGACGAGGAAAGGGTCATGAGGCTTAGGCTCACCGTCTCTTTCATATTCACCGTGCCGCTCTTTTACCTCGCCATGGGCCACATGTTCGGCTGGCCCATCCCTGGCTACCTTTCCGACCCGCGCAACATGATGGCCATGGGCCTTTTGCAGTTCGTCCTCCTCATCCCGGTCATGGCCGTAAACGTCAGGTATTACCGCTCGGGCTTCAAGGCCCTCCTGGGCCTGGGGCCCAACATGGATAGCCTCATCGCCATGGGCTCGGCCGCGGCCGCCGCCTACGGCCTCTGGGGCCTGTTCCTGATGGCCCACGGCCTTAGCCACGGGGACGCCCACCTGGTCCACGAGGCGGCCATGAACCTCTACTTCGAGTCGGGGGCGACCATACTGACCCTGGTCACGGTCGGGAAATTCCTGGAGGCCCGGGCCCGGAGGCGGACGACCCAGGCCGTGGCCAGCCTCCTGGATCTGGCCCCCAAGACGGCAACCGTCGAGCGGGACGGCCGCGAGATGACCGTACCCACCAAGGACGTGAGGGTCGGGGACACGCTTTTGGTCAAGGCCGGCGAGACCATCGCCGCCGACGGGGTCTGCTCGGGCGGCGCCGGGGCCGTGGACGAATCGAACCTGACCGGGGAGAGCCTCCCCATCGACAAGGCCGGGGGGGACAAGGCCACCGGGGCCACGGTCCTCCTGAGCGGTTTCCTGAGGGTGAGGGTGGAGCGGACCGGGGAGGACACGGCCCTCGCCAAGATCATCCGCCTGGTGGACGAGGCCACAAGCTCCAAGGCCCCCATCTCGAGGCTGGCCGACCGCATAAGCGGCGTCTTCGTCCCCATAGTCATAGGCATAGCCCTCCTGGCCTTCCTTTGCTGGCTCCTTTTGGGCCAGGACCTCCCGTTCGCCCTGAACATAGCCATCTCGATACTGGTCATCTCCTGCCCCTGCGCCCTGGGCCTCGCCACCCCCACGGCCATCATGGTCGGGACCGGCCAGGGGGCCAAGGGCGGCATACTCTTTAAGTCGGCCGAGGCCCTGGAGCTGGCCCACGCCCTCGAGGTCATCGTCCTCGACAAGACCGGGACCGTCACCACCGGCCGCCCGGAGGTGACGGCCATAGTCCCCTCCGGGGGCTTTGACCCCGACGGGACCCTGCGCCTCGCGGCGAGCCTGGAGAAGCTCTCCGAGCACCCCCTGGGCCTCGCCATAGTCAGGAAGGCCGCCGAGAGAAACCTCGCCCTTCCCGACGTCGAGGGCTTCGCCCAGACCCCCGGGGAGGGGCTCTCCGGCCGGGTCGGCCCCCTTGAAATCCGGGCCGGGAACGCCCGCATCCTCCAGGGCCTGCCCGATCCCGACCCGGCCCTCGCCGCGGCCGGGCGCGAGGCCGCCGAGAACGGGGCCACGCCCATCTACGTCCTGGCCGGCCGGGAAACGGCGGGCCTCATCGCCGTCTCCGACCGGGTGAAGGACTCCAGCCCCGCGGCCATAGCCGAGCTCAAGGCCCTGGGCCTCGAGGTGGCCATGATCACCGGCGACAACGCGAGGACGGCCCAGGCCGTGAGCCGCCTCGCCGGGGTCGACAGGGTCCTCGCGGAGGTCCTCCCCGGCGACAAGGAGCGGGAGATAAGGAACCTTCAGGAAAACGGCCGCCGCAAGGTGGGCATGGTCGGCGACGGGGTCAACGACGCCCCGGCCCTGGCCAGGGCCGACGTGGGCATGGCCATAGGGGCCGGGACCGACATCGCCATGGAGACGGCCGACGTCGTTTTGATGAGAAGCGATCTCCTGGACGTCTCCACGGCCATACAGCTGAGCCGGAAGGTCCTGCGGAACATAAAGCAAAACCTTTTCTGGGCCTTTTTTTACAATCTGGTTGGCATTCCCGTCGCCGCCGGGGTATTCTATGGCCTGTGGGGGCTCAAGCTCAATCCCATGATCGCCGCGGCGGCCATGAGCCTCAGCTCAGTCAGCGTGGTCACCAACGCCCTGCGGCTCAGATTTTTCAAACCCGCCCGCCTGTCCGGCCCCGGCCTCGCCGCGTCCGGCCCGGGCGCCAAACCGATCGGCCCCGATCGTTCCCTCGCCGGGGCCGCGAACAGCCAAGAGGTGTCTAACATGGTTAAGAAGTTAAAGATCGAAGGCATGACCTGCGGCCACTGCACCGCCAGGGTGGAAAAAATCCTGAAGGGCATCAAGGGGGTGGACAAGGCCAAGGTGGATCTGAAGAGCGGCACGGCGGAGGTGACCCTGGCCTCGGAGCTGCCCGACGCCGCCCTCACCCAGCCCGTCACCGACGAGGGCTACCCGGCGACCGTGGCCGGCTGAGCCCCAAGGGAAAAAGGCTACCCGCGCGGGTAGCCTTTTTTCCTTTCAGCCGGGGAGGTGCGCCTCCCCGTCTATGATCGTGGCCATGACCCTGGTCCCGGCTATGGCCCGCTCGGGGCAGGTCAAAATGTCCCTGTCGAGGACGGCGAAGTCGCAGAGCTTGCCGGGGCTGAGGCTCCCCAGCTTGTCCGAGACGAAGGAGGCCCTGGCCGGCCAGACCGTGTAGCTCGAGAGGGCCTCCATGCGGCTCAGGCCCTGCTCGGGCCCGAAACCGCCCTGGGGGCGGCCCTTGAGGTCCTTCCTGGTCACGGCGGCGTAGATGCCCAAAAACGGGTTGGCCGATTCCACGGGGCAGTCCGAGCCGTTTATGACGTAGCCCCCGCGATCGACTATGTCCCGCCAGGCGTAGGCCCGCCTCAGGCGATCGGGCCCCAGGCGGGCCGTGGCCATGTGAAGGTCCGTCATAAGTCCCACGCTTTGGATGGAAGGGATGAGACCCATGGACAGGACCTTCTCCCTATCCGCGTCGGCCACCAGCTGGTAGTGCTCCAGGCGCCAGTTGCGCTCGGTCCTCTCCGGGCCCAGGGCGTGGGCCATGGCCTTGACCGCCTGGGCTATGGCCGCGTCCCCGATGGTGTGGATGGCCACCTGCCAGCCCAGGTCCCTGGCCCTGTCCAATATGGCCTCCAGGGCCTCGTCGGAATAGACGTGGCCGCCCCGGTAGCCGGGCCTGTCGGCGTAATCCTCCAAAAGCCAGGCGCTCCTGGAGCCAAGCGACCCGTCGGAAAATAGCTTGATGCCGTCTATGGAGAGCCTGTCCCCGGCGAGGCGCCTGACGGGCCCCTGGTCCAAAAGCTCGCTCAGCCAGGGCTCGGTCAGGAGGTAGAGCCTGAGCCTCGCCTTGATCGTACCGTCCTCCACGGCCTTCTTTATGGCCGGGACGTCGGTGGGCCTCGTCGCGCAATCGATCAAAGTGGTCAGGCCGTAGCCAACCAGCTCGTTCACCGCCTTCCCGAACGTGGTCAAAAAATCCAGCCCGTCGTCGGGCGGCATGACCTTGTGGACCAGGAACATGGCCTTGCCGATCAAAACCCCGGCCAGGGTCCCGTCCAGGTTCCTGACGAGCTCGCCCCCGTCGGGATCGGGCGTCCCCTTCCCCAGCCCGGCCATCCTGAGGGCCAGTGAGTTGACCCATATGGAGTGCTTGTCTATCCTGTCCAGGACCACGGGATGCCCCGGGGCCACGCGGTCGAGATCCACGGCCCCGGGCCAGCCGGCCCGCCATAGGTTCTGGTCCCAGCCCCGCCCGTGGATCCAGGTCCCGGGCGGCCGGCCCTTGGCCTCCTCGCCCACCGTCTCCAGCGTCTCGTCATAGTCGAGCCCGGTCAAGTCCAGCTGCGAGAGCCTCAGGCCCTCGCTCAGCACGTGCGCGTGGCTGTCTATCAGGCCCGGTATGACGTTGCGGTCCTTGAGGTCGACCACCTCGGCCTCCGGCGGCAACGTGGACAGGGCCTCCACGAAATCGTCCCCGACGTACGTGATCCGGCCCCTCAGCGAGGCCAAGACCGAGGCCCTGGGGCAAGCCGGGTCCAGGGTCAGGATCCGGCCCCTACGGTAGACGACGGCCTGGGTCCCGCCCCCATCGGCGCCCGGGGTGATTTTACCTGTCTCAGTCACTATGGCCTTACCCCAATCCAATCACGGGGGACCCGCCCCTAAGGCGGCCCCCTTTGGCCCGCGCCTAAGGCGGTCCCTAAAAGTCGTAAAAATGGGTGTCCCCGTTCAGCACCCTGGCCCCGTCGGCCGTGACCAAGACCAGCTGCTCCAGCCTGACCCCGCCCTGGCCGGGCAAATAGATGCCAGGCTCCACGGTGACCACCGCCCCCTCGACCAGCTTCTGCCCGTTTACGGGGTTCAGGCTGGGGAACTCGTGGACGGCCAGGCCCACCCCGTGGCCCAGGCTGTGGCCGAAACGCTCGAAATGCCCCGCCTGGGCTATGTGGGCCCTGGCCACCGCATCGACGTCCTTGCAGGCCACCCCCGGGGCGATGGCCCCGATGGCCTTGAGCTGGGCCTCCCGCACGGTCCGGTATATGTCCCTCTGCCATTTCGCCGGCTCGCCCTTGATGAAGGTCCTGGTGATGTCCGAGGCGTAACCCTTGTAGCGGGCCCCGCAGTCGATGACCACCAGCTCGCCCTCCATTATCTTTTTCTCCCCCGGTTCCGCGTGGGGCAGCGCCGCCTGGGGCCCCGAGGCCACGATGGTCTCGAAGGCCGGCCCCTGGGCGCCCAGTTCCCTAAACGTACTGTCCAAATACCAGGCCGCCTCGGCCTCGGTCCAGCCCGGCTCGAGCCTCTCGAAAAGCCAGCCCAGGGCCTTCTCGGTAATCCCCAAGGCCTTAACGATATGGTTTATCTCGTCGGAATCCTTGCTTATCCTCAATACCGACGGGTCGAAGGGAGAGGCTATCAGGTTAAGCCCGTCATCTTCCGACAGGCGCCGGCACTGGGCCACCGTCATGTAATTGGGCTCAAAGGCCAACGCCTTCCCGTCCCCCACGATGCCCTTCAGGCAATGCCCCAGGCCCCCCACGGTGTTGACGATCTCGAAGCCCGGGGCCTCGATGCCCGCTATCACCGCGTACCGGCTGTCGGTCAGCAAATACGACTTCCCGGGCAAGATCAACAGGGCCCCGCTCGATTCCGTCAACATGGGATCCGTCGCCGTAAAACCCGAGAAATAGCGGCGGTTTTCCGGCCCCGTGATAAGGAGCCCTTCCAACCGAAACGATTCCATGACCTTTCTCAGCCTATCGATCCTGGCCCCCACCCCCGGGCTACCAATCCCCATGGCCATGCGCTGACCTTCCAATCCGGCGACCATAATGCCGACGCGAAATTCCCCCGACCCCGCGGGGCACCAAACGTATATAAAGTATAACCCACCTAAGCCGGGCTGACCAGCCCCCCAAAGGCCCGCCCCACCCTTTCCCCCTTTAAAAAGTTTGCCGGCGAGTCAATATGTGTTACCATATTAGTGTCCCGCGAACGCCAGACAACCCATACCGAAGCCCCAGGATCCATATTATAGGTGAAAGTTTCCCAACATTGAACCCGTTCCACCCAAAAGTGCCAGACTAAACCATCAACGCCCGAACGATGCCAGCGCAACCCCTTAAATTTCGCGACCGTAACGCACCCTAAAAAATGCCCTTACGCCCAACGCGCCACCCCAATCGGGCCCATATTAACCATCAAAAAACACCCGTTAAACCCGTTAAACGGGTTAAACGGGTTTAACCCTTTAAACCCTTTAACCCCTTTACGCGGCCGGCGGCTTCACCGACCCATATCCCATCACCCGCCGCCCAACAAAGGCCCTGGCCCAAAGCCCGAACCCTCGCCGCCCCGGCGAACCCGGCCCCGGGCCGGCCCAGCCCCTGGAGGACAACTTGGCCGGCATAGTCGTTAACGTCCCCTACGGCGGGTTAGCCATACCCCCAGCCGTCCAGAAACGTTTGCCGCTCAACCAAAACGATCTCAGGGTGGAGCACTGGCGCCTCTGCGACCCCTACCTCCTGGCCCTGGCCAAGGAGGCCGCCCAGGGCGACGCCAAACGCGGCCCCTGGCCCCTGGTGGCCTTTCCCTTCAGCCCCCTGGTGGCCGACCCCCTGGGCCTGGTGGCCCTGGAACTGGGCCAGACCGAGGAGACCGGCCCCATACTCCTGACCAAGGACACCAAGGGCCGTAACCTCCCCCACTGGGGCGACTCGGACCACGCTTTCCTCATGGACAAAACCGTCGCCCCTTACGCCCAGGAGCTAAAAACCCAATGCCTCGATCAGCTGGCCAGCCAACACCTGGTCGCCCTGATCACCCTCCGCTCCTTCGCCGCCATCCCCCAGCCCCACGAGCGCGACCACCGCTACCCCAGGCCCCAAATCGCCCTGGGCTCCTCCGACGATCACACCCCCGACGGCCTCACCGCCCTGGCCGGCCACGTCTTCCGCACCCTCGGCTTCTGGCCCCAGCTCAACTGGCCCTTCCCGGGCGCCGTGGTCCCCAAGGACCTGGCCGACCAACCCAGGCTAAAGGCCCTCAGCCTCTGCCTCAGGCGCGACCTCTACCTCGACGAAAAAACCGGCCAGCCCAAAAAAAACACCAAGGAGGCCGTGGTCAGGGTCATCAAAACCTTCCTTAACCTTTTGGGCCAGGAACTCGACCGCGTCGCCAAAATCCGCATCAACAGGGCCTTCCCGCCCAAGCGCCCTTCCAGCGTCATCAAGGCCCCCAACCACGCCGTGGAAGTCTAAGCCGCCCAACCGGCCGCCTTGCCCAACCCGCGGCCAACGGACCCTCAAACCATACCCTTATACCCAAAAGACGAGCCACCTAAATGACCCTGTATTACAATCACGCCCTGACCCCCCTCTTCACCCCCGAGGCCATCTCCGCCAGGGTGACCGAGCTGGGCGCCGAGATAAGCTCCCACTACCGGGGCCTCCTGCCCGAGGGCGACACCCTCCTGGTGGTCGGGGTCCTCAACGGCGCCTTCGTCTTCATGGCCGACCTAATACGGGCCCTGACCGTCCCCCTCGAGATCGACTTCATACGCCTCTCCAGCTACATGGACAACCAAACCTCCGCCTCCAAAGTAGTCATGCTCAAAGACCTCGAGAGAAACGCCAAGGACCGCCACATCCTTGTGGTCGAGGACATCGCCGACTGCGGCCTGACCCTGAACTGGCTCCTCGGCTACCTTAAATCCCGCGAGCCCTCCTCGGTCAAGCTGGCCGTGGCCATAGACAAAAAGGCCCGCCGCGAATACCCCATCGCCCTCGACTACGTGGCCTTCGAGGTCGACGACGGCTTCCTCGTCGGCTACGGCCTCGACTCCGCCCGACGCTACCGTGAGTTCCCGGCCATCTATTCCCTCGACGACGAAAAATAACCCAGGGCGCCCAGAGGCGCCCTACCCCCCTCGCCACGGGCGTTTCAGGGCCCCCGTCGCGCCTTCCCGCATACCCATTCCGTATCCGGCCCCACTCCCGTCAAACGGCCCGGGAAACCCTCACCTTGCGCCGGCCAGGGCCACCCCAAAAACCCCCACCATCGCCGTTCCCATAAAAGTGGCTCCCTTTGGTGGCCAAAATGGTCCCAGGCCCCCGGCGGGAGCGGGGGTATTTTTTTGCCCGCCACCGGGGAGGTTTTTTTTGGGGTGGGTGGTTTATGCCAAAACGATCCGCCATACCGTCATCGAAGCCCTTGCGCGCCCGGTAAAGGGGCGACGATAAAAGGGTTTTAACGGCCTTGGCCCCCTTCCCCCATGACGGTCTTGGCTGTCATGACCGTCATGCCGGTCGAATCGGCTCGTCCTTGTTATCACTATCGTTATATATAACAAATTTTTTACTAATTTGCATAAAAAATTTTTTTATCGTACGATAAAATTATATATCTATTTTTATAACATAATTTACAAACATAAAATTTTTTAAGCCCCGAATGAGGTTATTTAGTCTGCGAAAGACCCTATCCGCCCTGGCCAAATTTACTAACATCTAAAAATCTCTCATAAAAATTTTTGACCGCCAACCAGATTAACCGTTATCGTAATGCGATATGGTCGATGAGGGGGTGAAAGCCTATATCTGTTCAACAATGACTTTATCAACGGCCTAAAATTAGGCCTTAAAATTTTTGTCTT
This sequence comes from Deltaproteobacteria bacterium, assembly GCA_031278635.1. Lineage (GTDB taxonomy): Bacteria > Desulfobacterota > Desulfarculia > Adiutricales > Adiutricaceae > JAIRNQ01. The sequence continues at coordinate 8,203 of JAITKA010000169.1, read as the reverse complement.
TTCACTAAATTGGAGAATTTCGCATCGAGATCGCCCTTCACTGAGGAATATTAGGCCCAACGCAGTATTATTAAAAATCTTTTTGACGCAGGCTGAGGATGCTGATAACCTTGCCCATGGTTGGCTTCTACTTAGCTGATTCTAAGGTTTAAGACCTAGGTCAAGATACAAACTCTTGTTTACAATTTTCTTGATGCTTAATCACTTTTATGGTATAAGCTAAAAAGTATTTAAAATTTAGGATTGGCACTATATGTATATTTCGCGCCTCTGGACTTAAGATCAAGATTGACTAAACCGGCTTTCCCGTAAAAAATTTTTACCGCATGTTGTAAATCAAAATAGATATAATTATTCATTATTAAATTGTAATTTAATAATTGCCGTAACCTTACGGTTATAAACAAGAAACTTGCAAAGATAAAACGCCTATACGGTTTTGACTTATTCTAACCAAAAGATATTTTTACCTCCAAGAACCTCGGTTTTCGTAACGTTTAGCTTGTAAATCAGTGAAAATTATAGATAAAAAATTTCGCCTTTGCCAAGTTTTTGGGTTATCGCGACGGGGACAAACCGTTCACAAAATTCTTTGTCTTTTCGCCATATTAGATATTTTCGCCCAGGATTGCAATCCGATACCAGACCCATCGCTGAAAAAACCTGGCCGGTTACCGTTCCCGGCCGCGTTCAGCTTAGTTTTAACCCAGGCCAACCCGATAGGCTGGCCTAAACTAGTTTAGCTAGACAGGCCACTTCGTCATTTTTTATGCAATACCCACAACCTTCAAATAGTGTTCGGGACAAAATGATTATTACTTGCGCCCAATGCCATACCAAGTTCAGGATAAACGCCGGCCTGATCAAAGTGACGGGCACCAGGGTACGTTGTTCCAACTGCCAAGCGGTCTTCACCGTCTTCGCCCCGCCACCCAGGGCGGAACAAATTGACGTTCCCCAAAACCCGAATCAACCTCAACCCGGTAACTTGGATGATCTCGACAGGGAACTGGACAATTTTTTCCAAAACCAGGAACCCCAAAGCCACGGGGCGCCCAACGGCGACCCCCGGTACCGGGGGGCCGGGCCGGGCTTTGACCCCGGAACCCAGCCGTCGCGAGACCCAGGCCTGGGCTACGGGGAGGGCGGCTTCCATGGCCAAGGCCAGACCCTGACGGCCATTCCGCCGAAGCGCGCCGAGAATAACCCCATCAACCTTATCCTGGGTAACGGCGACAGTTTCGTGGTGCCGGATGGGACCAACCTCAAGCCTTCCAACGACGCGGTCCTTCCGGCCATCGGGTCGCGAATGGACCTGGGCCTGGGCGCCGAGCCGGTGTCAAGCCGGCCCTTGCCCCCCTTAACCGCGGGGGACGAGGTGGGCTACGATCCCAATCAGCCGCAGTTTGACCCCTCCCTCAACCTGGAGGACAATTTCCCCGATCGGGAAGCGGCCCCGCCCCTGCGCGGCAAACCCCAGAAATTATTCTCGCCCACCCAGAAGATCCTTTTGCTGGTCCTTTCGATCGTCGCGGCCGGCCTGGTCATAGTCACGTTGTTCTGGTCCCTGGGCGGGGGCCCAGCCTCCGAGCAACCCACCACCCAAACCGCCTCGGTTTCCAACGGCGAGGCCTCGGCGAGCGACAGCCTGCCCTCCCCCCCGCCTTCGGCGGGCGACGCCCCCTCCGAGACCTTGCGCCTCGCCTTGCCCGAGGGCTCGACCACCAACCACTACATCGAGAACGCCGACGCCGGGACGATCCTGGTCCTGACCGGCCAGGTCACCAACGAGTACGACAGGCCCGTCGATTACATCAGGCTTAAGGCCAAATTGATGGACAAAGACAAAAACATCTTAGCCGAAAGGACGGTCTATGCCGGGAACGTTCTTACCGAGGATGAGCTAAAAACCTTGGCGATAAAGGAGATTACCATAAGGCTTTCGCTAAAAGGCGGCCAGAACGGGTCAAATACCAACGTGGACCCGGGAAAGACCATTCGTTACATGTTCGTCTTTAACAATTTGCCTAACGACCTCAGCGAGTATATGATAGAGCCGTTCAGCTCCGAGTTTTCCGAGACCGCCTCAACCGCGAACCCGGGCTAGCCTGGACGAGCGGGCCGTGCCGCCTTCACTTCTTCCGGCCCGGCGGGGGGAGCTGCCACCAAATGACCATGGGGCCAGGCCAGGGTCACGAGAACCCAAGTTAAGGAAGGTTACGGTGAACCTGAGTTTAAAGTCCCTAAAGCAATTGCCTTTTATGTCGATTTTTAGGCGCATTGACTTCGTCAAGCACCTTGAGCGACTATCGAAGTACGCGCCCGGGAACGCCTTTCTGGATCCGGCCAACATCCCGCCGGCCTTCGAGGATCAGGAGCAAATCGCGAGGCTGGCCGTGGACCTGACCCAAAGGTCCTTCCAGGAAAAATCCGACCCCGTAAACCCGCTGGAAATAAAAAGCCACGTCGATCTCATCTCCTGCCGGTATGACTATGGGTTCCATCGGGAGGCGACGGCCGCCGCCTTCAACATAGTGAACCACTTTTTCACCTCAAGGGACACGGACCATATCTTTACCTCGGCTGATTTAAGGGAGCTTAAACATTTGCCGATCCTCAGGAAAGCCGAGGAAGAACGGCTGGGCATTATCTACCTGATCAACCATTCCACCCATTTCGACGAGTTCATATTCGACACCTTCCTCACGCAAAACCGCCTCCACCTGCCCCTCTTCGCCGCCGGCCAAAACATGATGGCCACCCCAACGCTAACCAAGATCTTCATGACCGGCTCCTACGTCGTCCTCCGCAAGGGCGCCAGCAAATCATACCTCTCCTCGCTTTTCCACTACTGCCAGGCCCTGGCCGAGATGGGCAAGCCGCAGGGCATCTTCCTCGAGGCCTGGTCGGGCGGGGCCAGGACCAGGGATGGCTCGCTTAGGTACCCGAGGCGCCTGATAACCATCCAGGGGGCCCTGGCCGCCCGCGGCGACGTCCTCATCCAACCGGTGGTCTTAAGCTACGGCATCGTCCCGGAGGATCGCAACCTCTCCGAGGGCAAGGGCTTCGCCTCCTGGGTTTCCGGGAACCACATGGCCAGGGAGTTACTGAAAAAGCCCTGGTGCCCGCTTAAGGCCCTGGCCGGCGGGTTCAAGGACATTTTCGGCCGCGCCTACGTGGGTTTCGGCCGGGGAAGGCTCCTCTCGGACATCCGCGCCGAGTGGGAGGATACCCCCAAGGAGCTGGCCCTGGACGAATTCACCTCCCTCTACGCCATCAAGGAAATCGCCCGGGACAAAAAGATCATGACCACCCAGCTGGCCGCCCTGGCCCTGGAGGGTTGCCAAAAAGGCGGCAGGGCCGCCCTGGAGGAATCGGCGGCCAGGGCCATCGAGACGGTAAAGGCCTATCACCAGAGACACTTCGACGTGGACCCCGACTTCGAGGATCTTATCAGGGATTCCGATCTCCCGACCTTCCTGGACGAGGGCCTGAACAACCTCGCCAAAAGGTCCATCATCGCCGACCGCGGGCCGAAATGGAAAAAAATCCCCAGGGTCAGGGCCAAGCACGCCCTTCTGTACTACGCCACCCACAGCGACCGTAGGCTGTACAGCCCATCGGCCAAGGAAAATTTGGTCGTCTGCGGCGCCGGCCACTGGGGTTTCGCTTTGGTTTCCCTCATCGGCAAACGCACCCTGAACGACAAGAAGTTCCACAACTCTTCCCTTTCCCTCTACGACCCCTCGGAAGAGGCCATCCAGCGCCTGGCTTACGATCGGACCATGGACGACAACCCCGACATCAGGCTGCCAAAAAACGTCTTCCCCACCTTCGACCCCGTGGAGGCCTTCCGCAAGGCCACCGAGGTCATCGTGGCTACCCCGCCCCACGCCGTGGGCCAGCTTTTCAAGACCATCCTCTCGACCTCCTCCGAGCTAAGGACCCTTATCCTGGCCAGCCGCGGTTTCGAGGGCCTATCGCACCGGCTGACCATCCAAATGGCCTGGGAGGCCGCCGTGGCCGCCGGGAAACCGAAACTCAACATCCTGGCCCTGTCCGGCCCCTTCGAGCCCTCGAACCTCCTGGCCGTCAAGGGCGGCCTGTTCATCCTGGCCGGCGAGACCACCGCCCGGAACGTCGAGGCCTCGCTCTTTAAATACGGCCCCTACAAGGTCCAGGTCATGGACGATCCCATCGGGGTCCAGGCGGCCTCGGCCATGATCACCGCCTACTCCCTCTACGGGGCCTACGTGCGGTACCGCAAGGAGCTCCGGGAACCCAGCGAGCTGGCCGATTTCATCCGGGAAGTCAGTTTCGAGGCCAAGACCCTGGCCATGGCCCTGGGGGGCCAGCCCTCGACCTTCGAGGCCGACAGCCCCGCCTGGATATCCGGCCTTATCAGCGCCGGCCTGACCGGCCCGGCCCTGAACACAATCAAGATCCTGAACACCAAAGGCGTGGAGGCTTTCAAGGAATACCTAAACGAGCACCAGCTTGAGGATCTCTGGCCGGACCAAGGCGCCGAGGGTTATTATTCGATACGCTCGGCCTACATGATCGCCAAAAACCTCTCCCTGACCCTGCCACATTTAGAGAAAGCCTACGGCATATTTTGGTAATGAAGCTACGGACAAACACGAAACGGCAATTCCATTCTTGGCAAATAGACCAAAAATCAAATTAAAACCCATTTACGATCAATTTTGGAAGAACCTTGCCACAATCATGGAGCCCCTGACCCAGAGAAATTGTCCCGTTAAGCCTTGACGTATTTTTGCCCATGGAGTAGGATAGTCGCAAAGTTAATGGGAAGGTGTATTTTTCTTAAAAAAATCACCCAACAGCTTAAATACATTACCTTTTTCCAACGTAAGGTTTGCCACCCAGCGCTCGCGCTTTGGGCCCGGTTTGACTCCCCGGATTTCCCGCGCCTTGGGTTTTCGCCCCCGATAGCCTTTTACCGGCCATCCGGGGCCCTATCCCCGACGCGCCCCAATCTTTGCCCCGACACCGGGTCGGGCTTACCGAATCAATCAGGTGAAAACGAATAATGCCCAAAGCCCAGACCAATACCCACAAGACCTTGGCCCAAGCAATCCTCGCTATGGTGGGCCTAGCCCTTGCGACCATGTTTTCCGGCTGCGGGGTCATAACCGACATGGCCAGGGACAACGAGTTCCACCTAGGCTCCCTCGGCCTCAAGAGCTTCATAAGCCCCGCCAAACTAAGGGTCGGCATTCTCACCTTCCGCGACGAGGTTGGCCTGGGAGCCCCCGAGGCCGGCCCCAACATGGCTAACCTGGTGACCCAACGGTTCGCCGAGAACAAACACCTGACCCTGGTCCCGCCCTCCCAGGTTGCCGAGGCCGCGACCTCCCTTGGCTGGACCGGCGGGGACCTGACCCCCGAGCTGGCCCGGCAACTTGGCCAGTCGCTCAAACTGAACGTGGTCATGTACGGGACCATCTCCCAGCTCGAGCAACAGACGACCCGCCGAAGCTGGCGCCGCTGGGTCCGCTTCTTTACCGACCGCCAGACCTACGTGGACGCCGTCATGACCCTCGTCGCCTATGACACGGCCACCGGACTGGTAGTCACCGCCAGGGCCGGCGAGGGCACCCACAAGATGGACGAGGCCGAGATCGATTACTTCGCGACCGATCGCACCCCCAAGTTCACCCAGGAGTCCATAGAGCTCGGCCTCGACGACGCCATCGAGGACCTCTATTACCGTAGCCTCGACGGCCTCGCCTACACGCCCTTCAAGGCCGTGGTCACCTCCGAGAACGGCACCACCGCCACCATCGACTTTGGCCAAGACGTTGGCCTGAAAAAGGGCGTCAAGTTCGTGGCCCTCTCCGAGCGCGAGACCCTCACCAGCTCGATTGCCATAAGCTACGTCGTCCCAGGCGAGGCCAAGGCCAGGCTAGTCGTCAGCGACGTCGGCCCCAGCAGCTCAACCCTCCAAATCCAGGAAGGCAGCCTCAGCGTGGGTGACTACATCCAATCCTGGAAGCGCTAATCCCTGAAGGCCCCCTCCCTGGCCCAAAAACCCACCGGGGCGGGATTTGGCCTCCCCTAGACGCATCCGCCCAACACTTGCCCTTAACGAAACGGCCTCTATCGCCTCACCCCAGGCATAGTGGCCGTTTCGTTTCCCTGCCAAGGTATTTAGCCCCCCAGCCTTAACCCTCCCGGGGACCAGCCCCCAAGCCCATGAAAATTATCCATACACGACCGGAGCCCCAACGAAGCCGCCCATAAGCCGGTCGCCTCGCAGGTCTCAGGTCTGGCCCATAGCCAAGATTGGACTGGGTTGCCCCCTTGGCCTGGTCCCCTTTCCAAGGCCGCTTCAAGGGACCTCTTGAAAATTATCTATACAAAATTATCTATACAAAATCCAATGCCTGCAGAGTTTAAAAGTTAGTGGTGAATCGTTCTTTATTATAGCGAAAATACGAGTTTATACTATAAGACACAGTAATATTAACAATTTATGACGGTGGCACCCATAACGACCAGAAAGGGACTGTTAAGTCACCCGCCTTGTTGAGGTCAACCGAGGCTTCTGGCCCAGTTTGGCTCACCCACTGCCCATCCCATCTCCCCGGTGTAGGCTTCCAGGGATCTCTTGAAAACTATCTATACAAAATTATCTATACAAAAACCGATGCCCCACCGTCTACAATTTATAACTAAATCGCTCCTTATCATACCGTAATTTCGAGTATTTACAATAATAGAACGTAGTACTAATAATCTATTAAGGCGGTACCCATCACGATCCGAAAGGGACGGTTTAGTCACCCGCCGGGTTGAGGTCAAGGGTGGGGCTAGGCCAGTTTGTCTCACCCACTGGCCATCCCACCTCCCGGTGTAGGCTTCCAGGGACCCCTTGAAAATTATCTATACAAAATCCGAGGCCGCAGAGTCTACACGTTAAGGCTGAAGCGTTCTGTAACTTACCGTATCAACTAAATTTTTTATATTAACCTTTAGTGCTAACTATCTGTGACGCCCGTATCCATAACGACCAGAGAGGGCCAGCAAAGTCAGCCGCCAGGGGTTGGTGTCATGGGTGGGCACTGGTCAGTTTGGCTCATCCTCTGGCCAGCCCAATTGCCGGTGTGGCTTCCATGGACCTCTTCAAAATTATCTATACACAATCCGGGGCCACAGAGTTAACAAGTTATGCTTGATTTGTACTCTAACATAATCTAACTTCTAATTTTTTTTAATAACATGTAGTACTGACTATCCATGGCGGGGTACCCATAACGACCCGAGAGGGCCACCAAAGTCAACCGCCGGGGTTGGGGTCATGGGTTGGTTATGGCCAGTTTGGCTCATCCACTGGCCAGTCCACTTGCCGGGGTTGCTTCTAGGGACCTCTTGAAAATTATCTATACAAAATCCGAGGCCACAGAGTTTACGAGATATGGCTGAAACGATCTATAACTTAACGTACACACTAAATTTTATCGCAATAACATGTAGTACTGACTATCCATGGCGGTGATAGGGATAACGACCCGAAAGGGATGGTTCAGTCACCCGGTGGGTTGGGGTCATGGGTTGGTTATGGCCAGTTTGGCTCATCCACTGGCCAGTCCACTTGCCGTTGTTGCTTCTAGGGACCTCTTGAAAATTATCTATACAAAATCCGAGACCACAGAGTTTACGAGATATGGCTGAAGCGATCTATAACTTATCGTACACACTAAATTTTATACCATTAATCCGTAGTACAGCCTATCTATGGCGGCGGTTCTCATAACAACCCAAGAGGGTCAGCAAAGTCACCCGCCCAGTTGGGTTCAAGGAAGGGTTCTGGTCCAGTTTGGCCACCCACTGGCCACCCCACATCCCCGGTGTAGGCTTCCAGGGACCTCCTCAAAATTATCTATACAAAGTTATCTATACAAAATCCGAGCCCGCAGAGATTACAACTTATGGTATTTTACGTTCTATAACTTCCCATAAATACTAATTTTATCCCAATACACCGTGGTGCTAACGATCTATGACGGCGGCATCTATAGCAACCCGAGATGGCCAGCAAAATCAGCCGCCAGAGGTTGTGGCCAAGGGTGTGTTCTGGTCCAGATTGGCTCACCCTCTGGCCACCCCACCCCCCGGTCTAGGCTTCCAGGGACCTCCTCAAAATTATCTATACAAAGTTATCTATACAAAATCCGAG
>JAITKA010000163.1 GCA_031278635.1 Deltaproteobacteria bacterium | reverse complement strand
CGCCGTAAATAATATTCGTTCGCATAAAAGACGCCAAACTAACCGTCTTTATTTATTAATCTCTAATCAACGCACAAGCTAAATACGACCCGCAAGATTTGGGAAGCCTAGCCATTGGCCATGGCCCTTGGCACGGCCATGATATGGCTAAGTCACCCCGCCGATGGTTTGGCGCCCGGCCAAAACCAAAACCGGGACCCCCGGGACGTAAAATTTTATCTCCCGGGCCTTGGCCGGGACGGGCTAACGAACCTTCTTTCGCCGGAAGCGCCCGGCGAAGCCTTACCGACGGCTTGCCCGGCCAATCGGCCAATCTGATTGTCCATGGATTGTCCACAATTAAGTAATCATAATGCGGTCTTTTGGTCGTTAATTTAAGTTAAATAATTTTTTACCGTCTGTCTGACTAAGAAATCAGCCATTCGCGATATTATTTTTACGTTTATCTGCCAAAAATTTTTTTTATTGCCATAAAAATTTTTATTGCATATATTTTTACAAATTTAGATTTTTATTTTTTAAACTTAAATAATAATACTACTAATAGATAAACTATACTGACAAAAAATATTTTTTCTTAGTATTTATCAAAAATTTTTGTTATAAAAAATTAATACACACTAATTTATCACACTATTTATTTTTTAGCGCACCGATTTTTTAATATCGTAGTGAAAAAAATTATTTAACTATGTTAATTAACTTTCGATAATTTAAATAATTATTTTATACCAAATTTTTAGAAGTTAGCAAGAAATCTCTTAATTTTTTGCGTATTTTATATCTAAAACGAATTTAGGTTCCTGACTAAACTGTCAAACTCGGTCGGGATCTTTCAAATTCGTTATTCCCGGCCATAATTGTAATATATTCTTTTTTGTGCTATCTTGCCCTAAGTGTATTCGCTCGATTAATTTCACGCCATATTTAGGGTTGAAGCGCCAATGATGATTTTTGAAGGCTGGGTCACTGAAATCGGAAAGCCCCGATTCACCAAAGGTTAGCGAGGGTGGCACCCATGGCTTGGCGTCGATTAAATTCAATTTCCGTCCCCGGACGCCCGGCGGCCAAACCGTCGGCGTTTTTGGCCGCCCTGATGGCTTTGGCCATGGCGTTCATGGTCTCCTGCGGCGGGTCCGAGGAGAAGGCCCCCGGCGCGAGCGGCCCGGACTCCTCCCTGACGGTGATTTTCGTCCCCAAGATCACCGGCAACGCTTTCTTTGAGTCGGCCAACGAGGGGGCCCAGGCTTACGCGGCCAACCACGGCTTCAAGGTCGATTACCGCGGGTCGGACGTGGCCAGCGTCGATAAGCAGGTTGAAATCGTCCAAAAGGCCATAGACGAGAAGGCCAAGGCCCTGACCATCTCGGCCCTGGACTCCAAGGCCTTGGACGGGGTTTTGAAAGCCGCCCAGAAAAGCGGCATGGTCGTGACCACATGGGACTCGGACGTCTCCGCCGACGCCCGCAGGTTAATGGTCTCCCAGGGGACGCCCTCCCAGCTCGGGAAGATGCTGGTGGAGATGGCCTCCAAGGCCCTTCGCAAGCGGGGCAAAAACCCCACCTCGGAGCCCATAAAATACGCCTGGCACTATTCCCAGGCCTCGGTCGCCGACCAAAACTCGTGGTACAAGGCGGGCGAGGAGTACATCAAGCAGACCTATCCCCAGTGGGTCAACGTCCACCCAGACAATTTCTACAGCGAGCAGGACCCGGCCAAGGCCTTGGAAGTGGGTAAGGCCATCCTGACGGATTATCCCGACATCGATGCCATCATCTGCAACGACTCCACTTCCCTGCCGGGCCAGGCCCAGGCGGCCAAGGAGCTGGGCCGCTCGGCCAAGGACCTGACCGTAACCGGCTTCGCCTCGCCCAACGCCATGAAGGAATTCGCCAGGGAGGGGGTCATCGACCGCTGGGGGCTGTGGGACTGCCAAGTCCAGGCGGCACTTAGCTGTTACCTGACCTGGTACATCGCCTCGGGCAATAAAGTGGCCACGGGCCAGACGGTGGACGTCCCCGAGATCGGCCTGGTCGAGATAATGCCAAACTCGGTCCTCGACCCAGCGTCCCCCAACGTGCCCGGGACCGGGGTGGTGCTTTTGCCCAACCGGACCGAGTTCACCGTCGAGAACATGGACCGGTATAATTTCTAGGCATCCCCCTCGCCCGGGCCGCCGGGGCGGGGGGCGCCAAAAAAAAACGAGCCAAAATTGAAACCCCGTAAACCCATAAACATGCTGTATTTTATCCCGGCCTGGCTTATTTTGGCCTCCCTTTCCTGCCTGACCCTGGTCACGCCCGGCTGCGAGTCCCAGGAGGGCGCGCTCAAGGACGGCTACTACACGGCCGCGGCCAGCGACTTCAACGCGGACGGCTGGAAGGATTACCTGACCATATACGTGAAAAACGGCTCGATAGTCACGGCCGAGTATAACGCCTATAACGCGACCGGGCTCCTCAGGAGCTGGGACACCGACTACCTGAAATCGATCCGGAAACCCGGCTCCCAGAGCCCCAACCACTATCCCAGGCAGTACTGCAGTTTCCTGGTGGCCGTCCAGAACCCCAGCCGGGTCCAGACCATCGACGGCGGCCGCAAGACCCACGAGATATTCGTCGCCCTGGCCAAGGCGGCCCTTGACTACAGCCGCCTGGGGAAAAACGCCATAGCCGAGGTCAGCCTCCCGGAGACCTCGTATCCCGACGATATCTAAGGCGGCCCCATGGGGGTGGCCACCGAACCCGGCGGCGTTTTGGGGGGCGCCCAGGGTGCCCAAATTTTGACACGGGCGTTTTTAGCCTGCGCGGGCCCGCGTTGGCCGTTTGAGCTTTTTAACCGCAATCTGTGAGCCAAAATTGCCTGACGCCATAAGCAAAACCAAAAGCGTATCCACCCGGCTACTGTTGACCACCCTTTTGGTCGTGGTCATACTGACCCTGGGCCTGGTGGCGATCATGAGCCACTTCATGTCCAACATGGCCGAGCAGATCCTGCTGGACGTCATGCGGCCCACGGCCAGGACCGCGGCCCTGAGCCTGGAGGCGAACCTCCATACCATGGTGGATCGCTTTTACGTCATAAAAAGCTCGGCCATGCTCAGAAACCCCAACGCCCTCCCCACCACCAAACAGGAAACCCTGAACGGCTTCATGAATTCCGTGGAGCTGGCCTGGCTCTGCCTCTATTCCCCCAACGGTGGCCTACTGACCGGGAGCGATAACTGCCCGGTCAGCATCTCCGGCCGAAGGCTTTTGGATAAACTCAAGACCAACCGCGATCTGTTCATCGAGGACACTTCCGTGGGCAACACCGGCCTTGAGATCGTCATGGGCGTGCCCGTGTATACCTGGAACCAGGACCCGCTCACGGACGATCCCGCCCAGTACCTGGTCGGTAGTTACTATTACGATCTGATTGGCGAAATAGTCAACACCCTGAGCATCGGCTCCAACGGCGCGGCTTACATCATAAACGACCAGGGCGTCATCATCGGGAGCCTCATCCTGGGCCAGGTCTACGGCAGGCAGCACCTGATAGAGGTCATAGGGAGCGATTCGGATACCCTTAATAGCCTCACTCGCATGACCCAAGGCCTAATCGGTTCCGAAACGGTCAAAACCCCCACCGGCCAAATGTACATCGGCTACTCGCCGATCAGGGGAACCCTGTGGTCCCTATGCATCCTGGCCTCCAGGGGGGATTTCCTGGCCCAGGTCAAGCAGGCCAGGTCGACCGTTTTGGTTATCACCGTTCTGGCCCTGATCATCTTCACCTTCATTTTCAACGCGGTTTTCGGCAACATCGTGATCAAGCCCCTAAAGGCCCTGACCCGCAACGCCAACAACCTGGCCCAGGGCAGATTCGGGCTGGAGGAAGACCTGACGATCAAAACCTCCCTCTCCTCCCGGGGTGACGAGATCGGTAGCCTTAGCCGGGCCTTCAACATCATGAGCGGGGCCGTGGCCAACGTCATAAGCGACATCGGCTCGCTTACCGCCGCCGCCGGTTCCGGGGCCCTCAACGTGCGGGCCAACCCCGAGGCCCACGAGGGTGACTTTAATAACATAATCTCCGCGATCAATAGCACCTTGGATGCCATATGCAATCACTTTGACGCCATTCCCGATGCGGTGGCCATCTTCGACGAACGCAAGGCACCCATTTTCTGCAACAAAGTCATGCTGGCCATACTCAAAGGGCAAGGCCTTAGCGTGAACTCGCCCGACCTTCTCTACACCCTGGCCGGTTCCGGGGATCCAAACAAGGTCCCCAACGGCCTCCGGGCCCTGTTCAGCCAGGCCGGCCAGATGGGCGACACCTTCCGAAACGAGGTCAAACTGACCTCCCCCAAGGGCGAGGTCAGCGACTACACCCTGAGGCTCAAACGGCTGGGCCTCGCCTCGAGCGCGACCATCTCGGGCCACGTCTCCTGCTACATGGTCACCCTGAACGACATCACCCCGCTGGCCCTGGCCCTGGACGCCGCCAAGGCGGCCAGCAAGGCCAAGAGCGAGTTCCTGGCCAACATGAGCCACGAGATCAGGACGCCCATGAACGCCGTCCTGGGCCTGACCGAGCTTCTCCTCCAAACGAAACTGGACCGGCAGCAGCGGGAGTACGCGGAGAACGCCAACCGCAGCGGCAAGGCCCTTTTGGGCATCATCAACGACATTTTGGACTTCTCCAAGGTCGAGGCCGGCAAGATGAACCTGGAGGTCATCCCCTTCTCGCTCTCCAAGGTTTTTTACGACATAGCCATAATGTTCAACGAGCAGAGCAAGAAAAGGAACATCGGCCTGGTCTTCAGGGTCAAGGGCAAGATACCCGACAACCTGATCGGCGATCCCCTGAGGCTCAGCCAGATATTCATAAACATAGTCGGGAACGCCTTCAAATTCACCAAGGAGGGCTCCATCACCATCCAAGCCGAGCCCAGGGCCACCGAGGAAGGCCGCTGCGACATCGGCTTCAACGTGACCGACACCGGCATCGGCATGACCGCCGAGCAGACCGCCAAGCTCTTCGCCGCCTTCTCCCAGGCCGACTCCTCGACCACCAGGAAATACGGCGGCACGGGCCTGGGGCTCGCCATCACCAAACGCCTGGTCGAGCTCATGAACGGTCGGATCTGGGTGGAGAGCGAGCCCAACAAGGGCACCGAGATCAATTTCACCGCCTGGTTCGGCCTCGATAAGGCCAAACCCGCGGGCACCGTGGCCATCCCCGACCTCGACCCCGAAAAAACCGCCCTCCCCGACGAGGCCGACGAGGCCGACGACCAGGACGGCCCCGACGAGGTCACCGAGGCCAACGAGGCCAACGAGGCCGCCGTTTCCGCCTCGGACACCCCCGCGGTCGCCCCCGGCCCCCCAACCGCCGCCGTGGCCACACCTCCCGCCGCCGCGAAGGCCAAGCCAGCCAAGAAATCCCGCCCCGGCAAACCGGTCATAAGCGAGGTCCCGGAACTCAAGGGCCGCCGGGTCCTGCTGGTGGAGGACAACGACGTAAACGTTTTGGTGGCCAAGGGCCTCATGACCAAAATGGGCCTGGACGTGACAGTCGCCGAGAACGGCCAGGTGGCCCTGGACATATTGGCCAAGGCCTCCAAAAACCGCCTCGGCCGCCCCTTCGACATCATCCTCATGGATCTCCAGATGCCGGTCATGGACGGCTTCGAGGCCACCCGCCGCATCAGGGACAACCCCGACTACTCCAACCTCATAATAGTGGCCATGACCGCCCACGCCTTCGCCGAGGAGCGCGAACGGTGCACGGCCTGCGGCATGAACGGCCACCTCAGCAAGCCCATCGACGTGGCCATCCTGACCCAGACCCTGAAGGATTTCCTGGCCGAGGACGACACCCACTTCGCCAGCCTGATCTAGGCCCCCCTAAAACCGCCCAGGACGCGCCATGGGGCCCCAAAACCCCCATGGCGACTCCACCCCCCTACCCTTCCCCGACAAAAGCCCCACCCGGCCCAAAATGCCCCTTAAAATCCCCCCCAAGCCCTGGCTTGGGCAGGCCATCCCGCCAGGCGGCTCCCCGGGCGGTTTCTCGCGCGAAATCACCTCCCAAGCGAGGGCGACCCGGCCGGTTATTTCCGGGGGGTTTTATGGCCATGGTTGGGGAGCCCTTGGCGGGGAACCGACTGGAATCGTGGTGGCCTTAAAGGCCAATATAGACCATGATGATTATCTATTGGAACAAAATAATTGTTTAAAGTTATATTTTTTGCTTGAAGACAAAAATTTGCATTAAAAAAATTATTTTATTGTCAAAGGTGACTCAATGGCGGGCTGGGTGATGGCTTTGGGCGGGGACTTCTCGCTCGGCTTGGTGGGGATTGCCGTAAAATCCCGGAGGGGAACGCCGGGCCTGGCTCTACTTATTTTACCGCTTATTGTACCACCCTGGAACGCCCGGACATTCGTTTAACGAAGTATATTATCAGACAAATAATGCCCGAGACAGCTATTAATATATCGATAATTGGAAATATAAAAAAAATAATAATTGCATAGCCAATATTTTTTATATCATAAATAGTAATGATCCAAATTATAAATAAAATCGATGAAGTAACTATACTACTATAAAAATAAGATAAAAGCGGACTAAAACGTTTATATACATGATAGAGAGATATTAATGAAGCTGGAACGGTAAAGAGATAAACAAGACAAAGAATCCAAAATAGCATGTAATCAGATTGTGGTGGCAAAGTAGCTCTAATCGTCAGAACCGAGACTATGATCACGATGTACCAAATCGTGATGAAACGCTTAACGTGGGCCATGACTCCTGCCTTTCCTTCCTGGACGGTGGTTATCGTTACCGGCAGGCCATCACCCTGACATGGATGGGGTAATCGCCTTGATAAGTGAATCCACCAAAAGATTGGATTTTGTCGGTATTTCCACTTGGTTGAAACCAAAAATGGGTCGGTTTAAAAACGGGGATGTGAAAAGAGACGCCTGATAGGATGTTAACAGGGAAGAAGTACGCTAATTTAGTTGCTATTTAAGTAAGAATTTTGTGACTTTATATCATGTAGATTCTTAATGAATTTGCGTTGTCCGGGGGAAATTCCGACATTGACATTGATTGCAACGATTAAGTCAAAAAGATCAGAAAAAAATTTTTTTTACTCAAATATGTATCAATAATTATACGAATATCAATCTCAATATTATCGTAAAATCGTTGCCTCCCGTGGTCGCCCATATTAGGGTTGCCCATATTTAGGGGGACAATTAAGCCGGCGGAGACGATCGACCGGGTATCGGGATGGTCACCGGCCGGTATGGTCTCGGCGCCGGGGGAATTACGGGTCGGGAAAACGGCGTTGGTCCCATTGGCGCGGGTGACCTTAGGTCAGCCCAAGTATGGGTCCTCTCTGGTATCGGTCCTATCCCGGATTTTTTTTGAAAGAATCCTACAATCCAAAGTAGTACTATTTAAAACATATATTGGATGGTTTATGAAACTATCATCGATTTGTAAAGTAACGATAAAATTCCCTCCTATCAATTTTTGGCTTAACCATTTGGCGGGCCTTGTGGCTTTGTTAAGACATAATCCCGGCACGGTCATCGTCTTGCGTAACAATGAAAATTGACTGGCTCCCTTTTAAAGCAATCAGTATTAAAACACGTGGCAACAAGAATTGCAATTAAAGATTTTTATTTTTGTCAACATATAAAACATCCCCTTTTCATTCTTAAAGCCGGTATTTTTAGAGTCAAAGACAATTTCGTCCGAACATAGGCAAGGGCTTTTGTTTGACTGGTTTGCCGTATTTGAATTTAGGGATTTTAGTGTTTTTGTGATTTGGGATGAAAAATTTGTTGCAACAAAGCCTTGATAAAAAGTCGGAAATCCATTTATATATAGTGACAATCAGGATTGAATAATCGATTATTTTGCCTCACAAATTATTTTAATTTGTTTCTTTTTAAGGCAGTGATGAGTATAAATACAAATATACTTCTATGTTTTGAGATTAATTTTGATGAGCATACGCAAGGTCAAAGAACCATATTTAGCACCTATAGATGGCGGACAATATCAATTCTTGCATAATTAATTTTTAGGATATATTAGTGGGGGATATAATTTTTATTAGCAAAATTAATTATAAATTTTTACGAAAAAATTTTTTAAGTGTGTTAATTAAATCTTAGAATTTTTTTTGATTGTTATTTAGCTTGTAAATTTTAAAAAGAGTACTTATGGACTTATAAATATTTTATAATAATAAAATTAAATTTTTTGGCTGTATTGTAAGATAAGTAGCATTAAATTCTATGAAATAATTATTTATGATAATTAAATAACAATGTATAGTAATTAGTAATCGTAAAATAATTTATTTAGATAATTTGGAAAAACTTTATTAGATAAAAGTGGTGCCGATAAATTTTTTTGCAATGTATAGTAATTAGTAATCGTAAAATAATTTATTTATACAATTTTGAAAGACTTTATTAGACAAACGGGATACTGATAAATTTTTTTTGGTTTGAATAAATTATTTTAGTTGAGCAAAATTTAGAACAAGCATAGGAAATATTAAATCTCATATAAATATTTTTTTATGAAACAATAAAATAAAAACTGGAGCAAAAAAAATTTCTATTATCTGGCTATAAATTATTAAGCCATAATATATGTTGAGATTAAAATTTTCAAGTATTATTTAAATGGACTTTGAGAAATTTAAAATTTAATTTAGATGGCTCAGTCGTGATAATGCATGAGGCGAAAAAGCCAAGGTTGGGCTGGGACGATTAAATCCAATGGGATTAAAAAGCATACTATATGATTAAATTAATTTTTTGGGTAAATTAAATGCTATTTAAATTGCATATTGATAGTGATGGGTGGGGTATTGTCGTAATATCTCGCCGAAATAATTTTTTTAGCGCAGTAAGGGTCTGGAAAGGCGCTAAAAATGTGTGTCTATGGGGTGCTTTTATGGGTTTGATCTGTTTTTGGATTTGCGGTTCGGTTGGTTTCCATAACGGTACCTGACATGCCCTTAAAATAAACTTGACAACCCAATGGTTTTCTTTTATCTTTTATCTCGTTCAGGCAACCTGATAGGGTTATGAGGGAATACCGTGAGATTCGGTAGCGAGCCCGTCACTGTGAACGGGGACGAAAGCGACATTGTCCACTGGGATTGGTGAATCCTGGGAAGGGGTCGCCGTAGGAAGATCCGTCAGTCAGAAGACCTCACTGAATGGCCTTAAGTTTCCGAGTTCGAGACTGGTAGGGCAAACGGTATTTTTCGCGCCAGGTCTCCCCTTTTTTGGGGTGAAAAGCGAAAAAAATCCAAGGGCAAATGGGCGTCCCGGATCTGGTATTTTATGCCGGGCCGGGTTTTTTTTGCCCGTGGCCGTAGCCATTGCCACGTTTCAGACCTATCCTGCTTCCGTTAAGCGCATAAATTGGGAAGGTGAACCGTGCATATTTTCGAGGGAGTGCTGTCGATGCCGGTACTCGTGGCCGGCGGGGTCGCGACCGTCGCCGGCGTGGGCATGGGTTTGAGGAAGATAAACAACGACAACTTGCCCAAGGTGGCCGTCATGACGGCGGCCTTCTTCACGGCCTCGTTCATTCACGTAAACGTGGGGCCGAGCACCGTGCACTTGATGCTGAACGGCCTGATCGGGCTCATGATGGGCTGGGTCGCCTTTCCCATCGTCCTCATCGGGTTGTTGATCCAGGCCCTTCTCTTTCAGTACGGGGGGCTTACCACCTTGGGGGTGAACACGTTGAACGTGGCCGGGCCGGCGGTGTTGTTCGGCTTCATCTTTCACAAATCGATCTACAGCGTTAAATTCTGGCCCAGCACGTTGAGTTCCTTCGCCACGGGATTTTTGGCCATCGCCCTGACCGCCTTCATGGTGTTCGTGGCCCTGATTTTAACCGACCCCGTCAAGTACAAGGTGTCGGCCTACACCATCCTGGTCTCCCACGTCCCGGTCATGTTCATCGAGGGTTTCGTGGCCCTTCTCTGCGTTCGCTTCCTTAGGAAGGTAAAGCCCGAGCTTCTGAAGGATCCTTTGGGATTCAAGGGCTAAGGCGGACCATTTGGTACCCTTCTCGGGGCAAATCTTATCTTATTCGTTTCAGATTCTTCTTTTCGTAATTATCGACTTAAAATGACCCGGAAATTAAATGACAAGTAAGATTATTTTGCGGGTAATTATAAGTAAATACTCTTCGCTTTGAATAAATTTTTGAAACATATTGGTTAACTAAGCTCATTCGAGCTTAAAGTGTAGGGCGTTAGCATGGCCGAGAGCGAAAACACGGCATCGGCCCCGTTCCAGGAGGGGGCCGGCCAGAATTCGTCGATCCTCGCAAGGGTGGACGCCAGGGTCAAGATCGTCTGCGCGGTCCTCTGGTCGCTCATGGTGAGCTGGCTCCACGGCACGGGGGGGGCCTGGGTGGCCCTGGCGGCCGCGGTGGCCTTGATCGCCCTGGCCAGGTGGCCCAGGCGGAACCTCATAAACCGCCTCCTCACGGTCAACATCTTTTTCATGTTCATGTGGTTGATGCTGCCCTTCTCTTTTTCCAGCCCCGGCCATGTCGTGGCCACGATTGGGCCCTTGAAGGTTACGAGGGAGGGGCTTGATCTGGCCACCCTCCTGACCCTGAAGGGCAACGCCATCGTCCTGGCCGTTTTGGCCATACTGGGCACAAGCCCGCTTTACGTTTTGGCCGCGGCCGGGAGGCGGCTCAGGTTCCCGGAAAAGCTGGTCGGGCTGTTCCTTTTGACGGTCAGGTATTACCAGGTCATTTTCAAGGAGTACCAGCGGCTCCGCAAGGCCATGAGGGCCCGGGGCTTTAAGCTGGGCCTCAGCCGGAACAGCCTAAGGGGGGTATCGAATTTGGTAGGGAGTCTGTTGGTGAGGAGTTTCGACAGGGCCGAGCGTGTCCACAGGGCCATGGTCAGCCGCGGGTACATGGGGATCATCTGGGTCAGGGCCGAATTCAGGCTTAAGGGCATCGACCTCGCCTTCACCCTCGTCATGCTCGCTTTGTTCGTTTTGGTCGGGGGCGGCGAATGGAAACGTTGATCTCGATAACCAACCTCTCTTTCGCCTACGGCCAGAGGGTGGTCTTCAAGGATTTTTCCTTCGGATTCTCGTCCGGGCAACGGACGGGGCTGGTCGGCAGCAACGGGTGCGGCAAATCGACGTTGCTGCAGCTGATCATGGGCCTCTTGAAGCCCTCGGCGGGGGAGATCGAGCTCTTTGGCAAGCCCCGCCGCACGGAGAAGGAATTCCGGGAGGCGAGGCTCCAGATAGGCTTCGTCTTCCAGGACGCCAACGACCAGCTGTTTTGCCCGACGGTCGGGGACGATCTCGCCTTCGGGCCCCTGAACATGGGGAAAACCATGGAAGAGGCCGAGGCCATCGTCGACGGGACGCTGGAACTCTTGAACCTCTCGGCCTTCAAGGACAGGGTCACCTACAACCTCTCCGACGGGGAGAAAAAACTCGTGGCCCTGGGGACGGCCCTGGCCATGAGGCCGAGGATGCTCATATTGGACGAGCCCACCACCTGCCTGGACGAGGAGGCCTGCGACCGCATAGCCAAAGTGCTTTTGGCCTGCGGCTTGCCGTACCTGGTGGTGGCCCACGATCGATCGTTCCTTGACCGGGTGGTAACCGGCTCGGTCAGGCTCAAGGACGGGCGGGTCATTGCCGAGCCGCCCAGGGAATCGAACGGCAGGCCGGGAAGCCAGGCCGCCTGAACCCGGGGAAATCGCCAGGGGAGGAAAAAGTGAAACGTTTTTTTTGCGGCATGGTCGCCGCCATGATCCTGATTATTCTGGCCCCGGTGGCGTCGCTGTACGCCCACGGGGTGACATGGGACTACAGCGACAAGAAAAGTTACGGCCTTAGGTTCACCTACGACGACGACACGGCCATGAAGTTTTCCGAGGTCAAGGTCTACGGGCCCAACGACAAGGCCAAGCTCAGCCAGGTGGGCAGGACCAACGAGACCGGCTACTTCGCCTTCGTGCCCGGCGAGGACGGCGAGTGGACGATCACCTCCGATGACAATAACGGCCACCTGGCCACGGCGGATCTGACCATAAAGACCGAGGAAACCCCGGCCGCCGGGGGCGGGGAGCCCGCGGCGGAGGCCGCCCCCATGGTCAACATGGAAAAGGCCCTCGGCCAGGCCACCAAACCCCTTAAGATTGGCCTGGTCGTGAGCGTTTTCCTGAACCTGGCCCTGGCCTTCAAGGCTTTCGGGGGCAAGAAGGGTGCCGCCGGCCAGGCCAAAACCTGACCCATGGACGCTTTTTTTTGATGGTTCTCATCCTGGGTTCCCTTTGGGAGCCCATTGGCGGGCCGTATGGGTCCGCAAGGTAACAACATATAGTTTAAAGGAGAGGTTTTAATGACTAAGAGAATTTTTAAGGCGCTTTGTTTGATGGCGGTACTGGCCTTCGTTTTGGCCCCCCAGGCCTCGGCCCACGAGATTTGGGCCAACGCCGAGAATCCCACGGCCGGCCAGCCGCTGGTGGCCATTTTGGGCTACGGGCATGATTTCCCCAACGGCGAGGAGATCGCCGCCGAGAGGCTGCCCATTTTCTTCCCCCTGGAGGTCATCGACGCCCAGGGCAACAAGCTGGCCCTCAAGGCCGGGGACAAGAACTACATCTCGATAACCGAGGAGCCGGTGAAGGAAGGCACCTACCTCCTGACGACGGGCTATAAGCCGACCTATTGGAGCTACACCCCCGAGGGGTCGGCCATGAAGGCCAAGAACGAGACCCCCGGCGCCACCTCCTGCGAGCAGTACTCCAGGTCGGCCAAGGGCATAGTCAACATCGGGGCCGCGACCGATGATTTCGTGACCAAGCCCATCGGCAACAAGCTTGAGATCGTGCCCCTGGTCAACCCCGGCACGGTCAAGGTCGGCGGCGACCTGCCCCTCCAGGTCCTCTCCGACGGCAAGCCCCTGCCCAAGGCCGACGTCAAGGGCACCCTGGCCGGCAACAAGCACCAGGAGGCCGGTAACCGCGACTTCCTGGCCACCACCGACGGCGAGGGCAAAATAACCATGAGCCCGCTCAAGGAAGGGCTCTGGACCTTGGTCGTTGAGACCAAAAGCGATTACCCGGACAAGGCCGTCTGCGACGTGATAGCCGGGGACGCCACCCTGACCTTCAACATAGCCAACTAACCCAGGGCCGCCAAAAGCTCCCTTGGCTAAAACCGGTCCCCGGCGCCTTTTCGGCCGGGGGCCGGTTATTTTTTGTGGGCTGGGGGCGGCCGGGCTACCTGCGCCTGAGGAGGCTGATTTGGACGTAGGTCAGGCGGGGGTTGGCCGGGTCGGTTTTTATCCGTTCGAGGTTGTTGAGGGTGGCCAGGAGGTTGGCCTGGAACTGGACGCGTTTTTCGGTGTCGGTCAGGAGGCTTTGGCCGACCTCCTTGGTCAGGCGGTAGATGGTGTCCCGGATGACGAAGAGCTGGTCGGCTATGACGGGCTGGTCGGAAAGGTCCCGGTAATGGAGGATCACGTCCATCTCCACCACCAGGGGCTGCCTGTCGCTCGCGTCGAGGGACAGGGTGAAGCGGGGCAGGCTCATCTCGCCGCTTATGAGCTCCTTGTGGGCGTCCAGGGCGTCGGCCCGGACCACGCCCACCGGGACGGCGGGGGCCGGGGGGCCGCTGAAAAACAGCGTGTAGAGGACGAAAATGACCCCCAGGGCCACGAACCCGACCGTCCCCACCAATATGGCCATCTTGAAGCGGGCCACCTTCTTGACCTGGGGCTGGGCCAGGGGGGCCGGGTCAATGACATCCTCGGCGGGCGGCGCCTGCTCCTCGGGCTTGGGGGCTTCCACCGGCTGGAAGGTGGAATCGGGGCTTATGTTGTCGGCCTCCTTCTTGGCCATGTCGAAAATGCCGTCCAGATCCAGCTCGACCTTCTGGGGGACCACGTCCGCGTCCCCGTCCATGAGGCTTTTGAGAAAATCCGTCCTGTCCTGATCGCCCTCGGCCCCCGGGATGGGCGGCCTGGGGGCCTGCCTGGGCTCCTTGGCCGGCTGGGGGAGGCCGTTGGCCGGGGCCGTTTCGTCGTCCGGGGCCGCCAAGGGCTCGTCCGATGGCTCGTCCCCGGGTTCCGGTTCCGGTTCGGGCTCGGGCTCGGGTTCCGGCTCGGGCTCGGGCTCGGCCTCGGGTTCCGGCTCGGGCTCCGGTTCCGGTTCCGGCTCGGGTTCGGGCTCGGCCTCGGGCTCCGGTTCCGGTTCCGGCTCGGGTTCGGGCCCGGGCTCGGGCTCGGGCCCGTCCCCGGCCCCGGGCTCGGGGGCCCCGAAACCATCGCCCCCGGCCGGGGGCGAGGCGTCCCATTCGGTCTCCTCGGGGGGCTGGGCGGCCGCCGCCGCGGGGGCGGCGGGGGGGTCGTCCCAGTCGTTGGAGGAGGGATCGAGGGGCAGGCTGTCCCAGTCGTCGATGGGGGGGCTATTTTTCGGGTCGTTGGCCAACCGGTCTGGCTCCGTTGGGCGCGCCGGGGCGGCCCCTGGGATTGGGTCGCCCCGGCGGGGGCGACCCTGGGGGTTGGGGTTTGATTGCCATCGGGAAACCCTGGGGTCCGATGGCGGGATGGGTTTGCCCAATGGACTCGGGCGGCTGAGATTGGAAATATTTTAGGGGCTTTTTGGGCCCGGTCAGGGTTGGGGCTTCTTTTTGTCGAAATAATCCGCCAAACGGCCCCGGAGTTTGAGCATGCTTTTGGTGTGGATCTGGCTGATCCTGGACTCGGTGTAGCCCATGACCTGGCCGATCTCCTTCATGGTCAGCTCCTCGTGGTAATAGAGCGTGACCACAAGCCTTTCCTTCTCGGGCAGGGCCTCGATGGCCTCGACGAGGACCTGGCGGGCCTCCTGCTGGCCTATGGCGGCGAGGGCGTCGACGCCGTTCTCGTCGGCCAGGATCTCGTAGACGTCGGCGGGCTCGCGGCCCGAGGAGCCCTCGGAGCGGAAGGCCTCGATATCGACCATGTTGATGGCGCTGACCTCGTCAAGGAGCTTCAGGTAGGCCGGGACGGCTATGCCCATGGCCTCGGCGGCCTCCTCGTCGGTGGGCGGGTGGCCCAGTTCCTGCTCCAGCTTCCGGAAGAGGCGCTCGAGCTCGGTGGCCTTTTTCCTGACCGACCTGGGGACCCAGTCGAGGCTCCTGAGCTCGTCGATCATGGCCCCCTTTATCCTGAACTCCGCGTAGGTCTTGAACATGATGCCGCGATCCGGCTCGAAGCGATCGATCGCGTCGATCAGGCCCAGGACCCCGGCGGAAATCAGGTCGTCCTTGATTATGTGCCCGGGCAGCCTGGAGGCCAGGCGGTCGGCCAGGTACTTGATGAGGGGGGAGTATTGCTCCACGTACTGGGTCTTGTCGGCCATGGACAGGCCGCGCCACGAGGGCTTGTCGACCCCTCCGGGCCCGTATGTTTGAGTCTCGGACATCAGTCCACCGCCCGTTCCATGGAAACCAGCCGGCTCAGGAAAAGGACCAGGCCGCCCACCCCGAAGGCCGGGGGCTCGCGGCCGATCAGGTAACGGGCCAGCTCGGCTATCCTGAGCGAGGCCTCGCTGTCGGGGTAGAGAATGTAAAAGGGCTGCTGCCTGCGGACCGAGGCCGGTATGGCCTCGTCGTAGGGGATGTAGCCGGCGAGGTCGAGGGATACCTGGCCCAGGTATTGGCCGGCCACGTTACTCATGAGCTCGAAGACCGCCCTCGCGTCCTTGGGGCCGGAAACCATGTTGGGGAGGAGGTAGAAGCCGGTCTGGCGGTGCTTGGTCGTCAGGGCCTTGATAAGGGCGTAGGCGTCGGTGATGGATGTCGGCTCGTTATTGAGGATGATTAGGTGCTCCTGGGCCACCAGGTTAAAGAATATCACGTTGGGGCCTATGCCCGCGGCCGTGTCGATTAGGAGAAAGTCCAGATCCCCCTGCCACTGCTCGAACTCGGCGATGAGCCTCGCCTTCTGGGCCTCGGTTATCTCGCTCAGTTCCAGGATGCCGCTGGCCGCCGGGAGGATATTTATGCCCTTGGGGCCTTTGATGATAATCTCCGAGAGGGATTTTTCGCCCTTGAGCCAGTCGTGTATGGTGGCCTTGGTCCTGATGCCCAGCAAAACGTCCGTGTTGGCGAGGCCCAGGTCGGCGTCCCACAAAAGGACCTGCCGGCCCAGCCCGGCCAGGGCTATGGCCAGGCCCAGGGTGATGTTGCTCTTGCCCACCCCGCCCTTGCCGCTGGAGACGGCGATGACCCTGACGGGCTTGCCGCCGGCCGCCTTGGGGGCGGGCTCGGGCTTGCCCGCGGGCTTCCGCTGGGCGGGGGGCTTGGGCCTGGCCGCGGCGGCCGGCTTGGCCTGGGCCGCCGCCGGGGCGGCCGGCTTGGCCGGGGCCGCGGGCGCGGGCGCGGGCTTGTCCGGGGCCACCTGGGGCGCCGGCTTGGCCGGGGCCGCGGTGGGTTTATTGTCTGGCGAGGATCCGCTCATAAAATCTCACTTAATGGGCCCCCGTTTCCCAAGGGGCGGGATTCGATCCAAAAAATCCAAAAAACTAAAATTTAAAGACCATCGTATTACAATTGTTCTACTGTAACATATTTTTTGGGTCTGAACAACAACGGAAAAAGGCACAAACCGGCCTAAGCGGGTTTGGGGGCCTTGGGGACCTTGGCCGAAAGCCACAGGTCCAGGAGTTTGTCGGCGTTGGCCGGGAGGAAATCCTCGGGGGTCCTGGGGCCGACGGAATAAAAGCACAGGGGCGGGCCGTGGCCGGCCAAAAAACCCATGACGTTGCCGAGGCCCATGGTCTCGTCCAGCTTGGTTATGACGAGGCCGAGGAGGGTCGGGCCGGCCAGGGTCCGGTGGAGGTTCTCCAGGTCCTCGCTTTTCAGGCCGGCCGGGAGGACGAGGAGGCGCTTGGCCCCGGCCTCCATGAGGGCGGCCCCCAGGTCGTCCGCGGCCCCCTTGGCCGAGAAATCCCGGGTGTTGGTGTCTATCAGGACGAGATCGGAGTCCTGGAAGATCTCGTTGGCCTCGGCGAACTCGGCCCGGTTCTGGCAGGCCTTGAGGCCCAGGCCCATTATGCGGGCGTAGCGGGCCAGCTGCTCCACGGCCCCCAGCTTGAGGGTGTCCAGGGTGATGGCCGAGACCTTGCGGCCCTTTTTCTGGTACCAGGCGGCCAGCCTCACGAGGGAGGTGGTCTTGCCGGAGCCGGTCGGGCCGGTCATGGCCACGAGCCTCGGGAGGGGCGCCTCCGGGGAGAGGCAGCGGAGCCTAGGCTTTATGGTCTTCCGCAGGTGCTCGGTCAGCTCCCCTCCCCAGGCGTCCATGCTCTCGGCCGATTTCTCGGCGAACTCGCGGGCCCACTGGGGGGAGAGGCCCGTGGCCAGAAGGCCCCGGTAGAGGCCGACCACGTCGGGCCGGTCGCGCCATTTCTCGGTCAGGCTCTGCCGATGGGCCAGATCCCAGAAAAGGTTCTTTAAGGCCCCCATCTCCTCGGAAACGTACTCCCTAAGGGATATAATCTCCCTTTCCAGGGAAAGGCCCGCCCCAAGGTCGCCCCCGGGGGCCGGGGCGGCCTGGACCTTTCTGTAGGCGGCGACCCCGGCGGCCGGGGCCGTCCCGGGCGTTCGGGGCTTGCCGGCGGCCCTGGCCGGGCCCTGGGGCCCGGGCTGGGCCCGCAGGCGGGCGCCTGGCGAGGGTTTGGCCGGGCCGGGCTCGGGCGGGACGGGCCGGAGGGGCCTACCCCGCAGGCTGGGCCGGGGGACGATTTCGGTGACCTGGGGCAGGTCCCGGTCGTTTTCGCGCTCCATGGCCTCGTCGAAGGTCCAGTCCTGGCCCAGGGACTGGCCGTAGGCCTTGGCCGAGAGGATCTGGCCGGGGGTCTCGTCGTCGTCCGCCGGGGCTATCTGTATCTCGCCGGGCGGCCCCCCGTCCGGTGGGGGCCCCTCCGGGGTGGCCACGTCCCCGGCCGGGGCCGGGGCCCCGGGGGCGGCGGGGGCGATGTCCTCGTCGCGCACGCCGGCCGTGACCTCGACCAGGCCCTCGGGCTTCTCCCGCTGGGACAGGATGATGGCCTTGAGGCCGAACTCGTTTTTTATCTGCCTGACCACGCTTGGGAGGTCCTTGCCCGTGAAACGCTTAATCCGCATGGCTAAAGGTTACCTCGAATGGCGCGGGGCCCCCCGATGGCGCGGGGCCCGGAAGGGGCCAAAGCCAAAGGGGCCAGGGCGTGGGGGTTTTAATCGGCATAGCTAAAGGTCACCTCGCCTAGGATCTTGAGCCTGATGTTGTTGGTCAGCTCGCTGTGGGAGAGGACCACCAGGTTGGTCAGGAAGCGCTCGGTCAGTTTTCGCAGGTGCCTTCTGATCATGGGCGAGCACAGGACCACCGGCTGGAAGTTTTGGCTGGTCAGCTGGGAGATGCCGTTGCTGATGGCCGTCAGGATCCGCTGGCCGGAGTCGGGGTCGAGGGCGAGGTAGGCGCCCCTCTCGGTCTCGTTTATGGAGCGGGACAGGGTCTCCTCGATGTCCTGGCCGATGGTCATGAGGGGCAGCTCGCCGCTGGGGATGACGTAATTACGGATTATGCCCCGGGCGAGGCGCTGGCGGACGAACTCGGTCAGGAGATCCGTGTCCCTGGTGATGGGGGCGTGGTCGGCCAGGACCTCGAGGATCGAGGGCATGTCCCTCACGGAAACCCGCTCCTTGAGGAGGTTTTGCAGGACCTTTTGGATCTGGCCCAGGGTCAGGAGGTTGGGGAGGAGCTCCTCGACGACCTTGTCGTTGGTCTGGGCCACACCGTCTATCAGTTTCTGGACGTCCTGGCGCGAGAGGAGCTCGTCGGCGTGGTTCCGGATCACCTCGGTCAGGTGCGTGGCCATGACCGAGGCCAGATCGACCACCGTCCAGCCGGCGTGCTGGGCCTCGTCGCGGCGCTCGTCGGCTATCCACAGGGCGTTCAGGCCGAAGGCCGGCTCCTGGGTGGGTATGCCCGGGAGGGTTTTGCGGGCGTCGCCGGGGTCCATGGCCAACTGGTGGCCTATCATCATCTCGGCCCGGGCCACCTCGTCGCCCTTGATCAGGATGGCGTACTCGCCGGGCCTCAGCTGGAGGTTGTCGCGGACGTGCATGAGCGGGACGATGAAGCCCGACTCCAGGGCGAACTGGCGGCGGATGGAGCGGATGCGGTCCATGAGCTCCCCGCCCTGCTCGTCGTCCACGAGCGGGATGAGGCCGTAGCCGACCTCCAGCTCCAGGACGTCCAGGGGCAGCAGGGCCTCCATGCGCTCGGGTACGGCCGGGCCCTTGGCCTGCCCGGGGGCCGGCGGGGCCCCAGGGGCCGCCGGGGCCCCCGGCGCGGGGGCGGGGGCGGCGCCCGGGCCGGAACCCACGGGGCGGCGGGAGGCGCCCTCCTCCATGGCCCGGCGGAGCCTGCGCTTGCGGAAGATGGCGAAGGCGGCCGAGAGGATGACCGTCCCGGTCAGGCAGAAGGCCATGGTCGGGAGGCCAGGGAGGAGCCCCAGGACGAAAATGACCCCGCCGGCCAGGGCCAGGGCCTCGGGCTTGAAGGTGAACTGGCCGATCATCTCCGTGCTCATGGTCGTCTCGGACCCGGCCCGGCTGACGATGATGCCGGCCGCGGTCGAGATCATGAGGGCGGGGAGCTGGCTCACCAAACCGTCGCCCACGGTCAGGATGGTGTAGGTCGTGGCCGCCGACTCCATGCTCATGCCTTCCTGGATGACCCCGATGACGAAACCGCCGACGATGTTTATGAGGGTGATGATGATGCCGGCGATGGCGTCGCCCCTCACGAATTTCGAGGCGCCGTCCATGGCCCCGTAAAAATCGGCCTCCCTGGCGATGACCTCCCGGCGGCTTTTGGCCTCGGCCTCCTGGATGAGCCCGGCGGCCAGATCGGCGTCTATGGCCATCTGCTTGCCGGGCATGGCGTCCAGGGTGAAGCGGGCGGCCACCTCGGCTATGCGGCCCGAGCCCTTGGTGATGACCATGAAATTTATGACCACAAGGATGGCGAAGATGATGACCCCGACCACGTAATTGCCGCCGACGACGAAATTGCCGAAGGCCTGGATGACCTCCCCGGCGGCGTCGGGGCCCTCCGAGCCGTTGAGGAGGATGAGCCTGGTGGAGCCGATGTTCAGGGCCAGGCGGCAAAGGGTCAGGATAAGCAAAAGGGAGGGAAAGACGCTAAAATCGAGGGGCTTTAGCGTGTACATGGCCGTAAGGAGGACGATAACGCTCATGGCCACGTTGAAGGTTAGCAGTAGGTCTAGGGCTTTGGTCGGCAAAGGGAACAAAAAGACCAAAAGGATGCCCACCACCCCCAGGCCGATGATAAAGTTGCCGCCCCCCTTGGTGGCTATGTTCTCGGCGATCCTGCCGAAAAACGTCTCCGACATTAAACCTTCCTGCCTTTGACCTTATAGATGTAGCTCAGGACCTCGGCCACGGCCTTGTAAAACTCCACGGGTATCGTCTGCCCGACCTCGACGGCCTGGTAGAGGGCCTGGGCCAGGGGTTTGTTCTCGACTATGGGGACCTTGTTCTCCTTGGCGATGTCCTTTATGCGCAGGGCCAGGAAATCCTGGCCCTTGGCCAGGACGAGCGGGGCCGGGGCCTGGGTCCTGTCGTAGAGGAGGGCCACGGCGAAATGGGTGGGGTTGGCTATGACCACGTCGGCCTTGGGGACGTCGTTCAGCTGCCGCTTCTTGCTGGCCTCCCGCTGGGCCTGGCGGATGCGGTTCTTGACTATGGGATCGCCCTCTATCTGCTTGTACTCGTCCTTGACCTCCTGCTTGGTCATTTTCATGTCCTGCATGAACTGCCAGCGCTGGTAGCCGTAGTCGAGGGTGGCCAGGACGAACAGCAAAAGGACGGTCTTTACGAATATCTCCAGGGCGATCTTGAGGGTCAGTAGCCCTATGGTCAGAACGTCCATGTCGACCATCAAGACGAACTCGTCGATGCGATCCTTGATCACCAGATAGCCCACCAAAAAAATGATGGCCATCTTGAAAACGCTCTTCAGGCACTCGACGAGCGTCTTGAGCTTAAAGAACCTCCCGAAACCCGTGATGAAATTGAGCTTGTCGAGCTTGGGGACCACGGTGTCGGCCACCACCATGAAACCGCCCAGCTGGTATATGTTTATGGCGAGCGATGCCACCAGAATGACCAGGGCCAGCGGCAGGATGAGGATGAGCGACTCCCGGAAGAGGGTCATGGCCAGTTCCAGGACCGCGGCGGGCGTGGGGTCGAAGGCCACGGACAGATCCATCACGTAGTTCAGGACCCTTACCATCCTGTGCCAACCGAGGGGCCCCAGGGCGAAGAGGACCGAGACCGCCGCCAGAAGGACGATCGAGGCGCTGATCTCCATGCTCTTGGGGACCTGTCCCTTTTCCCGGGCCTGGCTTAGCTTATGGCCGGTAGGTTCCTCGGTCTTTTCCCCCGATTCCTCGCTCACTTACCCAAAACCCTCCACAATACTACCCCTAATGGCGCCCCCAAGGGCCCACCAAGGGCCCTTGGGGGCCCTTTTAGGGCGCGAAAAAGCCTATCAGGCGCTTCAGGGCCTCCTGGGCCTCGAAAATGGCCTCGCCTACCAGCCGCGGCCAGAAATCGAGGGAAAAACCCATGATGGCGAGGCCGACCATGATGAACAGCGGCATGCCCACGAACAGGACCTGCATCTGCGGGACCGCCTTGGCCACAATGCCGAAGGAGACCTTGGCGCAGAAGAGTATGGCCACGACCGGGGCGGCTATCTTGACGGCGAGGACGTACATGCGGCCGACCGCCGAGAGGACCTCCGAGAAGGTCTCGGGCCGCCAGAGGACCATGAGGCCCGGCGGGGCCACGGAAAAACTATCGACCAGGGCCTTTATGACCACCAAATGCCCATTCGCGTAAAGGAAGATCAGTATGAACACGATGTAGACAAGTCGCGATATGACCGGCACCTGGCCCCCGCTCTGGGGGTCCATGAGGTTGACCATGGTCATGCTCATCTGAAAGCTTAGGTACTCCCCGGCCAGGTTGGCCGTCTCCATGACCAGCCTGACCATGAAGGCCAGGGCGAGGCCCATCAGGAGCTCGCTTATGGCCAGCCAGGCGAAGCCGAACCAGGTCATGGGCATTTGCGAGGCGTCGACCGAGACGAGCGGGCTGATGACGAAGGTCAGCGTCAGGGCCAGGGCCACCTTGGCCTCGGTCAGGATATTGTCGCTCCCCAGGACGGGGGCGAAGGCGATGACCATCGAGAGCCGCAACAGGACCAGGACGAAGGCGGCGAACTCGTCGGCGTTTATTATGGGTACGCCCAATGGACACCATCGCGGGCCGGGGGGAAAGCCCCCCGGGGGCCGGTCACAGATCGGCCGGGTCGAGGCCCGGGGTGATCAGGCCCTCCGTGGTCCTGATCCACTCGGGGAAGTTCGCGAATATCTGGGTCGCGTACTCCATGAGCTTATCGAGGAGCCATGGGCCGGTCACGACCAGGACCAGCGTGATGCAGACTATTTTCGGGATGAACTGGAGCGTCATCTCCTGGATCTGGGTGGTGGCCTGGAAGACGCTCACCAATAGGCCTATGGCCAGGCCCACCAGCAGCATGGGTAACGACAAAAGGAGAATCAGCTCCATGGCCCGCCGACCGAAATCGACCACGAACTCGACCGTCATTTAATCCACCCCCGATGCCATTTTTTTGACTACCGTTAAACGCCCCATGGGGCCCTTTGGCCCCAACCGCCATTCCCCCCGCCGAGGCGGGCCGGGCCGCCGGCCCGGCGCGTCACAAGGTCCCGGCCACGTCCCCGAAGCTGCGGACGACCGAGCCCGCGATGAGGCTCCAACCGTCCACCAAAACGAACAGCATGAGCTTGAAGGGGAGCGAGATCATCACCGGGGGCAACATCATCATGCCCATTGATAGCAAGACCGAGGCGATCACCAGATCGATCACCAAAAATGGCATGTAAAGAAGGAAACCTATGGTGAAGGCGGTCTTCAGTTCCGATATTATGAAGGCCGGGATGAGCGAGAGCGTGGGGACCTCCTCCCGGTTAAGGGGTTTGTCCTCACCCGTTATACGCATAAACAGGGCCAAATCTTTTTCCCTGGTCTGCATGAACATGAAATCCCTGACCGGGACCATGGCCCGGTCGAAGGCCTCCCTCTGGGTTATCTCGTTGGCCATGAAAGGCTTGTAGGCGCTGGCCTCGATGTTCCGCCAGACCGGCATCATGATGAAAAAGGTCATGAACAGGGCCAGGCTGATGATGACCTGGTTGGGCGGCGTCTGCTGCGTGCCCATGGCCTGCCGCAGAAAGCCGAAAACGACGATTATCCGCACGAAACAGGTCATCATGACCAGTATCGACGGGGCCAGGGCCAGGACGGTCAGGAGGAACATGACGTTTATGACCGTCGCGATCCTGTCGCTGTCGTCGGCCTGGTCAAGCGAGAGGCTCACCGTGGGTATGGGCACCATGTTGCCCGAGCCCTGGGCCCAGGCCTCCCCGGCGGCCAGGGGCCCCAGGAGGAAAAGGCCCAGGGCCAAAAGCAGGGCCAGCGCGGCAAGGCCTTTCGGTTTAGGGTCTGGTCTCTGGCCCATATCTTTAATCGCTATCCCCTTTTTTCCCGCCCAAAGGCAGCCTTTGGGCCGGTCCTGCGCACCGGTTACCCGCGTCACTTGGGCTCGTTCTCGTCCTCGAACATCTTCAGGAAGTCGTCGTTGGCCCCCCGCTCGTCGAAAACAGCGTCGTCCAGGCTCAAATCCAAGACCGGCCCGTCGCCCGACGGCCCGCGCGGGTCGGCCCCCAGGCCGGCCCCCCTGCCGGGCCCCAACGGGGCCCTCCCGGGCGCTTTCGCCGGGGCCTCGGGCGCCTTCTGGGGCCTGAGGCTGGGGTTTTCGTAACCTACCGGCGGGACGTGGGATCTCTCCGCCCGTGGCCCCGGGGCCGGGCCGGCCGGCCGGGGCCGGCGGGCCTGGGGGGCCAGGGCCTTGGGGCCCTCGACGGCGTCCTCGGTTTTGAAGGCCCCGGGCACCAGCTTCCCGTCCCCGTCGTCCAGTGGCCACTCGGCCAGGGCCGTCAGGCGATCCGGGGTCACGCCGACCACCAAAAAATGCCCGTCTATCTCGACCGCGGCCAGATACCTGCGGCTGTCAATGATCATGGTGCCCTTGAGGGTGAAGGCCCTGCCGCCCTTGGCCATCTTCCGCCCCTGGGAGAAGTAGGCCAGGAGCTTCAAAAATATAACCAAAAGGACTATGACGACTATGAAGGCCCCCAGGGCCTTCAGCAGGTCCACGCTAGGCACGGCCCCGCCCAGCGTCGGGACGGCCCTGGGCGCGGGCGCCGGGGGGGCGGCCGGCGGGGCCGGGGGCGGCTCGGGGGTCAGATCGGTCGTGGAGAAGGGGCTCCCGGGCCCGCCCCCCTCGGCCTGGGCCTCGGCGGCCGGGGCTTCCCCGGTCGTCTGGGCCCCGGCGGCCGGGGTTTCCCCGGTCGTCTGGGCCACGGCCGCCCGGGGCGGGGAAATGATTACCGAAAGGGCCACGATGATGGCCAGGGCCGCGCCCAGGATAATCATTCCGGGCGCCTTGGGTTGAGAGTCGTTTGGCACGTAACCTACCTACCTGGGAAAAAATGGCCTTGGTTAAGGGGGCCCTAGCTTAGGCTCTTGACCCGCTCCATGGGGCTGACTATGTCGGTCACCCGGACCCCGAATTTCTCGTTGACCACCACGACCTCCCCCCTGGCCACCAGCTTGCCGTTCACGAATATCTCCAGGGGCTCGCCGGCCAGCTTGGAGAGCTCGATGACCGAGCCCTGGCCCAGCTGGAGGAGATCGTTGATTATCATCCGGGTGCGGCCCAGCTCGACGGAAATCTCGAGGGGGATGTCCAGGATGAAATCGAGGGGCCTGGCCGCCCCCTCGCTGGGGGGCGGGGGGCCGAAGGGCGAGTCGCCGGTGGGCGAGTCGGAGGCCGGGAGGGCCGCGGGGCCGGGGTCGCCCCAATCCTGGGCCAGGCCCGGGTCTTCGCTCATCAGCCGGTCCAGGTCGGACTGGGTCAGGTTGGGTTTGTCGTCTGCCATGTCTTTCTCCAATATGGCCGGGCCCCCGGGGCCCGGCGGGTTACTCTTCCCAGATCCTGGGGGCGATGTCCGAGACCACGCGGACGGCCTTCTGGCCCCGGGAGGTGCCGATGAAGACCTTGAACTTGGGGACGCCCTCGACCCGGACGTCCAGGGGTTCCTTCACGTCGTGGTTGAGCATTATTATGTCGCCCTCGGTCAGGTTCATCAGCTCCTCGGCGGTAATCGTGGCCTGGCCCAGATCGACCTTGAGGCTGACCTCGGCCTCCCTGACCCTCTCGATGAAACGGTTTATCCAGGCCGTGTCCACTTCCAGCTGGTCGCTCTGGAAGCCGGCGTAGAGTTTCGAGCGGATGGGCTCGATGGTCGAGTAAGGGAGGCAGATGATGAGCGTGCCCACGGTCTGCTCGAGCTCGACCTCGAATTTCACGACCAGGACGACCTCGGTCGGGGCCACGACCGAGGCGAACTGGGGATTGGTCTCGCCCCGCACGTAGCTGAGGGTCAGGGGGTGGACGGGGTTCCAGGCCTTCTCGAGGTCGGCCAGGGCCATTTTTATGACCTTGACGATGAGCCTCGACTCGATGGGCGTGAAATCCCGGCCCTCGACCTTTATGTAGCCACGGCCGCTGCCGCCGAAGAAACTGTCGACGAGGTTAAAGACCAGCTTGGTCTCGATGACCATGATGGCGTGGCCACGGAGGGGCTCGGCCTTGAAAATGTGGAGGCTCGTGGGGACCGGGAGGGCCCTCATGAACTCGCCGAATTTTATCATGTCGATCGAGAAGGCCGAGATGTCTATGACCTTCCTGAGGGCCGTGGACATGGTCTGCCGGAAGAACCGGGCGAAGCGGTCGTTTATTATCTCCAGGGTCGGCATGCGGCCCCGGATGATGCGGTCCTGGTTGGTGAGGTCGTAGCGGGTTATGCCCGCCTCGTCGGAGCTTTGGTCGGTCTCGGTCTCGACCTCCCCGCCGCCCATGCCCTTGAGAAGGGCGTCGACCTCGTCCTGGGTCAATATTTTGGCCATGATTTAGCCCCCCGGCCTTGGCTTACTGGACTATGAACTGGGAATAGACGACCCTCTGGACCTTGTGGGCGGTCATGCAGGCGTTGACCTCCCTGAGGATCTGGCTCCGGAGGCGCTCTTTCCCGTCCATGGTCAGGATGGACTCCTTGGACTGGCTCGACAGGAGCATGAGGATGCGGTCGGTCACGTTGGGCAGGGCCGCCTTGAGCTCGTCGGCCGAGGCCTGGTCCCCCACCTCGAGGCCCATGCTGACCTTAAGGAAGCTGCGGCCCGTGCCGTCGTTGAGGTTGGTGGTGAATGGGTCCAGGGCCACCACCTGCGGGCCATCCGGGACGGCCCCCTCGCCGCCGGCCGGGGCCCCGTGGCCGCCCTCCCCGCCGGTCGGGGCCTCGCCCTTGGTCGGGGCCACGATGGGCTCCTCGGTCTCGGTCGAAACCACCACGGTCTGGGAGAACTCGTCCTCCGGCGCGGGCGCGGCCGCCTGCTGCTTGGGGCCGGAGAGGAATTTCATGGCGGCGAAGGCCCCGCCGCAGCCAAGGATCATGGCCCCGACGATTATCAGTATCAGTTTCATGCGCCCGCCTGACTTGGCCGGGGCCTCGGATCCGGCCTCGGGGGCCGGGGCCGCCGCCTTCTCGGGCTCGGGTGCCGGTTTTTTCGCTTCTTTCGTTTTTTTCTCAGCCATGGCTTTCATCCTTTCCAGGAGGGTTTCGGGGGCGTGTATATGACTATCTCAAGGCGGGCGTTCTCCCCGCCCCTGTTGGGATCGTCGGTCAGGGGCTTGGAGCCGCCGAAGGAACCGATCCTCATGCGGCCTTCCGGGAGACCCATGGAGGCCAGGCATTCCAGGACCACCTTCGAGCGCCTGGTCGAGAGCCCGTAGGCCACCGGGCCGCCCCCGCCCTCCAGCTCAGACAACGGGTTGGTAAAGCTATCGACGCTTACCGGTAAGGTTAACGATTTGAGGAGCTCGGCCAGCCTCCCCAGGAGAACCATGTTCTCCTCCCGGACGATGGCCGAGCCCTCGGGAAAGAGTATCGATTTGTCCCAGCGGATGACCATGCCCCGCTCGTCCCGGAATATGGACACCGAGTCCTTGATCTCCCGCTCCAAGCGCTGGTAGTCGGGGGTGTCGATGGGGTCGAGCTGGAATAAGGCCGCCTTTATCTCGTCCTGGTCCAGGCTCACGTCGGGCGGCAGGTCCTCCAGCCTCTCCAGAAGGGCGACGATGGTCGAGACGAGCGAGGGGTTGGAAAAGGCCATGGTCCCGGGCCCCTCCGGCAGCGAGACCACGCGCATGGTGGAGTCCTCGTCGTCTATGTCCGTCAGGTTCCCCGGCTCGATCGTGGTGATCGAGATGATCATGACGAAAAAGGTCAGAAGGAGCGTGACCATGTCCGAAAAGGTCAGCATCCAGCCGGTCGGGTCGAGCCCCTTGCCTTGCGGCAAACGCCTTCTAGCCATGGCCGATCGCCTCCCCTCGCCGAGTCCCCGCGAGGGCCTTTCCGCCTTTCGCGCCCATCAGTAGACCTCGCCCTCGTCCCGGCCCGGCAGGGCCGGGAGGACGAACTCGAAACCCTCGAACTCGAATTTCCGCTCGACGTTCCTGAGGTTGCGCAGATCCGAGGCCCTGGCCGCGTCGAAATCCAAAATCAGGTCCACCCGGTTGTTCTTGGCCCGGTTGGACGGGGAATTGTTGGCCACGATGGGCTTAAAGCCCGCGTAGCCGTAAGCCGCGAGGCCGTTCACGTCCAGGCCGCCCTCGGAGACGAAAAAATTAAGGACCGACAGGGCCCGGTTGGTCGAGACGTCCCAGTTGTCCTGGCCCTCAAGGCCCGAGGCCAGGCTGTCGGTGTGGCCCTCGACGTAAATGGGGACGTTTATGGTTTTGACTATGCGGCAGAAGGCCGTGAGCGTCTCCCTGGCCCCCTCGCTGAGCTCCGTGGAGTCCTTGCCGAAGAGCAGATCGGACGAGAGGGATATGACCCTCTGGCCCTTGTTGTGGATGATCCTGGCCTGGCCGTCCGAGAGGTCCGGGGCCAGCAGGGCCCTGATCCTGGCCATTTCCGCGTCCGAGACCACCACCCTGGCCTCGGGGTCCCCGATTGACGGGAGGTTGGTCGAAAGGCCCGTCTCGTCCCCTATGGCCGCCCTGCCGCCGCCGAAGATGCCGAAGGTGTCGTATATGGATCTGACCACCTTGCCGTGCTTGACCTCGTCGTAATTGGCCTTGGCCGCCATCATGATGAAAAAGGTCAACAAAATGAGGGTCATGGAGGTAAAGAGCACCATGGTGGTGTCCTGGATGGGGGTCCTCTTTGGCTTAGCCCTGGCCACGGCCGTCACCTAAAGGCCGAGATGCGGGCCGAGGGCGGGATGAAGGCGTGGAGTTTCTGCTCGATTATCCGGGGGTTATCGCCCCGGCACAGGGCCAGTATGCCCTGGACTATGAGTTCCTTGACCATCGTCTCCGATTGCGAGCGGGCCCGCAGCTTGCCCGATATGGGGACGAAGACGACGTTGGCCAGTATGGCCCCGTAAAAGGTGGTGACCAGGGCCACGCTCATGGCCGGCCCGATGGCCGAGGGGTCGTCCATCTGCTGCAGCATGGAAATGAGCCCGATGAGGGTCCCCAGCATGCCGAAGGCCGGGGCGAAGGCCCCCATGGCCTGGAAAATGTCGGCCCCCAATCGGTGCCTCGATTCCTGGAACGATATCTCGGTCTCCAAAATATCGACTATGGCCTGGGGCTCAAGGCCGTCCACGGTCAGCTGGAGGCCCTTTTGCAAAAAAACGTCCGAGACGCCGGCGATGTCGTTCTCCAGGGACAACAGACCCTCCTTGCGGGCCTTGGCCGAAAACGTGATGAACCCGGTGATGATGTCGGTTACCGTGACCGTCCTCGTGACGAAGGCGTTTTTCAGGATCGACAGCGTGTTCAGGCAATCCCTCAGCGGGTAGTTAATCATCGTGGCGCAGGCCGTCCCACCGACGACGATCATGAGCGACGGCAGGTCCAAAAAGGCCATGACCCCCACGCCCATGTTGATGGAAATGACCAAAAGGCCGACCGACGAGAAAATACCGATTATGGTTGCGACATCCATGGGCTCACCTTGCTTGGGCTCCGAAACTTGTGAAGAGAGTTGTCCCTAAAAGCTCCCATGAAAATCTCTAGCAAATTATGTGCCTAATTTTAGAAAAACCTTAGGTTTTTAAATAATTCTGGACGTCAGGCCCACGGAAACCCCGAAAACAAGGCCCCTTTCCGGACAACGGCCTACCATCCCAGGCCAAAATCCATCCCCACCGCAAGGAAAAAAAGCCCTCGGCCACCCGTTTGGCCTTATTTTATTGGCCGTCTCCCCCGGCCAGTCCCACAATCCTTCCACCCGGACGGTTCCAGGCGTTTCGTTTCCTTACCCTTATCGCCCAAAACCACTAAAAAGTTTCCCCGCAAGCAAACAAAACGCAATTTCCGTAAAAAATTTCACGCTTATTGCATATCAATCAAAATAAAGATAGACGGCTACCTATACCTTATCCAAACAAACATTTACATTAGATTATACATTCAAAAAACAAAATTAATATCAATAATTATCAATTACAGTTAATCGTCAGCCAAAACACTTATCAAATTTGCTCATCAAAGATATATTATTATCTAACATCTAAATTACTAATCAATAATATATATAATTAATATCTTACTCCTAACATAGAATTTTTATGTTTGTATTGTAGCATAATCGATCTTAAGCCACAAGTAAAATCACGCCCCGCGCCCCCAATGGCCTGCGCCAGGCCCAGGCCGGAAGGGGCGCGGGGCGGGCTTCCCAATGTGAGACCATCATTGCCGATTGGAACGGATGCGTCTTTTTGCGCCTATCGAAATGGCGTTAGGGCTAATTTAAGACAAACTGGACGAAAAGAGTCCATATCGGGACCAGTCTGGGTTATTCTTAAAGCCGGCCAGCGGCGCGGGCCGAAAATCCAGTCCCTAGGTCCTCAATGTTAGACTTAAGGGCTAGTTAAGGGCCAGCCAACTAAAAAATACTAGCACGTTACGGCTTTTCTATCAAGCTATCATTAGTCGCGGATAATGTCTCCACAGAGTGGTCGACTTAGGCTTGGGGGTCATGAATTTTTCCCCCTTTTAGCCAAAGGCCACACACAAATTTAGCCATCGCCTTCCACCTATGGTCAAACGGCCCCTAAGTAGGGGCCAGGCCCATCGGTCCCGGGCCCCACTTAGGGGCCGTACTTGGGGGCCATCCCGGATGGGCGGAAAAAAGCCCCTGGGCCTTATTTGGCCGTACCCTTCGGGCCGGATTGGGCCGGGCGGATTTAAAGGGGGCCATTGACATTCAGGAAACTGTCATTATTTTATTTCAGGGTGTATAATGATTCCAATTGCCGCGTTGGCCGCGGCAATCATCATAAAGCCTCCGATTTTCCGGTAAAGTTCTCGCGACCGGATTATTTGACAAGAACGTTAACCAATTTGGCCCAAGATTTTTGGTTCCTAAATTTTGGTCCCGTTAGTTCGCCAAAAGGGCCCGTTCCCGTGAACGTGGCGGCGTGACGCTGGCCTTATAACCATAATCAAATTCATGAGTCTGTAATAGTTAGTTTTACTATACGGCTTAAGTGAATTTAAAATATAAATCTTTTCCAAGAGAAAATATATGAATAAATTACCATTAGGTATATATACATTCGAGAAAATTAGGCACGGGGGTTTTCTTTACATTGATAAAACTAAATATATCCATGAATTAACCCAGCACACCGACCCGATACTGCTCACCAGACCTAAAAGATTCGGCAAAACCCTCTTGCTCAGTACCATAAAAAGTATCTTCGCTGGCCGGAAAAAGCTGTTCAAGGGCCTGTGGCTTTACGATCAGCAGTGCGAATGGGAGCCTTACCCCATCATCCACCTGGACATGGCCAAGGTGAACTGCAAGACGCCGGAAAATTTCGCCCAGACGCTGACGGCCGTCCTGACGAAAAAAATAAAAGCGGCGAACCTGCAGGTCAGGGGCCAGACCCCGGCCGAGATATTCCACTCTTTCATCGTCGATCTCGAGCTGGCCCACCGCCGGAAGGTGGTCGTCCTGATCGACGAGTACGATCTGCCGATCATCGGCAACGTGACCCACCCCGATAACCTCCCGGCCATATGGGAGCAGCTGGTCGCCCTCTACGGCGTCCCGCTGGCGGCCAAGGACAGCCTCCGCTTCGTTTTTTACGCCGGCGTCTGCCGCTTCGACCCCCAGGCCCTTTTCCCTGGCCAGGACGCCTTAAGGGACATCACCTTCGACCCGGCTTACGCCCCCATATGCGGCCTGACGGTCGAGGAGTTCGACCTCCGATTCCCGCCCTACCTGGAGGTGGTCCTGTCCGCCCTGGAGACCGAGGGCATCTGCCCCGGCAAGCCGGGCCAGGACAGGCTCAGGGCCGATCTCCTGGACTGGTACGGCGGCTACTCCTGGGACGGGAAGACCAAGCTGATAAACCTCTTCCGCCTCCTCCAGTTCTTCCGGGCCAAGGAGCTCAATAATTTCTGGCAAACCCCCAAAACCCCGCCCTTCCTGGTGAACCTCGCCAAAAAGCACGATTTGGTCAAGCGCCTGACCGACGGCGAGCTGTCCCTCGACCAGGCGGAAAACGTCATCGACCCCGCGGACGTGGCCCCGCTCCCGGCCCTGTCCCAGACCGGCTACCTTTCCGTCTCCAGGACGTCCAGGCGCAAGGGCGGGATCGTCCACAAACTGGACATGCCCAACCTGTCCGCCCGGTGGTCGCTCCTGATCCACTGCATGGCCAAGGAATATAACCTCAAGCCGGGCCAGCTCTGGGGGGAAATGGATCAGATACTGAAATCCCTCAAAAACCAAAACGCCCGCGTGACCGCCCTGGCCTTCAAGAGACTCCTCGCGTCCCTTAAGCACGCCAAGTCCGAGGGCACGCCCTCCGAGCATTACGGCCGGATATTCTCCTACCTGGCCCTGACCCTGGGCCATACCTTCCCGGCCCCGGAGGGCCACGGCGCCCGGGAAACCGTGGACTGCCTGATGAAAACCGGCGACGGGGCTTACCTTGCCATCGGCATGAGCCACCACAGGCTCCCCGTCCCGGTCCCGGGGCCCGGCAACCGCGACGACGAGCCGGGGGAAGAGGAGTGGCGCTACCCCTCCGAGGAAATCCTCGCCCTGGAGGAGAGGCTGTCCGGCCCGGCCATGGCCTATCTGGGCCGGATCGAGGGCTCCGGGCGGGTCAGGCGCCTCAGGGAGGGCGGCTTCGCCGTCACCCCGGCGGCCCTGGTCGTCCACGGCGACTCCGTGGTGAAAGCCGTTTACGGCAAAGGCTAACGACGAAAAGGCGCCCCTTTCGGCGCCGTATGACGAAACGGGTGAGCGAACGAGCGAACTTACCTACGCAAGGGGCCGATCCCGCACCGGGACGGCCATGCCAACCGGGGCCACAAATTTACGGCCCCAGAAAGAAAGGCGGATAAACGAACAACATGGCATATCGCGAATTTAAGAGGGCCGTCAAAGGGCGGCAAACAGTGGACGGTGCCGGCGTGCACCTGGTCAGGGTTTTGGGCAACGACACGGTCCAGGACTACGATCCCTTTTTGATGCTGGATTCCTTCGACGCCACCGACCCGTCGCTGTACGTCAAGGGCTTCCCCTACCACCCCCACCGGGGCATCGAGACCATCACCTACCTCATTGAGGGCCAGATGCTCCACGAGGACAGCCTCGGCAACAAGGGGGCCATCAACTCCGGCGAGAGCCAGTGGATGACCGCCGGGAGCGGCATCATGCACCAGGAGATGCCCCAGGCCTCCAAGCGCATGCTGGGCCTCCAGATCTGGCTCAACCTGCCCAGGAAGGACAAAATGGCCGAGCCCCGGTACTTTGACATCAAAAAGGACATGATCCCCGTGGTCACGGATGGGCCGGCCACGGTAAGGGTCATCTCCGGCCATTACAAGGGCACCAAGGGCGTGACCCCGAAATACGTCCAGGCCACCCTTTACGACGTCTCCATAAAGCCCGGGAGCCTCTTCGAGATCGACACCATCCCCACCGACAACGTCTTCGTCTTCCTGGTCGAGGGCCCCGTCAGGACGGCCGGCCACGATTTCGAGGTCAAGACCGCCGTCCTTTACGGGCCGGGGGACCGCATCGAGCTTGAGACCAAGGGCGAGCCCTCAAGGCTCATCTATTTCTCCGGCCCCAAGCTCAACGAGCCCGTGGCCTGGGGCGGCCCCATAGTCATGAACACCGAGGGGGAGCTCGAGCAAGCCTTCGTCGAGCTCAACCGGGGCACCT
Source organism: Deltaproteobacteria bacterium (assembly GCA_031278635.1). Classification (GTDB taxonomy): domain Bacteria; phylum Desulfobacterota; class Desulfarculia; order Adiutricales; family Adiutricaceae; genus JAIRNQ01. Next base: position 3,282 of record JAITKA010000163.1, on the reverse strand, counting down.
TCATCAAGTAAACCACCCCCGGGGGCGGCATCCCGCCCCCCGAACGCGAAAAACCGGCCCTTGGGGGCCGGTTTTTTGGCTTGGGGCGCGGGCGGGCGGCCCGTCAGTGGAGGGAAAATTTCGCCGGGTTGTAGCTGAGGAGGAAAAACCGCCTCTCCATGTCGTTGTACTCCTCCTGGTCACGGCGGCTGAGGGTGTTGCCAGGCCCGGTCTTGCGCCTTATGAAGGGGAAGGTGGGGTCGGCCCCGTGGGGGAAGCGGCCGTTGGCCGGGGGGCCCGCGGGCCCGCGGAAAGGGTGGCGCCCGCCCTGGTCGTCGCCGATTCCCTCGCCCTGGTCGTCCTCCCCGCGGCCCTCGCCGGGCGTGGCCTCGACCTGGCAGCGGATGACTATGGTGCCCTTGGGCAGATCCGGGAGCCCGCCGCCGCCGCTGACCCCCCTCTTGACCGTCTTGACCTTGACCATGGTCGGCTCGCCGCCCAGCTGCCTGAGGATGTCCAGGAGCTCCTGGGGCAGGCCCTCGACCTCGTCCAGGGAATCGTAGACCACCCCCTCGTCCGGGGGCTCGTCGGGGTTGGGCTCGCAGGCCTTGGCTATGAGCTCGCCCAGGTCGCTCGTCCCGTCGTCCCCCAGAAGCCTGCGGAGCTCGGAGACCAGACGGGCGTTGTCGGGGTCCTCGTCACCGGACCCCTCGGCCCCCTCGCCCCTGGCCGCCTTGTCCTTGGCCTCCCGCTCGCTGGCGGCGGCCTGGGCCTTCTGGAGGTTCCGGTTATACTCGATCATCTCGTCGGCCAGCATCCGCCCGAAGAAATTGACGTAAAGCTGGGCCCGCAGCTTGGGGTCCTCCGGCAGCTTGCCCATCCTGGAGATCGCCCCCTCTATCCCGCCGTTCCGCCGGTATTCCTCCACGAAGGCCTTGTTCAGGGCCGCCTCGAGATCGGTCAGAAGGCCCTCCATGACCTCCTCGTCCAGGTAGCTGTTGTTGGAGAGGTTGACCTTGGTCAGGCGGGGGAGCGACCGCAGCGGCTCGATGCTCAGGATCTTGTTGGATCTAAGGTCCAGATCCTCAAGGAGCGGCAGCATGCACAGGCCGATCAGATCGTCGACCAGGTTGTAGGCGAGATTGAGTTCCGTGAGGCGCTTCAGGAAGCGCAGGGGGGTGATGTCGGATATCTGGTTGTTCGAGAGGTTCAGGCGACGGATGTCGACGTTGTTTTTCAGGCCCTCCAGGCTCTTGACCTTGTTGTCGCTCAAATCGAGATACCTGAGGGCGGTCAGGCCCGACAGGAAACCCAGGTCCTCGATGTCGTTTTCCCTTAGCTCAAGGCCCTGAAGCTTCCTGAGCTCGCCCAGGCCCACCAGGGCGCCCAGCCCCACGCCGCAGAGGCGAAGGGTGTGGAGGCGGGTAAAGGCCCCCAGGGTCTCGCCGCCGGCCAGGGGATTGTCGTTGGCCGATAGTATCCTTAAACTGGATATTCGGGCGAGATCACCCAAACTTGGCAGCGAATTGCCGGACAGATCTATCTCTTTCAGGGAACCTAAGCCCGCAAGGGGGCTAACGTCCACGATGGCGTTGGACGAAAGGATCAATTTGGTCAGGTTTGCCAGCCCGGCCAAGGGCGACAGCGATTTGACCCGGTTGGCGCCCAGATCCAGGGACTTAAGGCCAACCAGGTGGCCCAGGGGTTTTAGGTCGTCCAGCCCGCAGCGGGTTACCCGCAGCGAGGTCAGCTTGGGCAGATCGCCCAGCGACAGGCTGTCCCGGTATTTTTCCAAAAGGAGGTTATCGAGGGTCAGGGTCGTCAGATCCGGCATGTCGTCGACGGTGACCTTGGTCACCCGCGGGCAACTTACCTTCAGGTGCGAAAGTCCCGGCATTCCCCTTAGGGACAAGACCCCCTCAAGCATGTCGTTTGACAGCTCGAGCCTCGTCAGGCGACCGCCGTCGACTTTCATGCCCAAAGCCTCTTGGCCGGTCACGACCACCTTGTTAGGATCCTTGAGGTCCCATTTGATCCCCGCCTCCGGATGGCCCCGGCACAGGTTAGCCAAAGCGCTAACCGATTGCGGATCAAACACCTCCAACTTTTTTCTCATGAAGCGACCTAAGCGCCCCCGACTCGGCATCGGGGCGGGAACTGGGCGAAACGGCCCCGGCGATCGGCGCCCCCCGCGCCATGGCCCGGGGAAATCCCGTGATGGCCCAAAAATCTCTTTCACGGGGCCCCGGGCCTTGCCAAAACGCGGCAAGGCCCAACCGGGAAGCCCCCCTGGCTATCGGCCTGGGGCCAAGGGCTTGCCCGACCGCGTCACGGCCGTTCGCCTTTCTCGTGATTCAAAATAATACGCTCAAACGTTATGCCGTCAGAACGAACCCATTATACCATATATCTTGACAATCGCCACTACCGGGCGGCTTGGCCGCCAATCACGCACAACCTCCCCCACCCAAGCCAGGCCCCCTTAAGGCCTAACCTATGGCTATGAGGGTAATAATAATTTCAACGAAATTAGCGATCAAGCCCTAAATGCCACAAAACGCGAAAAAAATAAAAAATTATTTTTTCCCGTATCATGGGACCGAACGCTAGCCTTGGGCGAGATGATTATCCCCTCATTGACGACTGAATGCCCGCCCCGTACCCATAATCGATGCAAAAAAAACCCATTTTGCCGCATGATACCGAAAATTTTCCCAAATATGCCTCAGGTATCCGGCTTAACGTTACGATATCCCTAACCTTCCCGCTTTTCGCCCCCGTTTCCACGAAACCCCACCCGGGCCCACCCGGGCCCATCGGCCGCGGCCGCTTTGGCCCGGGCGGCTAAAGGTCGGCGGCTATGCGCTTTATCTCGTCGAGGGAGAGGTGGGTAAGATCGGCGACGCAGGCGTGGGAGACTTTTTGCCGCAGGAGTTTTTGGGCCAGTTTCACGGCGGGATCATTGACGGCCTTCTTGCCCGTCCCCGCCCCGGTCAAACCCCGGATCGCCTTGTCGAGCTCCTTCCCCAGCGTCTCCACCATGAACCGTTCCCCGGGTTCGATACCTTCCTCGTGCAGTTGGATCAATTCGTCGGCCGCCTTGCCCACCGCCTCGGAGAGCAAATCCTTGGCTCCCTTGGGGCCTAATTTTTCAAGAAATCTTATAAACTCGCGCCTTTTGCGCTCACTCATGTATTGCATTTCAAAATCCTCCCCGTCCCTGGCCGCGAGCCTCGCGGGCCCCGCCCGCTTTGGCCCAAGCGGCTAAAGGGCGGCGGCTATGCGCTTTATCTCGTCGAGGGA
>JAITKA010000066.1 GCA_031278635.1 Deltaproteobacteria bacterium | reverse complement strand
CCCAACCTTCGAACCGTCAACCACGATACGGTCCGTGGCGCGACAGATTTTTGGGTTTACATAATCTGGAATCATGGGGATAATATCCTTCTCGGCAATCGCGAGTTTCTTTCCGTACGGGTAGTGCTTCGGCCAGCCTAACGCGCGCCAAAGCCCTCCCGGCGCGGTCAAAGCCCGCATTCTGTTTAACTTCTCCCGTATGAAAGGGGTCACCATGGCCTCGGTCATGTCTCTTTTGTTCATGCATGTAAAAATTTGAAAGATGTCGCCGCAGACGTAGGAAAGCCCATATTCGCCCCAATCGTCATAATACGCCGCAACCCGGGCAGCCATCGAATCGCGGGCCAGCCAAAAGCAATTCAGCGAAATGAGCCCGGCGGCCAAGGCGCGGCGGCACAAGGCGATGCCATCCCCCACGTCCCAGGCGAGAAAGCCTCGGTTGCCGCAAACTTTGCTCAATCGTTCGGCCACGGCCATCATGTTTTCAAATCTCAAGGCTTCGTCGTCGTTAAAACCAGTTAGGTCAAATGACATGCGCCCAGCCCGGTGGGCCCGAAACCAATCGAACTTGTCATGGCTTCCGTGGTAGAGTTTCGGCGCTTTAAAGAGGGTTGCCACGTCGGTCACGCCATACCTCTTTTTCAAATAGTTTCCCGGCGCAAACTTGTTGGTTTCGTTCGGGCATCCAAAAAACCTTTCATGTCCCAAGTCTGGGGGGATTATCGGATCGGGGAAGCGGTACGAAAGCGCCGAGGGTCGGAGGACGAAGGCTCGCCGGTCATCCTCAAAAGCGGTGCTGGCCCGCCACTTGAGTTTATCCGCCTTGGAGCCGAAGGCTTTTAAATCTTGCAACAAAGGCTGAAGCCATGGCGGCTTCAGCTTTCGCGGCTTTAGCCATGGCGGCTTTGATTTTGGCGATCCTCTTTCCCAAACCGGGCGATTTCATCTAACCCTCGCTTAAGTTTACGTGAAACTGATTGGTTCCAAGCGCCGTTATCATTGTCATTCTGACCGTTGGGGCACGGTTTCTTGAATCGTCTCACGACCTGCCGCCTCGGAGCGTCCGTCTGGGAGCGTCCGCTTCCGTCGCCCTCCCTCCTTTCGCCGCGCCCGTCAGCTATCTACCGGTCGCAGCTGGCCACCATCTATCCGTCGCAGCGCTCTTCGGGTCTTCATAAACAAAAACCCCATGATATCCGGGTCGCGATTGCAGATACCGTTGAGGCTATACGCGACGCTGGTTTTCGGGTCGAGCCTGTAATCCTCACTTTCGTCCCCGGCGAAGAAACGCCAACCGCTGTCCCCGTCAAAAGCGGCGTCCTCCCGGTACATATAGCCCACCTTTGCGCCGTCAACCATGATGCGGTCCGAGGCGAGACATAGTATCTGGCCTGCCCAACGGGGAATCAAGGGGAGCAAATCCCTGATGCCACTCCCGGGTTTCTTTTCGAGCATGGGGCGCCTCGGCCAGCTCGCCATGCGCCAAACGCCGCCCTGCGCCGTCAATTTCCGCAGAGCGTTCAAGTATCCCAACTTCAAAACGGACGCGTGGGCTTCGCTTATGCCGTCGTGGAGCGATTTGCTGTAGGTGTGGTATACGAAGCCGCAGAGGCAGGAAAGCGCGTACTGGCCCCAATTGTCAAAGTGCGCCGCCACTTTGGCCGCCAGAAACTCGAGGAGCTGCCAAACCCTTTTACTCGGTATGATCCCGAGGGCGTGGGCGCAACGGATAAAGCTAATGCCCTCGCACAAATCGAACGCTAAAAAGCCAAGGTTGCCGCCTAATTCAGCCAATTTTTCAACCACGGCCATCCTGCCATCAACCATCCAGCGTTCCTCGCCCTGATCATAAATGTCAAATCCAAGGCCCCCCGCCCAGAAGGCTCGAAAATCAAGGAAATCGATATGGTTATCGTAATTCTGATCCAATAATTTCATGAGGGATATTTCGTCCCTGACCTCCATATCTTCAAACCAACATTGCAGTAAGTGTCTATCGCGTTCACTCGCGCATCCATAAAGTTTGTCATACCCCATGCCCCGGGGGAATCCCGGCGCGGACTGGCTGGACGAAGGCACCGAGAGCAGGAGGGCGAAGGCGCGCCAGTCATCCTCAAAAATGCCGTCGGCCTTCCATTTGACCTTATCCAATTTGTCCCGGAAGGCTTTTATATCACGCAACGTGGACTGAACCCACCCGCTTTCGGGATCGGAGACCTTAACCGTGTCGGAGTCAGCTTTGTTGGCGACGTCATACCCTGCGGCCCGGGCTTCCGTGGCCTCAGCCTTGGCCGCCTTGGCTTTGGAGGCTTTGATTTTGGCGATCTTCTTTCCTAATCCTGGCGGTTTCATTTAGCCCTCCCTTCCGTTTTCGAAAAAACCATCCACTCTAGCCGGCGCCATGCCGCCGGGTCGGTTTTCGGCCCCGCCCGGCCCACCCGTACAGGATCCATCGGTTCCCTCCCGGCATACCCGCCCGAAGGGCACGACACCGTTTGCCCATTCATCTAGAGCGTCCCTTTCGGCGCCTTCCCGATTGGCGGCGTAACGTTTTGGCATCCCCTTGTCCCCCGGGCCCGGCATTGCCGGCTTCCCGTCCCGGCGCGCCCCCCTGGGCGTTACCCTCCCCGGACGCGTCGATGGGGTGGCGCAGCGACCCCGCGAGGTTTTCCGGCACCGGTTTGGGGGGATCGAGGGACCGGGAGGCCCGCCCCGGGACGGGTCGGGCTTTGACGCATGGCCATTTATGGCCCCGTCATGATAGGCCTCGTCTTTTGGCGAAATGGTTCATTCCCGGTCCGTAAGGCGTAAGCGCTTGTTGGGACTCCATTATACCCCTCCCGGCCCAGCCGGGCAATATGCCTCTCGCCTTTCGACATATGGGCCGGGTGGTCGGGGCCAACCCGCCTTGGTACCGGTCGATCGGTGCACCCCTAAAAGCCTCGCGTCCAAGATGGTTTTCAATCGTCTCCCCCTGCCGGGAAATGAACGGCCCATGGCTTTTCCCCCGGCGCCTCGCCATTTGTGACGGGTTGGGCCCCTGGATGAAAGGGGGTCCCGCTCTCGATTGGGGGCCCAGGCGAGCCCCTTCGGCGAGTTTAGGGAAAAAGCATAAACGGGGGTATATCGGCTTGTCTATACTAAAAAGGCAGCCAAATTCCCTGAGACAATTTTTTTTCGGCTCTTCATGGTGATAAGAAAAGGCTATTTCAGGGATCCTAGATTATCGAAGAGAAAAATTCAAGTCGACACTAGACTATAGAATATCGAATAGAATAAGGAGCATTTACACTCAATTATGTAAAATAGCTAGCAATAATACTTTCGATAGCGAGTATCGGTGAACGAATAAGACACAGTGAAATGGCATGGGATAACAAGAATAAACAAAGCCCAGACAAGATAACGATTATATCGTAAGGGCTTTTGAGTAATTATTTAAAGAAAATTACCCAAAGCTAAATTTTAAGTCTTGTCAAATCATTTCCACGTAAATAAT